>CAMNCG010000036.1 GCA_946534105.1 uncultured Verrucomicrobiota bacterium
TGAAAACAACGTTTCGTCCTCTGTTCATGCCCAACAGAGCGGCTTTTGCGGCCCGTGCAAGCGCGGTCCGTGCGGGGCAGTGGCTTTCGTGTTCTTTCGTGACCTCAGGGGCGAAACTACAGGAGAGCGCCGCCTTTTTCCTGGTTGCATCTTGCGCAGAGCATCTGCAGGTTGGCCGGCTCCGTCTTGCCGCCCATGTGCCATGGTACGATGTGGTCGCCCTGCATTTCGCCGATCTCGAAGTGCTTTCCGCAACGGGCGCAGTTTCCGCCCTGCTTCGCGTAGGCGGTCTCTTTCTGCGATTCCGAAAACGTCCTCAGGTTGAGGAGTTTCCGCTTGTGCGGCGCTTCGCCCGAAAGCAGGAACTCGAAAATCCCGGACTGCTTCTGCACTTCGTCGTCCTTCCACAGTTCCGCCACGCGCTTTTCGAGCGCCGCCGGATCGTAAGCGTCCGTTCCGTATTCCCGGAACAGGCGTCCCCAGTCGAGCCCCTTCATTTTCGCGCGATAGTGCGGAAACACCGTCCGCACCCACGAGATCACGTTCTGGAAATGGAGCCAGAGCGGCGCGGCCGAGGCGTCGTGCTGGTGCATCGCCATGTAGCCTTCCGGCTCGCCGCCGCACAGCCACCGGATCGCCGTTTCGAGGACCTCCTGGCGGTCGAACGCTCCCGAGACATAGTCGCCACCGACATTCTTGGCCGGGCAGTTCACGCGGCTGAAATAGCGTTTTGCGTCCATCGTCCACGGACCGGCGTAGACCGCATTCCGCAATTCCTGGTCGGTCAGCTTTTCGCCCGCGATGTTGATGGTCCGGAACCAGCCGAGTTTCTCGCTCGCCGATCCGTCGCAGACGTAGATCGACAGCTCGTAGTCGAGAAACTTGGCGCGTTCGTCGTCCTGCAGATTTTGAAAATAGCGCATGTCGAACGCGAACTCGCGGTTGAAATACTTGCACAGGGAAAGTGTGCGCTGCTGGCCGTCCAGCACCTCGAACGATCCGTCCGCCCGCCGGGCCCAGTACATGACGTTGAGCGGGTAGCCGCGCATCACGGTGTCGATCACGGCGTCGCGCTGCCGGTCCTTGTAGACGAACTCGCGCTGGTAGGCCGGCCGGATGTCCAGTTTTCCGCCGTAGCCGACAACGCCGATTTCGCCTTTGTCCTCGTAGCCGGCCACGAGGTCGGCGACCCTGATTCGGATGGGATCGATGTTCATGTCCGTTTCCTCTTGCGGATGATGATGCGGGAATAGGGGCATTTATCCTTGCCGTCGACCTTGAGCGCGACGTCCGTCCGTCCCCGGTAGTTGCGTTTTACGCCGATTTGCTTGGCCAAGTCCCCGCTGCCGAGGCCGACGAGTTCGAACTGGTCCGGATTGTATTGTTCGAGGAACGTGTCCGGCACGCCCATCAGACCGTCCCAGTCGCAGGGAATGTCCGTGACTTTCCCGACGTCGATCGCCTCGAAATTCACGTAGGTCGGATAATCTTCCGGCGTGTAGCGCTTGTAGAGGATCAAATCCTCGTGGCGTTTTTGGATGTCGAGATTCGTGAACCAAGAGCAGTTGCGGAACTTGACAAGCCCGGTGTTCGGATCGTAGACGCCATCAGAAAACTCACGAATCCGGGCCTTTGGAATTCTGAAAAACGCATTGCCTGCCGTAAAGCCATACCCCAACCACAATCTGTTCTCCATGATCAGGGAAAACACATCCTTGTAGTGCGTGGCGTTCTTCGGACCTATGATGACGAATTTCTTGTCGAATCGCATGAGTTGCGCCACATATTCGCCAAAGAGCGAAAACGGCGGGTTGGTGACGATGATGTCGGCCTGCATCATCAGCTCGATGCATTCGGGCGACCGGAAGTCGCCGTCGCCTTGCAGCACGTGGATGCCAATCTCCTCCGGATCGGGAACGCGGTTGCCGTTCTTGTCGCCGTCGTAGACGAGCGAGATGGCTCGCTCGCAGTCGTGCTGCGAGAAGAGATCGCGCTCCTGGCTCTTGTAGCAGGTCGTGATGAGCCGTTTCAGACCCAAGGCCTCGAACTGATAGGCGAAATAGTGGAAGAAGTTGGAGACGCGCGGATCGTCGCAGTTGCAGAGGACCGTCTTGCCCCGGAAGTGTTCGCGGTAGTGGACGAGTTCGTGTTCGATGTCCGAAAGTTGCGTGTAGAACTCGTCTTCTTTCGCCTTCTTCGCGTCGCCCAGCGACTTGTTCCCTGATTTTGCCATTTTTCTTCCTCCGTCCCCGCACGACGGGAGGAAGACGAATCGGCGCTTCAAAAAGGGGGCGCGCCTTTTCCCTTGGCCTCACACTCGACTTGGGGCGCCTAGGAAGGCCCGAACTGACTGTGAGGAAGCAGAAAAAGCGCGCTCTTTGCGGGCGCGCTTCTGCCAACTCGAGTTCAGTTCTTTGAGAGTTTCCTAGGCTTTCAAGTCGAACGTCGCGTTGCGCAGATGCGCAAAATGGGGTTCAGTTGTGTGTGGTGGTTACATTGGGCGGATTGCTCCGTGGGGGTTCATTTGGCGCGAAGTCTACCAAACAGCGCGGCGGAGCGCAAACCGCGCTCCGGAGCGGCAAAAATCCGGCGCTTGACAACCCATACCCCTATAGGTATAATGGCGGCCATTCCCGATGCCCCACGACGAGGAACGACCCATGACCGACCCGAAAACGGAACGAATCGAGAAGAAGAACTGTCGGCGCAAATGCGCCGGCGGAGGAGCGAACGCCGGCGGATGCGCCTGCGGAGCGGGCGCGGAAAAGGATGGTGGATCTGGTGGATCGGGCTGGATGACGGTCGCGAAGATCGCGTTTTCTGCGGCGGCGCTTGCGTGGAGCCTGTTCGCCCCGGCGCCGGTCGTGGGCGGAACGGCGGTCGATCCGGCGTGGATCGCGGTGCTCCTGTGCGGCGTGCCGATTGCGATCGAGGCCGTCGAAGCGCTGGTCCGCGCCTTCGACGTCAAGGCCGACCTTCTCGTCGCGGTGGCGCTCGTCGCGGCTCTCGCTTCGGGGGAAATCTTCGCCGCGGGAGAAGTGGCGTTCATCATGGCCCTCGGCGAGGAGCTGGAAGATTGGACGGTGCGGCGCGCCAGGCGCGGGATCGAGCGTCTCGTGTCGCTATCACCCCGCATGGCGAGGATCGTCGCGCAGGACGGATCGGAGCGCATGGTTCCCGCGGACGAGGTGCGCGCCGGGAACCGGGTCCGGGTGCTGCCGGGCGAAACCGTTCCGGCTGACGGAACGGTTTCGGACGGCCACACCGCGCTCGACCAGTCGGCGGTGACCGGCGAGCCGATGCCGGAGGACAAGGGGCCGGGGGACTCCGTGGCAAGCGGCTCCGTGAACCGTTTCGGCGCGTTCGACTTCGTCGCGTCGCGCGACGGGACGGATGGTACGCTGCAACGCATGATCCGTCTCGTGCAGGCCGCAGACGCGCGGAAGACTCGCATGGTGCGTCTGGCGGACCGATGGGCGACGTGGATCGTCGCTGCGGCGTTTGCCACGGCTCTCGCGGCGTGGCTCGCGACCGGCGAGGCGCTCCGCGCGGTTGCGGTGCTCGTCGTGTTCTGCCCGTGTTCGCTCGTGCTCGCGACGCCGACGGCGGTGATGGCAGCCATCGGCAACGCGACGAAGCACGGGTTTCTCGTGCGCGAAGGCGATGCGCTGGAGCGTCTTGCGGGCGTTTCGCGCGCGGCGTTTGACAAGACCGGAACGCTGACGCTCGCGAAGCCCGGCGTCGTGGCCGTGGAATCCGTGGGCGGAGTGGTTTCTCAAGGGGAACTTCTCCGGCTTGCCGGCGCGGCGGAGTCCCGCTCCGAGCATCCGCTCGGTCGTGCCGTCGCGGCCCGCGCGCGGGAGGAGGCCGGGCGGCTTGCCGAGCCGGAATCCTTCGAAATGGTTCCCGGCCGCGGGGTGCGGGCCCGTGTCGGCGGGCGCGCCGTGGCGGCGGGGACGGCCGGTTTTGCGGGATCGTCCGCCGAATCGGACGAGGTGGCGAGGCGTTGGCGGGAGCGGGGGTGCACGGTCGTGCACGTCGCGGTGGACGGCTCTCCCGCGGGCGTTCTGGCTCTCTCCGACACGCTCCGCGGAGACGCCGCGGAATCGGTGGCCGGCGTTCGGTCCGCCGGCGTGGAGCCGGTGCTGCTCACGGGCGACAACGAGGGCGCGGCGCGCGAGGCGGCGCGGAGCGTGGGCATTTCGGAAGTGAAGTCGGCCTGCCTGCCCGAGGACAAACTGGCGTGGGTCGTCGCGTCCGAGGCGCACGACCGGCCGGTCTGCATGATCGGCGACGGCGTGAACGACGCCCCTGCGCTCAAGGCCGCCCGCGTCGGGATCGCGGTGTGCGGAAGCGGCAACGACCTCGCGGCGGACGCCGCGGACATCGCGCTCGTGGGCGGCGGCATGAAGGGCCTGCCGCACCTGCTTCGCCTCGCGCGGAAGACCCGGCGCACGATCGCCGCGGGGCTCGTCTTCTCGATGGCCGTCAATTTCGCGGCCGTGGCGCTTGCGGCGGCGGGCCTTCTGCCCCCGGTCGCCGGCGCGCTCGTTCACAACGCCGGTTCGTTTCTCGTGGTCGCGAATTCGGCGCTGCTGCTGCATTTCAAGTCCTGACGGCGGCGCCGGGCGCCGGATTCCGGGTCAGGAACCGGAATCGGGGAACGAAACGTCGTCGAAGTGCAGGCGCGTGCGGTGCCCGGTGCCGTGCGTTTCGACTTCGAGGTCGCGGAAAACCCAGCGCCCGCCGCTCTTGCGCACGCCGCGCACCCAGAGCGTACGGCGCTGGCGGAGTTCGGAATCGAACTGCGCGGCCTGCACGACGAAGACCATTTCGGCGTCCACCCAGAGCCGGACGAACGCGCAGTCGTCCGACGGGTCGGGCGGCGCGACGTCGAGCAGGATGCAGTCGCGCCCTTTCAGGCGCTCGCGGCCGGCGATGCGGAGCGGCTTCCACCAGATGAAGTCGAAGCCGGCGTCAAACCACGCGAGGTCCGTTCCCGCCACGGCGTCGCCCGGGGCGGGCGCGGGCGCGCCTCCCTGGCGCGAGAGCACGAGTCCGCGCACGGGGTCTCGGACCGCCTGGACAACGTCCGCTTCGACGGAGTCCGGATCGCCCACGACGTACGTGGTGACGGGCGGATCGGCCGAAAAATCGGCGTCCACCGCGAACTTCGTTTCCTTGAGGGAAACGCCGTAGCGGCGGCGCATGTTGACGTAGCCGGACATGCGGACGCGGTCCCGGGGCATCCGGTCGGCGCACGCGGCGAGAAGCGCGGCGGCGTCCCCCTCCGGAAGCGCGGCGGTGCCGGGCGCCGGATGCGGGTCTTCGGTTTCGAGGACGGGCGGCGGTGCGATCGCGTCGGCGTCCGCCGGTTCCGCGGCGGCGGAGGGAAAGGGGAGGGCGGAGACAAAAACGGCGAGGAGGGCCGCGGCCGCGGGCGCGGCGGACATTCGACCCATCTTGAGTTCCCAGACCTTGGCGTATTTGATGAACGTGCCGAACGCGATCGTGACGGCGATGACAAGACCCGCGATGCCGTCCAGAAACCCCTTGCGCATGAAATAGCAGCGGAAAAACCGAAACGGAGGGTGCAGAAGCATTCTCCAGAGCAGTTCCGCGGCCGATTTGTCGAGCAGCTTCTCGTTGCGGGAGGAGATGGACGAAAACCGGTTCACCGTGGAAAGCTGGTCCGCGATGTCGTCGTACGTGTAGTGCAGGAGCGGGGCGGAGAGGTGGCGCACCTCGCCGTCCACGTCGATGCGCTCGTGGGGTTCGGTGCCGCAGCAGCGTCCTCGGATTTTGCGGAACAGGCGAAGTTTGGTGTCGGGGTACCAGTCTCCGTGGCGGATCCAGCGGTGGAGGTACCAGACCTGGCGCGGAAAGTCGAATCCGGCAATCTCGTCCGGCACGTCGCCGCGCAGCATGGAGAGGATCTCGTCGCGCAATGGACCGGAGACGGCCTCGTCGGCATCGACGAAAAGGATCCATTCCCCTCGGGCGAGGTTGCGCGCGATCGCCTTCTGCCCGATGTAGCCGAGCCACCGGTGCTGGAAGACGCGATCCGTGAACTGCCGCGCGATCTCGACCGTGCGGTCGGTGCTGAAGCTGTCCACGACGACGATTTCGTCGGCGAATTCGACACTGCGCAGGCAACGTTCGATGTTTTCCTCTTCGTTCCCGGTGATCACGCACACCGAGAGAAAGGGTTTTCCGGTATCGTCTGTCATTTGCGTTCCGGGGAAAGCCCGTCCGTTTGCTGGTTGAAATCCGGCCACAGGGCCGCGGCCGCGATGGCGGCGTCCGGGACGCCGCGCGCGACGAGGATCTTTTCGCGAGACGAAAAGCCGGCCGCGACGGAGACATCGCGCTTCGCGGCGCCGAGCGCGCCGGCCGCCCACGCCACGATCGCCGCGTTGGCCCTGCCGTCTTCCGGCGGCGCCTGGACGCGCACCTTGAGCGATGCGCCCTGCATCCCGGCGGCTCCGGTCGAGGACGCGCGAGGCACGGCATGCACCCGGATCCGCAGCGAGCCGTCCGGCGCGATGGAGAGGAAAGGCGGCAGAGCCGGGACGCCCGCCCCGGGCGCTTGTCGCGACCCGTTTCTCCGGTCCTTCGCGCCGTTTGCCGGTTTTCCTCCCATGTCCGGAAATCCTCGCGTTGCGCGCTCTCAGCGCCCCCCCGCCGCGCGCAGGAGCGACGGACCGGCGAGACCGGTTGAAAAAACGTACAGCAACACCGTCGCCGGATCGGTGAGGTTCGGTGTCGCGAGCGAACACAGCCACAACGCGGAAAACGTCGCGAGCGGAGCGGCGAAGGCGATCGATTCAGGGAGACTGGAGTCCGAGTCCGGCCTCCCCGCCCGGCTCGCGAGCCGCCACAGCTGCCGGAAGCACAGCGCGGACCAGACGGCCCACGCCGCGAGCCCGATCCAGCCGAGTTCGACGAAGGTCTGGAGCGGCACGGAATGAACATGGTCCTGCCCGAGTTCCGTGCGCCGGTCGATCGCGAAGCACTTCTCCCACGTGAGGGCGCGGAAGCCTACGCCCCACGGGTGTTCGGCGTGGAGCGCCGGCACGAGGCGCGTCCACATGAGCGCGCGTCCGCCGCGATCGAGCGAAAGTTCGCCCGGGAGCGCGGCGTAGCGGACGCGCGCCGGGGACGCCGCCACGGCGAGCGCCACGGCGGCGACGGTCGCGAACACCGCCCGGCGCGGAAACCGCGCGAGGAGCACCGCGGCCGAGACTGCGAGCGCCACGAGCGCCGGTCCGCGCTTGGCGCAGACCAGAAGCCCGAGCGCGAGCAGCAGCGTCAGGGGCATCGCCTTCGCCGCCGCGGCGCGGGCGCGCGCGCCGCCGCTCCGGGCGGCGCGCGCATCGTCGAGAGCGAGGCAAATGCACGCCGGGATCGCCGCCATGAGGCGCTGGGCGTCCGCGAGCGTGCCCTGCTTGGCGAGCGCCGCGGAAAAGTTTTCGGCGCGGCCGAACGCGTAGATCCAGCGGTTCACCGACGCCACCGCGTCGTCTCCGAACGCCGCGACGGCGGAGTGCAGCGCCGAGCCGAATCCCGGCGCGAGACCGGCCGCGACTTGCGCTTCGGTCGGGAAGCGCAGCTGGAAGAGCGCCAGCAGCGGGTTCAGGAACACGTCCGCCGCGGCCGTCAGCGCCGCGCCGCGCACGAACGCGCCGAGCGCGGAGACGAGCCGGTCGCGCGAATCGACTTGCGCGGCGCACAGCGGAATCGCCGCGAACCACAGCAGCTTCGTGAGCTTGCGGAAGCCGTGCGCGGGGCGCAGAAGAGGGTCGGAGAGCGTCGCCCAAAGCGCGGCCGACACCGCGGCGGCGACCGCCATGTAGACGAGCGCCCCTGCGGCCGGCGCCGTGAAGCGCACCATGCGGCGACGCGTCGGCGAAACCAGCGAAAGGAACGCGCACGCGAGCACCGCGATGCGCGCCAGACGCGCGTCGACCCCCGCGAGGAACGCGAACGCGAGAAACGCGGCCCACGACGGATCGGCCCGGACGCGGGCCCTGAGCGACGACCAGGCTCCGGCCATGTTCACCAGAACTCCCAGTGCCCCGTCGCGAGCACGTACAGTCCGAGCGCCGCGTTTGTGGTGGCGTGCGCCGCGACCGCGCTCCAGACGTCGCCCTTCGTCTTCACGTAGAGAAGGCCGTAGGCGACGCCCGCGAGGAAGCCCGCGGCGAGCTCCTGGTGCTCCGCGGCGAAGGCGGCGGAGACGGCGAGGAACGACACCGCGTGGAACTCCCCGGGCGGAAGGTCGAGAAAGTCCGGCGTGCGCGCCGCGCGCAGGAGGTACGCGCGCCAGAAGAATTCCTCCGCGGCGGCGATCACGACTGACGTGCCCAGCATGTGCACGGCGAAGAGCGGCCAGCCGGTCCGCGCCGGGTGGTACCATTCCCGCGCCTTCGCCGCGAGATCGGCGAAATCGGGGGCCGTGCCGAAATTCCACCCGACGCAGTAGCGCGCGTAGAGGTCCGACAGGCGCGGAAAGGCGGCGGCGAACCAGTCCGATTGCGGCGCGACCCAGAGGGCGAAGACCCCGGCTCCGACGGCGAGGGCCGCCGGCAGGTGCGACGCCTTGAAGAGGCCGCGGGAGTGCCGCCACGGGCGCAGGACGACCAGCGCCAGCGCCACGGCGACGGTGCGGAGCGCGTACAGCCCGGCGTCGGAAATCACGCCGAGGGCCTCCGTCTCCTCCGAGGCCGAGGACGGCACGAGGTGCATGCCCTGCGCCAGAAGCATGATCCCGATCCAGATCAGGAACGGGGCCGCGTGGCGCGCGGCGGCGGCGTTCATCGCCTTCGCCTTCGGGCTGCCTTTCGGCGCCGGCTCCCCGGTTTTCTCGAATTCGGTTTCCATGTCGCCGGAAATGCTACCACATGTCCGCTCCCCCCCGCAACGGCGGCCGGGAAGCGGCGCCGGGGCCTCAGTTCATGTTCGCGAAGCGCTCCACGGCCTTGGCGAAGTTGGCGATGATCCGGTCCGCGTCGCCGTGCTGCAGCCCGTCGCGGATGCAGTGCTGGATGTGCCCCTGCATGATCACGCCGCCGCACTTGTTGAGGGCGGCCTTCGCGGCGTGGATCTGCGCGAGAACGTCTTCGCACGGCACGTCCTCGTCCACCATCCGGTCGATCGCCTGGACCTGGCCCACGATCTTGCGCAGCCTGCGGTGCAGGTTTTCCGCATCCATGCATTGCTTCATGTCTGTCTCCTCGGTTGTACGGTTGCGGCCCAATGATACCAGAATCGCGGATTTGCGGAAACAGGGGGGCGGTGGTAGACTCGCCGGCCATGAACGACAAGGAAATTTCCGGGGCGGAGGTCCCCTGGACGACCCAGATGGACGCCGCCCGCAAGGGCGTCGCGACGCCGCAGCTGCTGGCGGTCGCGGAGAAGGAGCGGATGGCCCCGGAGCGCCTCATGGCGCTCGTCGCGGAGGGCAAGGCCGCCATCCCCGCCAACCGCGCGCACGCGTGCCTTTCGCCGGAGGGGATCGGATCGGCGCTGCGCACCAAGATCAACGTCAACCTCGGCGTCTCGCGGGACTGCCGCGACTACGAGGTGGAGATGGAGAAGGTGAAAAGCGCCGTCGAACTCGGCGCCGACGCGATCATGGACCTTTCGAGCCACGGCGACACGCGGCCGTTCCGCCGCAAGCTCGTCGCCGAGTGCCCCGCCATGATCGGCACCGTGCCGGTCTACGACGCCGTGATCCATTACAAGCGCGATCTCGGGACGCTGACCGCGCGCGATTTCGTCGACGTCGTGCGCCTCCACGCCGAGGACGGCGTCGATTTCGTCACGCTCCACTGCGGCATCACGCGCAAGACCGTGGAGCGGATTCGCGCCGGCTCGCGCAAGATGAACATCGTGAGTCGCGGCGGTTCGCTCGTCTTCGCCTGGATGAGCATGACGGGCGAGGAGAATCCCTTTTTCGAACATTACGACGAAATCCTCGACATCTGCGAGAAGCACGACGTCACGGTGTCGCTCGGCGACGCCTGCCGCCCCGGCTGCCTCGCCGACGCCACGGACGGCGTCCAGATCGAGGAGCTCGTCCGCCTCGGCGAGCTCACGGAGCGCGCCTGGAAGCACAACGTGCAGGTGATGGTCGAGGGCCCGGGCCACGTCCCGCTCGACCAGGTCGCCGCGAACATGAAGGTGCAGCAGACGATCTGCCACGGCGCCCCGTTCTACGTGCTCGGCCCCCTCGTGACCGACGTCGCCCCCGGCTACGACCACATCACCGCCGCGATCGGCGGCGCCGTCGCGGCGATGAGCGGCGCGGCGTTCCTCTGCTACGTCACGCCCGCGGAACACCTCGCGCTCCCGAACGTGGACGACGTGCGGCAGGGCATCGTGGCCTCGAAGATCGCCGCCCATGCGGCCGACATCGCCAAGGGTCTTCCCGGCGCCCGCGACCGCGACGATCGCATGGCCGACGCCCGCCGCAAGCTCGATTGGGAGGCCCAGTTCGCCGAGGCCCTCGACCCGGCGACCGCCCGCGCCGTCCGGAACGCCCGGCTTCCCGAGGACGATCACGCCGACACCTGCAGCATGTGCGGCAAGTTCTGCGCCGTGCGGAGCATGAACAAGGCCCTCGCCGGCGAGACCATCGACATCCTCTAGTCCGGTTGCGCTTTACCGTTCTTTCAGCGCGCCCACCATGGGCGGCTGCCCTACGCCGTTCACGGGTTTCACGGGGCCGACGGCCTTGTCGGGGAACGCTCCGGCAGGGCGACGGACCCCGGCTCGATCCGGACGTCCTTGGCGAAATTGCCGCGTTCGATGCAGTCCGGCGAGAGCGGCTTTCCGGCGACAGTCGCACTGCGGAACACGACGTTCGAGACGCCATGTGCGGCATCTCCGCCGCCAATATAAACGGGCGCATTGGTGGTGGCCGCCGCGATGGCGAAATTCTCGAACAGGAATCCGGTCGCTCTGCCCGGAATCTTCTTCTTGGTGAAAGAATAGACGCAGGGGTGGATTTTCACGGCCCTCCATCCGGGGTCGCGTATGTCGTCGCGGACGCGGATGTCACGGAACGAAACGTTTTCGACCGGCATCCCCTCGCCGGGTTCGACGAGGATGGCGGGAAGACGCGAACGGAGAACGTCGCACCGTTCGAACGAAATGCCGGCCATGCGGGGCGACAGACTTTCGTGGCCGAGAAGAACGCCGCGGGCGTGATCGCTCCAGAAGACGCAATCGCGAACCGCAATCTCTTCGCACGGCCCATATTTCTCGCCCCAGGACGTTCCCTTCACGGCGATGCAGTCGTCGTCCGTGCGGAAGAAGCAGTCTTCGACGAGGATGCGGCGCGAATTGCAGGGATCGACGCCATCATCGTTCTGGACGCGTCCGCCGCAAAACCGGACGCCGCGCACCGCGACACCGTCGCATCCGATCGGCACGATCGTCCAATGGTAGGCGCCGAGAATCGCGATTCCATCGATTCGCGCATTGCGGCATTCCTTGAGCTGGATGACATGCGGGACCGGGCCGTTGCGCCAGGGATAGACGGAACCGTCGAGAACGCCATGTCCGCAGATGCGGATGTCGTCGCCGCTTGCAAAGACGGCGCCCCGCACGAATGCGCCGGTCTTGAGGTAGAGGGTTTCGCCGGACTTCAGCTCCATTCGCCCAACGTCGTGGATTCCGGGGCCGAACGTCCTGACGCGGGGATCGCCCTCGTCCGGCACGTCGTCCATCGGCTTTTCCGCGAAAACGAGAAGCGGGCTTTCGCGTCCGTCGGGTTCAAGCGAGAAGCGGCAGGGACGGGCGATTCGCAGCTCCATCTCGTCCAGTCCCTTTTGCCGCATCGTAACGGGCGAATCTTCCGGCAGGACGCGGATGCTGGAGAGATCGCGCGGCCGTAGCGTCCGCGCCACGAGCGTCGCGGCACCGTCCGTCTCGAACGACGCGAAAGCGTATTCGCCGCCCTGCCGGAAGCCCCATCCGCCGAAAGGCTCGTCGCACGTCCGCGCTGCGGCGACACCGCAGGGAACGCCCTCCACGGAAAGGCTCCACAGCGACGAACGACATTCCTCCGGGACGGAGTGGACCACGGTGCCGGAAACGTCCGCCGCGGCGGCGAATGCGCTCGCCGCCGCGAGCGCGACGGAGGGAAAGCCGCGGAACATGGCGCTAGCGGATCACCATGACGAAGGCGTTCACGGGCGAAATCACAAGCGTGTTTCCCCTGGCGTGAAGCGCCCATCGCCGCGCCGCAGAGGCGCTTCCAACGTCGAGGACCGGCATGCCGGCGATGGACGCCGCCGTGATGGCCACGGCTCCTCGCCCTTCGGCGTGGGCCTCGAGGTTTTCCGGGTCGGTGACGACGAACCGCGTCCCGTCCGTGATCGCCAACGCACCCTCGATGGAGAGATGGCGTCCGGCAAAGAGGTCGGCGCTTGAAGCCAGGATTGAGCCCGTTACCGTGACATTGCCGCCCGTCACGCGGCCGCACCCCGAAAGCGTGGTTGCCGTCAGCGGTCTGTAGTAGAGGTTCAGTTCCGCTCCGTCCGCGACCGCCAGCGGAGCGTTGTTTGGAATGGAGCCTTCTGCCTTTGCGACGAGCGTCCCGCCTTCGACGATGGTGCCGCCGGAGTAGGTGTTCCGGGCGTGGAGGAAGAGGCTGTTGCCGCCACGCTTCACGAGAGGGCCGCCGACGGCGTCGGCAAGGGCGTAGGCGCATTCCCACCGGGCCGCGCGGTCGGGACTTTCGACGAACACGCGCGTCGTGGCGTCGTAACCGCTGCCGCCGCAGAGGATTTCGACGCCGCAAAGCCTCTTGGCGGCGAAATCGGCCCTTGCGTAGGCGGAGGCGCCAGAACCTGGACCTTCGACCACGATTCGCGCCGGACCGTTGGCGTAGCTCGCGGCCATCGCCTCGGCGGGGAGCGTGATGGAGGCTATCGTCTTGCCGGACGGGGCAAGGAACGGTGCCTTCCAATCGACCGCGCCGCCGGCATCGGACGTGTCGATGACCGCGCCGCCGCCGTAAACCGTCGCCGCCGGAAGAAGAGCATCGTAAACGCTCCATACGCCGTTGGACGTCGGCGCCAGAATGCCTCCGTCAAGATTGAGGAATACGGCAGAGGCCATGGCGTTTGCGGCATTGGCGACGCCGAAGCGCCTCGCCGACAGCGTTCCCCCGCCGGCGACCGTTATGGTAGTGGTGCCTATCGCCCCCGCCACCCCCGTCGCAGTGCCGCCAATCGTCATGCGGTTCGCAAAGAGCTTCGCACCGTTGCCTGACACGGCGAACTCGCAGACGCCGCCATTGACCGCAGTCTCCAGGTTGGAGGGTTCATCCGCGTCGCCAAACGTCCCGCCGCCCTGGTGGAATATCGCCATGCCGGCGTCGCCGGCCCGGAACGCGCCCAGCGCGCGGAACGTGCCGTTGGACTGGATGAAAATGCCGACGCTTCCGGCGCTCTTCGCCAGCGTCACGGCGTTGCTCAAGACGGCCTCACCGCCCTCCATCGCGTAGCAGCCCCGGCTTCCCGACTGTTCGCCTATCAGCGTCGTGTCGGATGCGGAGGAGCCAACAAGGACGCCCCCGGTCTGGAGCAGGGCGCCGCCGAACGCGCCGCCGTTTGCCACGCGCAGCATCGGCGTCTGCAACTCGCCGCCTGAGAGAAGCACGTTGCCGCCGGCGAGGAGGACTTTTCCGGCATTGCGGACGACGTTGCTTGCGCAATGCGCCCATGTTCCGGCACCGATCTGGAGCGTTCCGTCGAGCGACATCGCGCCGTTGAGGCCGAAATTGGCGACTTTTTCGATATTGAGCGTCGCGCCGGTGCCGCCCGTGACCGAGCCGTCGAAACGCGCCGAACAATCGTCATCGCCAGCCGTGACGATGGTGTAGCCCGCGAGCGTGACGGGCCCCGTGAATACGTTCATGTTCTCTCCGGAGCCGGAGCCGATCGTCAATGTCCGCCAATCGGAAAAAGCAAGCGTGTAGGGGAACGGGCGCGTCACCGAGTAGAACGCCAGCCTTTGGCCCGAAGTCGTATAGTCGAACTTGTTAGCGGACGTGGCGTTGAAGGTCATGTCGCCTTTGAACGAAATGGCGCCGCCCTTGTGGTTGATCGCGCCCGCGCCGAGGATCGTCCCTTCGAGGAACAGTTCGCCGGAGCCGGTCTTGTTGATCGGATTGCCGACGGGGTTGAGCCGTCCGTGGTAGATGCCCCAGCGGGCGTCGGACTTCAGCGTTGCGCCGCCGGTGGCGTTGGCAGTCAACGTCAGCGCCGAAATGAGGCGATCCGAATCGGCGCCGGATGTCGTTGGTGCGTATTCGAATGTCGTGTAGTTGCCAAGCGTAATCAAGTGATTCAGGAAGAGGCCGGTCTTGGAATCGGCGGCGCGCGGCGTTTTGAGTTTCAGCGTCGTGTAGGCCCACCCGGTAATCGGCGATTCTTCTCCGAGCGCCGCGAGATCGGAGATGGTGAGCGTGCCGCTCTGGATGGCGACCGACGTCGTCTTGCAATCCGGCGAAGCGGCGGCGAGCACAACTTCCCCCGCGCCGGTCTTGTTCACGGTCGTGATCGACGACGGGATCGCCGTTGAATGCGTGTAGGACGCGCCCGACTCGGCGGTGAGCGTCAGCGTCGTGCCACTCGTCGAAGCGCCGGCGAGCGCGTGCAGTGCGGTGCCTGTCATCGTGAAAAGCGCAATGGTCAGTTTCGTGGTCTTCATGGTGTGTTCCCTGTTGTTGTCCGGATGTTGTTTGTCCGCGACAGGCCGCGACAAAGCCCCGGCCACGGGGGAGACAGGGGGCGGTCCGCGCTTACGGCAACAAGGGTACCGTATTCCCCAATGCGAATTGTCGGCAAATCAAACAACGATTTTTCCGACAAATCAAACAGGGGATTTTTCCGCCAGCGCCCACTTGCGGACGGTGGAGCCGACGCGCCGCTTGAAGACGCGGCAGAAGTCGTCGTAGGAGGCGTAGCCGCATGCGGAGGCGACAAAGTCCGCCGGTTTGCCCAGCAGGAGAAACTCCTTTGCCCGCGCAAGGCGGACGCCGTGTATCTCGTCGAGAATGGTGCGGCCATCGACCTTGCGGAAAAGCGAGTCAGCAAGCGTCCGGGAACATCCCATCTCGCGCACGACGTCGCGCGGGCCAAAGCCCTCCTCGCAGGCGTGGCGGCGGATGAACTCCATGGCTTGCGCGACGCGGCGGTCGGCCGCGAAGAACGTCGAGGCGCGCCGCACCACATGCGAGGCGGGGACGATGCGCGAGGCGGGACGGCGATCCGGTTCCGCCATCCACTCCGCCAGCAGCTCTGCCGCCGCACACCCCTCGGAATTCCAGTCGCGGCTGATGCTCGAAAGTGTCGGAGTCGTCCCCTCGCAGATGAATTCGAGGTTGTCCACGCCGACGATGGCGATGTCCTGCGGGACGGCCCAGCCCCGTTGCGCGCAGACGCGGAGCGCCGCCTCGCCCAGAGCGTCGTTTGCCGCGAAGATTCCGCATGGCTTCGGGAGCGAGTCGAGAAACGGCGCGACGTGCGCCACGAGATACGTCGCGCCATTGCCGCCGGACGGCGCCGGAAACGGATGGAACGCCATTCCCGCCTCGGCGATGATACGCGCAAAGCACTTTCCGCGCTCCCGGCTCCATGGCGGATCGTCAGGATAGGTGAGGAATGCGTAGTCTCGGAAGCCGGAGCGGAAAAGCTCGGCAGCCGCCAGCCGCGCGAAGGAGGCATCCTCCCCGAATACGCAGACGGGGAAAGTGCGTCTGGAGGCCTTGATGCCGACGGGCCTGTCGATGAAGACGGTGGGCATCGCGCGACGACCGGGCTGGCGCAACGTCGATGGCTTGACGGCGTTGTGGATGACGATGACGCCATCGGGGTTGATCTTGGCCAGCATTTCCCCGACCGTGCCACCGTCCGGGGAGCGGAGTATCCGCAGCGCGCCGTTTCCGCCATCCCGGCATTCCGCGGAGGAAAACGCCCAGTGCCTGGACAGCGCCACATCCTGGATGCCGCCCAGGATGCGCACTTCGTTTTCCCCGCCGGAGGGCAGAAAGGCCAGCACCGTTTTCGACCGCGTCGACATGATGTGTCTCCTCGTGGCGCCGTTAGACCTCCTCGAGGAGAATGCAGTCGCCGCCTTTGAAGACGAGGACCAGGCGGTGGAGGGAGACGGTGCCGCCTTCGGCTTGAAATCGCCTTTCGGGCTGTAAATCGCCGCCTGCGGCGGCTGTATATTGCCCTGCGGGCTGGAAATCGGCGCTTCGGGCCTTTAAACTGGATGCATCGCGTTTCAGGTGGAACTTGGCGACAAGCGCCGGATCGGCGCAGTAGCGGTCGAGCTGGTCGATGGCCTCGGCCTTGATGGCGGCAAGCGCTTCCGGCGTCGGTTGGGGGGCGCCTGGCTTGAGGTATTTGAGCTCAATCAGCGCGGCGTGGGCGATGTCCGGCCAGCGGGAGAGCTGCGGTTCGAGCGCGATGTCGTAGAAGCCACCGCCAGCCTCGCCCCCGTGGTGCACGAAATACGGTCCCGCCGCGCGAGCCTCATTGATATTGATGTTTCTGTCAATGGTGATCATTTGGAGTTTTTGTCAATGACACAAATGTCAATTGAGCATCAATGACACAAATGCCAATGTCAATCGGTCATGGCATCGGATTCATTCCGCTTCCGTGCTGTCATGATACTTGAATGGAATATCTTCACAAGTTATGATGTAGAGCTTGTGTTTGGACCCTTTGAGTCCGATGGCGATCTCGTTCACCTTTTTCCCGGCGTCTGGAGCCGCTTCAATGCCCGACATCCACTAGCCAGCGCAACACTCGCTGCGTAGCCAGCATCCGCCGGGGCTTTCTTGCGGACGGGGGAGAGACTACCACATCCCCGGACCGGGTTCAATGCCGTTTTCGGTGCCGGTGACGGGGGAAAGTTGCAGAATGTAATGGCGCACCCCGGGACGGGTGCGCCATTACATTCTGCAACTTTCCACCCTGCCCTCGTCGCGGATCGGGGTTGGAATTCGCCGTGTGTTGTGGTAGGATGCATCCCCGTTGCGCGTTTTGCGCACACGGCCGCGCGTGACGCTGCCAGAACCACCAAGGACCCAAGCAATGTCAATCGATCCCGCACTTTGCATCGCCGGCGCAATCGGCGTCGTCGGCCTCAGCGCCGCAGGTTCCGCCATCGGCATCGGCAAGGCCGCATGCGCCACGATCGGCGCATGGAAGAAGTGCTACGCCCAAAACAAGCCGGCTCCGTACACGCTCTTCACGTTCGTCGGCGCCCCGCTCACGCAGACGCTGTACGGGATGATCCTGATGACGATGCTCCTTTCCGTCGCCAAGAATCCGATTCCCGGCGCCGGTTTCGCGGCCGTCATTCTCGCGCTCACCGCCGGCACCGGCATCTGCGCTTCGGCCGCCTTTCAGGGGCAGGCCGCCGCCGCGGCGTCGGACGCCCAGGCCGAAACGGGCAAGGGTCTTACGAACTACCTCGCCGCGATCGGCGTCATCGAGACCGTCGCGATCTTTGTCATGGTCTTTGCGATTCTCTGCATCCTCCCGCTTTCGGCGCCGGAGGCCGTCACGCCAGCGGTCGAAGCCGCGGCGGACGTCGCGGCCCCCGCGGTGGAAGCCGCCGCGGAGGCGGTCGCCGGCGCGGCGGACGCCGCGGCTGCGGCGCTTTAGGCGCGACGCCCCCCTTACACCCCAGTAGCTCAGCTGGACAGAGCAGCAGTTTCCTAAACTGCGGGTCGGAGGTTCGAACCCTCTCTGGGGTACCACCCGTTTTTCCGCTCAACCCGCGCGGCCGCCTCGTGTGGCCGCTTCCGCAAGGAGTCAGGACGACATGGCGAACGAACTCGACGAAACCTCCGGACCCGTCAACGACTCGGGCCGGGACACGCGCGTCATCGACAAGCAGATCCCGGTCAGGGTCGGCCCTGGCTCGACGATCTTCGAGGTGGCGCTCTGGATCTGCGGCATCCTGCCGGGACTGGTCTTCCTTTTCATGAAGATTTCGGCGCGCAACTACCTTCAGCGCCTCCAGCAGAAGCTCCAGCAGGACGCCTCCCAGATCGACAACTACCTGGAGCAGCGCGTGCAGATTCTCCAGAACGTCGCGCCGCTCGTCCAGAAGGCCGTCGATCTCGACAAGGACGTCATGACCGCCGTCGCCGCCTATCGCGGCGGCGGGCGCGGTCCGGCGGGCGGGGCGGAAGGCGACGCCGCCCGCAACGCCGCGGTCGGCGCCATTGACCATGCCTTCGGGCGCCTGTTCCCGCAAGTCGAGGCGTATCCGGATCTCAAGGCCCACCAGGCGATCGCCGACGCCCTCCAGCAGAATGCGTACCTGCAGAAGGAAATCACGGCCGCCCGCGCGCTCTACAACGACACCGTCGCGCAGTGGAATTCCGACATCTTCCGGTGGCCCACGAAGATGATCGTCGCCGCCCGCGCCGGATATACCACCCGCATTCCGTTCACCGCCTCGGCCGAAACGCGGCAGCAGGCGCGCGGCACGTTCTTCTAGGCTCCGCCGCCCGTCGCGGCGGCGAGGGCTCTGCCGTGCAGGACGAAATCTGGGAACCGGTCGCGCGATGGCGCGGCGAACTTCGCGACAAACACGCCGCGAACGTCGCCGCTCGTTTTGAGGCGTTGCTCGCCAAGTCCGGCGTCGACGCCGGGAAAAACCGCGAGACCGTTCGCGCGGTCAAGGCGCTTGAAACGGCGCTCGCGGACGCCCGTCGGCGCCTTCGGCGGCTTGGCGCCGCTTTGGCGCTCTGCCGCGCCGCGTTCTGGTTGGCCGTCCTCGCGGTCGTCGCGTACTCGGTTGTCGCGGCGCTCGCCCTCCGGAACGGCGAGCCGGTTCCCGAACCTCCGCCGCAAGCCGTCGCCGCGGTGCTGGCCGCCGGATCCGCCGGCGGGCTCCTCTGGCGCAAGGTTTTTGTCCCGCGGCAGAGGAAGGCCTCCGCCGAGGTCGCCGATCTCGACGCGAAGCGCCGGGCCGAAACGGCCAAGGCGTGGGAGCAGATGGCGCCCCTCAACGCGCTTTTCGACTGGTCGATCCCCGCGGAAATCGCGCACGAGACGCTGCCCTCGCTTGAAATCGACCCCGTTTTCTCGGTCGGTCGGCTTCAGGACCTGAAACGCACGTTCGGGCTCGACGCCGCGATTCTCGGCGAACGTTCCGTCGTCGGTACCGCGAGCGGGGAGATCGCCGGGAGTCCGTTCGTTCTGGTGGACGCGATTTCGCAGCAGTGGGAGCCGAAGACGTATTCCGGCTCCAAGACCATTCACTGGACGGAACGCGTCCGCGACCCCGACGGCAGGTGGAGGATTGTCCCGCGCTCGGAAACGCTCGTCGCGAGCGTGACGAAGCCGGCTCCGGTCTTCCTTCGGGAAAAATTCCTCCTGTTCGGCAATCCCGCCGCTCCGGACCTGCGTTTTTCGCGCTCGCCCTCCCCCCTTTCCGGCAAAGATCCGGAAGCGAGGTCGACCCGCCGCGCGATGGAGCGCGAAGAACGCAATCTGGAAGCGCGCGCCCGAAAGCTCGACCCCTCGAAGCCGTTCACCCTGATGGCGAACCGCGACTTCGAAGTCCTCTTCCACGCCGTGGACCGCGACCATCCCGTCCAGTTCCGTCTTCTCTACACGCCGCTTGCCCAGCAGCAGACCGTGGAGCTCCTGCGCGACCGGGATCAGGGATGGGGCGACGATTTTTCGCTTCGAAAGGACCGCATGGTGACGCTCGTCGACGCCGCGCACCTCGACGTTGCGGAGGTGGAGACGCCGCCGTCGCGCTACGCCTCCTACGATCTTGAAGACATTCGCGCGAAATTCGTGTCGTTCTGCAACGAGTGGTTCAAGCATCTCTACTTCGCCCTCGCGCCGCTCCTGTGCGTGCCGCTTTACCAGCAGACGCGCACCCACGAGGCGATTCACCGCACCGACGCGGATCGCGCCGCCGCCGCGCCGGAACTCGAATCCGTCGCGAACGCCTTCGGCGAAGATCGCTTCGCCCATCCCCGCAGCGCCACGCGCAACTTGCTCAAGGTCTCGGTTTCGCACCGCGAAGGCGGAAAGACGGCGGCCACGGTCTCGGCGCACGGATTTTCCGCCGAAGAACGCGTGGAGATCGTGCAGAAATGGGGCGGCGACGGCCATTGCCACGATGTCGAGGTGCCGTGGATCGAATACCTCCCCGTGGTGCGCGAAACCCCGATGTCGGTCCTCGACGCTGAAAAGCGCCCCCGCGCCTACGCCCCCGACGCCGACCCGTCCGCCGCCGAGGCCTGGCGCCGCGCGCTTCTTCAGTGGGCCGGCGCCGACACGAACGTCTTCGGCCACCGCGCCACCGTTTCCCGCTTCGGCTGACCCCGCCCGCGCCCCTTCCTGCGGAAAAGGGGCGGGACGCTCGACGCGGTGGTGACGGGCGGGCGCTAGCGGGCGGGGCGCTCGATGCGGTGGCGGCCGGCGGCGGCGGTGAAGGGGGCCTCGCCGGGGAGGCGCACGGTGGCGACGGCGTTGGCGGGGACGGCGAAGTCCCAGATCCAGCGGCCGTCTTCGTAGCGCCAGGCGCTTTCGATCTCGCCGTACGGCGAGCGGTAGCGGGCGGAGACGCGGCCGATCCGGGGATCGGGCTCCGGCGCGAGGACGAACGAGCGGAAACCGGGCTCGGCGGGGTCTTCGCGGATGCCGGCCATCGTGCCCATCATCCAGGCGAAGACGGCGCCGTAGGCGTAGTGGTTGAACGAGTTCATGCCCACGGGGCCGAAGCCGTCCGCCTTCGTGTAGGAGTTCCAGCGCTCCCAGATCGTCGTCGCGCCCTGGTCCACGGAGTAGAGCCAGCTCGGGAACGCGTGCTGGAGGAGCAGCGAGTAGGCGACGTCGGTGGCGCCGCACGTGCGCGAGAGCGTGTCCATGAGGATCGACGTGCCGAGGAAGCCGGTCTGGAGGCGGTCGCCGTGCTCGTGGATGTTGGCGAGGAGGGCGTCGCGGGTGGCCTTGGCGGGGGCTTCGTCGAGGAGCCCGAGGTGCAGGGCGAAGAGCGCCGGGGTCTGCATGTCGCGGAAGAGCGGCAGGAGCATGTCGTCGGCGGGATCGACGAATTCCGCGCGCAGGAAGTCGCGGGCGCGTCCGGCCATGGCGCGGTAGGCGGCGGCCTCGGCGGCGCGGCCGGTGCCGTCGGCCATTTCGGCCATCATGCCGGCGTCCATGAGCCAGTAGCAGTTTCCGAGGTAGCGCCAGTAGAGCAGGGCGTCGGCGCGGACGCGCTTCTTGCCGTCGGGGCCGTCCTCGTAGGCGGCGCCGCTGCACGATTCGAGCTTTTCGCAGCTGAGCCAGTCGGCCCACTGGTGTTCGCGGGCCTCGGGGGAGTCGAACTTGATTTCCTCCAGCAGCGCGAGGTAGCGCGCCATGGCGATCCAGTTCTCGTCGACGGCGCGCCGGTCGCCGAAGTGGCGCCAGAGCGTCCAGGGCACGATCACGCCGGCGTCGCCCCAGCCGAGTTGGTGGTTCAGGTCGCCGTACTGCGCCGTGGGCGCCACGCCGGGATACCCGCCATCCGGCAGTCGGCTGTCGCGCATGTCGCGCAGCCACTTGTGGAGGAAGCCGCGCACGTCGGCGTTGTAGCAGGCGGCGCGGGTGAAGACCTGCGTGTCGGCCGTCCAGCCGAGGCGCTCGTTGCGCTGCGGGCAGTCGGTCGGGACGGAGAGGTAGTTGGAGCGCTGGCCCCAGAGGACGTTCGCGACGAGGCGGTTCACGTCCGCGTCGCCGGTTTCGAGCGACGCCGTTTCGATCGCGGTGGAGACGGACGTGACGGGAATCCAGCGCAGGCGGAGGATCTCGACGGGTCCGTCGGCTGTCACGGAAAGGTAGCGGCCGCCGAAGAACGTGAACGACGGGCGGTACGTCTCCTCGCCCGTTCCGGCGAACGTGTAGCGCGCGAGGGTGCGGGCGGCGCGGTAGTTTTCGACGTACGCGGAGCCTTCCGGTCCGTCGCATCCGCGCGATTTGGCGCCGCACCCGTCGTTGAGCATCTCGGCGGGATGCGCCGAGATCGTCGTGCCGGCCGCGGCCTTGAAGACGAACTCGGGGACGGCGGCGCAGTTCTGGCCGAAGTCGACAACGAGCGTTTCGCCGGGGGCGAGTCGCGAAAAGCCCTCGCGGAGCTTGACGACCGTGCCGTGGTGGTCGGCGTCGGCTCCCGTGACGCCCTGCCAGACGTACGCCTCCGCGGGTTCCTTCGCCAGGTCTTCGCGCAGACCGATGCGCGTGCCGACCATCGGCAGGAGGTCGCCGCGGAACTCGTCGTTCTCGACGGCCTTGGCGGCCGGGACCGGGCCGGTCCACGGCGCGGGGACGCGCGCGTCGAAGTCCTCGCCGTCGAAGATGGCGGCGTGCCGGACGGGGCCGGCGGCGCCGGCGGCGCCCCAGGTCGTGTCGGTGCCGACGCGGGTTTCCGTGCCGTCCTCGTGGCGCAGGACGAGCACGGCGCGGAAGGCGGAGCGCTCGCCGCGGAAGTTCACGATCTTGTCGCGCCACCAGCCGGCGGAGACGTACGCGGAGAACTCGTTCGCGTCCGCGGCGCCGGTGCGGAGGAGCGCGGTCACGTCGTAGCAGAACGAGTACTTCGTCTTGGCGAAGTGTGTGAAGCCGGGTTTCAGGAAGTCGTCGCCGACGCGCTTGCCGTTCACGTACGCCTCGAAGACGCCGAGACCCGCGACGCACCACCACGCTTCTGCGACGGCCTTGCCGTTGGGGACGGACTTGGCGAAGTACGCGGTGCCGTCCTCGGCTTCCTGCTTGTACTGAACGGAGTGCGCGTCGCCCGGATCGGCGCGGACGGCGGCGTCGGCCGCGCTTATCCAGATCGAGCCGTCCCAGCAGGCCGGATCGAAGAAGCCGGTGGAAAAGGAATCTTCGGCGGCGTCGAGCCACGCGCCCGTTTCGTCGCGCACGGAAACGGACCAGCGGTAGCGGGTCGCCGGGGCGAGCGCCGGGCCGCCGTACGGGACGGAGACGGAGACCGGGGATTCGACGACGCCGCCGTCCCAGATCGGCTCGGCGGCCGGGTCCGTCCCGCGCACGACGATGCGGTAGGCGGTCTGCGCCGCGCCGGGCCGGTCGGAAAGCATGCGCCAGGAGAAGGCGGGATCGCGGCCGACATCCATCGGACGGACGAGCGAATCGACGGCAAGGCCGGTGACGGAGGAAGACATGGAAGAATGGGGTGTTTCGTGTTTTCGGGAAATGGGGCGGTCCGCCCCGCGCCCGCATTCCGGTTGTGCGCGGGCAGAAGGCCAATTTTACCACAAACCGACGCCGGCGGCGGCGCCTCCGCTTGCGCTGCGGCGCTCGCCACAGGACGCTCGCCCGGCGCGCGCGGATCGCGCGCCGCCTCCGTCCTCGCCCTGAGGCTCCGCGCCGCCCTCCCGCTCCTTCCTCGCCGAATCCCCGCCTCCGGGCCGGCCCGGGAACTCCCCCAAAATCGCACCGAATTCTATGTTAAATATATCTTATCAATCAATGAAATATCTCGCGAGAATTCGGTCGAATTTCGAGCGGTCCGGTCGCAGCGAGAAGAAATGGAGTCTGTCCCTCGCCCTTCCTTTCGGCGGCTAGAACCAGAGCGAGAACCAGTTGGCGGGGTCATCGAGGTTCGAGACGGAGGCGTAGTCGGCGAGGGGAATTTCCCGGGTTTCGCCGCTGCGCTCCAGGACGAGGATCCACGGCTGCGGGACGCCGGCGTTGGCTGCCGTGCGCGGCGCGGGGC
>CAMNCG010000037.1 GCA_946534105.1 uncultured Verrucomicrobiota bacterium
TTCCGGCGCGCGCGCCGCGAAGGCGGGGACGAGCCGCCGGGGGACGAACGCCTGCACGAGCGCGGCGCCGCCGCGGAGCGCGCCGAGCGCGGCGAGCAGGGCCGCGCCGGGATAGCGGTCCGAACCGGCGAAGAGGGCGACGCGCCCGAAATCGCCCTTGTGCGCGTCCCAGGCGCGCGGCGGGCGGGCGAGCGCGAGGTCGCGCTCGGCGAACAGGGAGAGAACCGGGACGCGGGCGGCGTCCGCCGGCGCGGCGGGATCGTCCGGCGGTGCGTCGAACGCCGACGCCGGGTATCCGATGTCCGCCACGCGGATTTCGCCGGTGAAGGCGATCGCCCCCGGGGCGGCGAAGACGCGCTTCGGAAGGCCCATTGAGACCGTTTCGTCGGCCTCGACCGCGAGCGTGTCCGGCGCGACGGAGGAGGCGTCCGGCGGGAGTCCCGAGGGGAGGTCCGCGGCGATCACGCGCCACGCGCCGGGCGCGGCGGCGCGGCGCGCGGCGTTGAGCCAGCGGATCGCCGCGGCGACCGGTTCGCGCGGGGGGCCCTTCGCCCCGATGCCGAGAAGTCCGTCGAGCGCGACGACCGGGGAGGGCAGGGCGCACGGGGGCATGGCGGGGTCGAACGAGCCAGGGACCGAAAAGGGAAACGTCTCGAATCCGTCGCGGGCGAGAAGTTCCAGCGCCCGCGCGGCGTCCCGCCCGTTGTCGCCGGCGCCGCAGAGGGCGATGACGGCGGGGCGGACCGGCAGGAGCGCCGCCACGGCGCGCACGCGGTCCGCGAGGGCGCGCGCGGCGACGCGCAGCAGGGCGCCCTCGCGGTCGGCGCCGGGCGCGCACCACGCCGCCTCGCGCGCGGCGGCGTCGAGGGCGTAGATTTCACTGGCGCTGGCGAACCGCATGGACTCGGGCGCGCGGTCAGTAGGCCGAGTCGGGGAAGTAGTTTTCGGCGGCGTTCGAGGCGTCGACCACTGCGGCGGGGACCACGATCTTCGGCGTGGCGGGCTTTTCGCCGGAAAGGAGCTTCACGGCCTGGAGCGCGGCTTCGTAGATCATTTTGGGCGGGTAGGTGACCGTCTGGGAGACGAGCTTGTCGCCGTCGAGGATCATCTTCACGACCGCCTTGGAGCCGCCGCCGCCGAGGAGGATCTTGAGGTCCGTGCGACCGGAGCCCTCGTACGCCTTCTTCGCGCCGAGCAGCACGTCGTCGTCGCCCGCCCAGACGGCGTCGAGCGTGCCGACCGGGTGCTTCTGCAGGTAGTTCTCCATCAGGCGCATGCCCTTTTCGGGCGACCAGTCGGAAACGCCGTCTTCGACGATCTCGATGTCCGGGTACTCCGCCATCACCCGCTTGAACGCTTCGACGCGGTCGGCGTTCACCTGGCAGAGCACGCCTTGCATGAGGGCGACTTTGCCCTTGCCGCCGAGCGCCTTGGCGATCTGCTCGCCGGAGACGCGGCCGAAGCCCGGGTTGTCTCCGACGACTTCGAGCGTCTGGACCGGTTCGGAGAGTCCGCGGTCCACGACGACGAGCGGGATGCCGGACGCGGCGGCCTTCTTGCAGACCGGAGTGAGCGGCGCGGGTTCGTTCGGCAGGACGACGAGGGCGTCCACGCCGCGGACGAGGAGGTTTTCGATGCCGCTCACCTGATCGGCGGAATCCTTCGCGGCGGAGAGGTAGACCTTGACGCCGGGGTTCGCGCTCTCAATGGCCTTCTTGGCCTCGCCAGCCCAGTAGACGACGCCGCCGGTCCAGCCGTGGTCCGCGGCGGGGATGGAAATGCCGATCGTCTTCGCGTCCGGGGCGCCGGAAGCGGAGTCGTTGGAGCAGGAGGAAACAAAGGCCCCGCCGCACACGGCGGCGACGGCGGCAAGACGGGAAAGCCCGGTTTTCATCTGGTTGTTCTGGTTGGGGTTGGTTCGCGCCGCGTCGGTCCGGCGCCGCGGTCGCGGCGGCCTCCGGGCGGGCGGACGAGAAGTCTAGCACGAACCGTCTTCGCGTGTTCCTCGCCGAATTTCCGCCGCCGGGCCAGCTCGGGAACACCTGCGAGATCGCACCGAATTCTATGCAAAATATTCATTTATTGTTAAAGGAATATTTCGCGAGAATTCGGTGCGATTCCGGGGAGGGGCGGCCAAGGTCTGGGCGGTGGTCTCGCGCGCATTGGGCGCGCCCCGTGGTCGGCGGCGGTTCGGAAAGCATACGCACACAGGCAGTGCCCGCTCATGCAATCGCAAGCCCGCGTACGGGCGCGCCATGCCGCCGACAACGTTTCGCGCGCGGGGACGGTTGAAATGCCTCCGGCGTTTTGCTAGGATTCCCGGCGTTGCAAGGAGAGAACCATGTCGAAAACCCTGAAACTCAAATCGCCGGAACCTACAATCGCCGCCAAGCCGGCCGCCCCTGCCGAGGGCGGCGAGGGGATCTACGTGTCGAGCCGCCACCGCAACCCGATGGAGGACGCCGGCGCCGTCAAGAGCGAAAACTGGACCTGGGCCGCGATCCTCGCCGTGGTTTCCGCGATTCTCGTGCTCGCCACGCTGATCGTGGAGTTCATGGACTGGTCGGCCCTGCGCTTCGCGTAGGACGGGCGGGGCCGCAGCGCCTCGCGCAGCGATGGACGGAGCGATCGGAGGAGCCGCCGCGGTCTCCGTGGCGCTGTGGGCCGTCGCCGGCGCGCTGTTCGGCGCCTGTCTCGTCTCCGCCGTCTTCCGGCGCGATTTTGTGACGCTCGCCGACGGGCGCCGCCAGGAGCGGCGCCTGCCGGTTCTTCTGCGGCTTGTCCTCCCGCTCGTTCCATGGGCGTCGCGCTTCTTTTCCGGTCCGCGCACCGCGGGAATGCGGAAGCGGGCCGACGCGGCCCTTGTCGCCGCCGGATGCGACGATCTGCTCTCCGGGGCGGAATTTCTCGCGATGCGGCTCCTGCTCCCCCTCTGCGCCGGGCCGTTCTGGCTGCCGCTCGCGCACGCCGCGGCGAAGGCGCTGCCGTCCGGAGGGGCGGCGTTCCCCCTCTTTGCGCTGGCCGGGCTCGCGGCGCTCTGGTTCTGGCCGGCCGCGTGGCTGGGGCGCGAGGGCGCGAAACGCAACGCGGCCATTCTCAAGGCGCTTCCGTTCACGCTCGACCTCATGACCCTTTCCGTCGAGGCCGGACTCGACTTCATGTCCGCGCTCCGGCGCGCGACGGAGCGGCCGGTCGCCGATCCGCTCACCGAGGAGCTGCTCCGGGTCGTCCGCGCGACGCAGCTCGGCGCGACGCGTCGCGAGGCGCTGCTGGCCCTTTCGGAGCGCGTCTCGCTTCCCGACGTGAAGGCGCTCGTCCGGGCGCTCGTGCAGGCCGACGAACTCGGCGTTTCCCTCGGATCGATCCTGCGCATCCAGGCCGATCAGGCGCGGTCGCGGCGTTTCGAGCGGGCGGAAAAGCTCGCCAACGAGGCGCCGGTGAAGCTGCTCGCGCCGCTCGTCCTTTTCATTTTCCCGTCCGTGTTTCTGGTCCTGCTCGGACCGGTCGTCTACCGGATGGCATGGAGTTTCGCCCGATGAAAGCCGAAAACGCACCCCGCGCCGCGCGCGTCCTGTTTCTCGCCTCCCAGCCGTATTTCCAGTGGCGGGGTTCGCCGATCCGGCTCGGCTTCGACGTCCGCGCGCTTTCGGAAAACGGGTGCGAAGTCGATTTCCTCACGCTTCCGATCGGCGAGGACCGTCCGGTGCCGGGCGTGCGGATCGTGCGCTGCCCGAACGTCTTTTTCGCGAAGAAGATCGCGATCGGCCCTTCGCCGCTCAAGCTCGCGTTCGACGCGGTGATGTTCGCCGAGGCGCTGTTCATGGCGCTGCGGCGTCGGTACGACGTCGTGCACGGCGTCGAGGACTGCGGCTTCCTCGCGCTCGTTCTCGCGCGGCTGTTCCGCGCGAAGGCCGTGTTCGAGAAGCACAGCGACGCCGGGAGCTACAAGAAGAGCCCCGTCATTCGCGCCTACGCGGCGCTGGAGCGCTTCGTGATGCGCCGCGCGGACGCCGTCATCGGCACCGGTCCGGGGCTCGTCCGCCAGGTGGAGGCGCTCGGGGCCGGGACGCCGGCGTTCTGCGTGAGCGACATTCCGTCCTCGCTCGTGGAGCCGGACGCCGCCGGCACCGCGGCGGCGCGCGCGCGGCTCGAAAAGGCGCCGGGCGAAGTCCTCGCGTGCTACGTCGGGTCGTTCGCGGTGTACCAGGGCATCGAGTTGCTGTTCGCGTCGATGCCCCTCGCCGTCGCGAAATGCCCGGCGCTCCGGTTCGTCGTCGTGGGCGGGACGCCGGAGGAAATCGCGCATTGGCGCGGCGTCCTCCGCGAAAAGGGGTGCGAGGAGCGCGTGTCGTTTGTCGGGAAGATCCCGCCGGACGAGCTTCCGTGCACGCTCGCCGCGTGCGACATCCTGCTTTCGCCGCGCATCCAGGGCCTCAACACCCCGCTCAAGCTTCTCGACTACCTCAAGGTCGCCCGCGCGATCGTGGCGACCGACCACCCCGCCAACCGCCTCATCCTCGACGAATCGGTCGCCCGACTCGTCGCCCCGGAGCCGGAGGCGTTCGCCGAGGGCGTGGCCTCCCTCGCGGCCGATCCCGCCGCGCGCGCCGACCTCGCGTCGCGCTGCCGCAGGCTCGTCGACGAGCGCTACAACTTCCGCGTCTTCCGCGACGGCCTCCGCGCCGTCTACGCCCGCGTCCTCGGCCGGTAGGGCGCCGCCGCGGGGCTAGAAGGGATCCGGGGGGCGCGTGGCCGGGAATCCGGACGCCTCGGCGGCGAGCCGGCGCGCGGCGCGGAGCCGGCGGAGGCGGGAAGCGCGCGTGAGGCGGTCGAAGAGGGACCTTTCGGGGAGCGGCGCCGGCGGGGCCGGCGGTTCGGGCGACTGCCAGGTGGCGGTGACGGCCCAGCGGCCGAACCACCGGTAGCGGCCGGGACGCGCGACGCCCGCCGCGTCCACGAGTTCGCACGATCCGGGATCGGTTTCGCGGCATTGCAGGTTCGGGAAGCCGCATCCCCAGCCCGTGCCGAGAAGTTTCGAGAGCGATTCCTTGAAGCTCCAGATCAGCGTGTCGTCGCCGGCGGCGTCGTCCTTCGGGAGCATCCGGTCCTCCGGCGAAAGGAATTTGCGGCGCAGGAAGGAGAGGCGCATCGTGCGCGGCTCCACGTCCACGCCCACCGCGGCGGCGCGTCCGCGCGCGTAGGCGCAGAAAACGAACGGCGCGGAATGCGAAAGCGAGCAGGCGATTTCCTCGTAGCGGCCGGTGTCCGCCTCCCACACGACGACGCGGGGGCACCCGCGGGCGTCCTTGCGCACGATTGCATCCGCGGGGCGCCGCGCCACGCCGTCCGCGACGAGGAGGGACTTCAGGGCGACGCGCGCGGCCAGCCATTCGCGGCGGCGCTTGGCGTTCAGCCCGAGCGCCGCGAGCGCGGCGCGCTCCTCTGGGGCGAACCAGCGCTCCGGTTCGGCCGGGTCGAAAAGCGGGTCGATCGCGCTTTCGTGCCAGAGCACGGCGCGGAACGGCCCCTCGCCGTCGAACACCGGAGTCTGGAGCGGGGCTTCCACGCGGCGGGGCTTCCGTTCAGGACGAGGCGAGCTGCGCCGCGCGCCGGGCCGCCGCGGCGAGCGTTGCGGCGAAGACGGCCTTGGCGTCGGACGCGCCGAGCACGTCCATACCGGCCGCGGTGGTTCCTCCAGGCGTCGCGACCGAGGCGACGAATCGGTCCGGCGCCGGCGCGCCGGGCCGGGCCAGCACGGTCGCCGTGCCGAGCATCGTCTGCACGGCAAGCGCGCGGGCGGTTTCGGGCGCGAGACCGAGCGCGGCGCCCCCCTCGGCGAGGTATTCGAGCGCGGCGGCGAAGAACGCCGGGCCGGAGCCGGAAAGCGCGGTCACGGCGTCGAGCTGCGATTCCGGAAGCGCGGTCGCGGCTCCGAAGCTTGAGAGCACGGTCTGCGCGAGCGCGGCGTCGGCGGGCGTCGCGCGGGCTCCGAGGGCGAAGGCCGTGGCGGCGAGGCCGACCGACGCGCCGAGGTTCGGCATGGCGCGGACGACGCGGGCGCCGGGGGGGAGGAGCGATTCGATCCACGCCGTGGTGCGGCCGGCCGCGATCGAGAGCACGAGCGGGCCGTCCGGCGTCGCCGCCGGAACGAGCGCCGCGAGCAGCGCCGGCATGTCCGCCGGGCGAACGGCGCAGACCACGGCGTCGCATCCCGCGGCGCACGCCGCCGCGTCCGGCGCCGCGAAGGCGCCGGTTTCCGCGGCGAGGGCCGCGGCGCGCGCGGCGTCCGAATCGAAAACGCGGAGCGCGGGTTTTTGAGGGCAGGCCGCGAGCCCGCGCAGGATGGCGCCGCCCATGTGGCCGGCGCCGGCAATGCCGATGGTCATGGTCAGGAAGTCCGTTGGTTTCCGGCGCCGTCGCGCCGGCGGTCCGCCGCCCGCGTGCGGACGGCGGCTCGCGAGTATACCCGGGCCCGGGGCCGTTTTCAACCGCGGTTGCCGGCGAACGCCGATGCTGGTAGAATGCCGACCGAACCCCTCCCTCAACGGAAGAAAGACGTCATGGAAAAACTCAACGCCCTCATCGACGCCGTCAACGGCTATCTCTACGGCTACATTCTCGTCGCCCTGCTCGTTTTCGGCGGCGTGATGTTCACGCTCTGGCTGCTGCTCCCGCAGCTGCGGATGCTCCGCGCCGCGATCACGGCCCTCGCCGAACCGGCGCACGAAAAGGGCTCGATGTCGAGCTTCCAGGCGCTCATGGTCTCGACCGCCTCGCGCGTCGGCTCCGGCAACATCGTCGGCGTCGCCGCGGCGGTGCTCGCCGGCGGACCCGGCGCGGTGTTCTGGATGTGGGTCATCGCGGTCTTCGGCGGTGCGTCGGCCTTCGTGGAAAGCACGCTCGCGCAGATCTACAAGTGCCGCGACGAATCCGGCGCGTGCTACGGCGGCCCCCCGTACTACATCCGTAAGGCGCTCGGAAGCAAGACGCTGGGAGGACTCTTCGCCGTGTTCGTCATCCTGCTCTACATGGGCGGCTTCAACGCGCTGTGCGCATTCAACACGACGGACTTCCTCGCGAACTACGCGGGCGGCATCCCGCACGCGCGCCCCGCGATCGGGGCCGCGGTGGCGGTTCTCGCCGCGCTGGTGATCATGGGCGGCGGCCGGATCATCGCGCGGGTCACGCAGTTCCTCGTGCCGGTGATGGCCTGCGGGTACCTCGTCATGGCGTTTGCGGTGATGGTGCTGCACGTGCGCGAACTGCCGCACGTCTTCGCCACGATCTTCCGGGAGGCGTTCAACGCGCATTCGGCCTTCGGCGGCCTGTTCGGCGCGGTCGTGATGAGCGGCGTCAAGCGCGGGCTCTACTCCAACGAGGCCGGCATCGGCTCCGCGCCGAACGCCGCCGCTTCGGCCGTCGTTTCGCACCCGGTCAAGCAGGGGCTCGCGCAGATGCTTTCGGTGTTCATCGACACGCTCCTGATCTGCACGGCGACGGCGATGATCCTGCTCTGCTCGGGGCTCGATCCGCACGATTTCGCGGCGGGGGCTGACAACGCCCGCTTCGTCCAGCAGAGCATGCACGCCTCGTTCGGCGGCGGCGGCGCGGTGCTGCTCACCGCGGCGTTCGTGGTGTTCTGCTACACGACGCTCGTCGGCAACTACTTCTACGCCGAGCAGGCCGTCCGCTACTTCTACGCCGGGGCCCACGCCGACAAGGTCTTCATGGCCGCGTACCGCCTCGTCGCGGTGCTCGTCATCTTCGTCGGCTCGCTTCTCAAGGCGGAGCTCGTGTGGAACGTCTCGGACGTCATCATGGGCGTCATGGCGCTCGTGAACATCCCGGTCTGCATCGTGCTCGGCCACAAGGCCTTCGACGCCCTCAAGGACTACGCGGCGCAGCGCCGCGCCGGGAAGAACCCGGTCTACCGGCCGGAAAAGCTCTATCTCGACACGGCGGGCATGGAGTGCTGGACGCATCCGCGCCACGTCCGCCACGCCGCCGCGCCGCGCGAGGCGGCGCCCGCTCCGCAGGCGTAGGTCCCCGCGCCGCCGGGCGCGCGCGGCTCAGTGCGCGTGGCCGGTCCCGCCGCCCGGGGAAGAACCGGGCGGGGAGACCGCGCATTTCCAGGCGTTGGTGGAGAGCCAGCGGGAGCCGGTGCGGCGCAGGTCGGCGTCTTCCCATTTCGCGAGCGCGCGGCACCAGCGGCAGGAGGCGTCGAGGACGCCCGGGCCGCGCGCGAGGTAGCGCGGCAGGTGCGCGGCGCGGTGTTCCCGCCAGCCGAGGTCGAAGGAGCCTCCGGAGGGCATGGAGGAGGCGTCGAGCGGGACCAGCCGCGTCGCGCGCCAGACCGGGAGGACCACCGGCGCCGCGTTCGCGGGGGCCTTGCCGCCGGGCGCCCCGGGGTCGGGCAGCCAGCCGAGCGGTTTCGCGGCGGCGCTCCAGACGGCGGCGCCCGAGTCGCGACCGGGGCGGGACGGGAGTTCGAGGGGCTTTTCCACGCGGAAGACGGCGTCGGCGCCGGCGACGTCGTACTCGCGCCGGAGCCGCCCGCGGAGCGGAAAGGCGGGGTCCTTCATCGCGGTCCACGCGCCCCAGGCGGAGCGGTCGAAGACGATCCACAGCTGCGGCGGGGCGTTCGTCGCGGGGCCGTCGAGGAGGCGCGCCACGGCGTCGCCGAGGCCGGCGCGCTCCGCGGCGTCCGCGAAGGCGGCGGACCGCGCCAGGTCGGCCGGTACGAAGAGCGCCGGGTGCAGCCGGATCGGCAGAAGCTCGGCGGAAAACGGCGGATCGCGCGGGCGGTCCGGAAGCGCGGGCCACCAGCGCCAGCCGGAGTAGGAGGAGAGCAGGGCCGGCGCCCGGTTGCGGAACCAGCACCAGTCGCGGCCGAGCACGGCGTCGTGAAACCCGGTTTCGAGCAGCCAGTGCGCGCCGTCTGGATCTTCGTAGAAGTCCGCGTTGTCGACGCCGGCCGCGACGCCCCGCGCGGCGATCTTTTCGAGCATGTCGGCGTATTCCGTCCAGGCGCCGGGCCACGGCTCCGGCATCGCGGCCGAGCCGTCGGAAAGGACGGCGGAGTAGCCGCGGCGCGCCAGCGCGGCGCGTTCGCGGACGAACGCGGTGAAATCCGGGTTCTCCGGGACGCCGTTGCGCTTCGCGGCGGTCTGCGCGGCGGAGACGCCGGCGAGCGGGCCGGAGAACAGCGCGCGGACCTGCGCGTTGGTGATCGCCTCGACGGCGTCGGCGTCGCCTTCGGCGAGCGCGGCGGCGTGCGCGAGGTTGAGGTCGCCTTCGAGGTTCAGGGTGTCGCCGAGCCAGCGGGCCGCGACCAGGGCGGCGGCGTCGCCGGCGTTCTGCGCCTCGTCCTTGGCGAGCACGACGCGGTGGATGTCCGCGAGCCACAGCGCGGCGAAGAGCAGCGCGAGCGCGGCGACGAAGACGAGCGGAAGAACCTGTCCGCTCCGACCTCCGGGGGAGGCGCCGCCGGTTGTGTCCGCCGTCACGGCCGCGTTCCTCTCCCGCCTACGGGCCGGAATTTCCGGCGCCGAGGCCGCGCAGTTCTTCCAGCGCCCCGGCTACGGCTTCCGGCCCGGGGAGGCGTTTCGTGGCGGGGCGCCCGCCCGGCGTCCAGACCGCGCGCTTCGGACCGCCGCGGGCGTCCACGAAAAGCCGGACGCCGGCCGCTGGGAGGTCGGGGGCGGAAAGCGGGGCGTCGACGACGGCGCACGGCACCTTCACCCGGCGCGCGAGGAACACGCCGTCGAAGAAGCCGAGCGCCGGCTGCCACGTCGGAAGCCAGCCGGCGGGGCGCCCGAACGTCTCGGCGCCGCCAAGGTCGCAGAGCCACGGGCTCCAGAGCGCGAGGCCTCCGGCGGCGGGATCGTTCGCCGCGACCGCCACGGCGCGCCAGGCGCCGAGATGGGCGCCGGCGAGCGCGACGCCGCGGCCGTCCCATTCCGGAAGCGATTCGAGAAACCGCATCGCCGCGAGGTCGCGCACCGCGATGCGACGGAAGTAGCTCGTGCGGGCGTCGGCGTTCTCCTCGTCGAGAAACCCGAACGCCCCTCCGGTTCCTCCGGCCGAGATTTCCTCGAACGCGGCGGCGTAGAAGGCCTTGGCGCGGCCCGGGGGGAAGCCGTGCGTCGAAAGGTGGGCGACGATCGCGCCGGGAAGGCCCCAGAGCGGATGGCGCGCGGTCGGCGTGGGATCGGTTTCCGAGTAGCCGGAAAACACGACGACGAGCGGGAGTTTCGCGGCGGGGCTTCTCTTCGGCAGCACGACGAAGCCCGAGGCGGATTCTCCGGGGCCGACCGGCAGCTCGAACGCGAACGATCCGGGGCCGGCGGCGGCGGCTCCTCCTCCGCGCGACACCGCCTCCGGCGGCGTCCGGCGCGCGGAGGAAAGGTCCGCGGCGGCGGCGTCCGCGCGCACGTCCGCCCAGAAGGCGTCGAAGCCGGCGGGTTCCTCCATCGTCCGATCCGGAGCCGCGGGGACGGCGATCGTCGCGGAGACCGCGGGGGCCGCCGCCCCGCCGGGGGCCGCGCCCTGCGCGGCGGGGGCGGAAGGCGGTGCAAGCGCGGCCGCGACGGCCGGCAGGAGCGCCGGAAGGCCGAAGGGGATCTTCACAGAAGCGTGTCGAGCATCGAGCGCGCGAGGGCAAGCTGCGAGCGGGCGCGCACGAGGTTGTGTTCGGGGTAGTCGATGTGGAAGTAGTGGTCGCCGTCGAGGTAGTCGGCGAGGAAGCGGGAACCGGTTTCGAGCGTGATCGCGACGCCGGCGTTCGGCAGGAGTCCGCGCTCGGCGGGCACGAGGAAGTTTCCGGCCTGGGAGAGGAATCCGTCCACGAGGGCGTCGTACATGTCGCGGCGCACGGCGATCGTCGAAACGTCCGGTTCGTCCTCCGGGCGGTCGCACGACATCGAGCGCATGAGGTCGCCGAAGTCGTGGAGCGAAAGCCCCGGCATGCACGTGTCGAGGTCGATCACGCACACCGCGGCGTTCGTCGCGGTGTCCATGAGGACGTTCGAGTACTTGGCGTCGTTGTGCGCGATGCGCTCGGGGATTTCGCCGCGCTCGAACGCCTCCTGCAGCTTCAGCGCCTCGGGGCGCAGCGCGAGGAAGGCGTCCACGTCGTCCCGCACGGAGGCGAGGCGCCCGGCGGCGTCCGCGCCCGCGGACGCTTCGAGGTTCGCGAAGCGCTGGCGGGTGTCGTGGAACGCGGAGATCGTCTCCCACAGACGGGGGGTGGGGAGGTCGGCGAGGAGCCACTGGAAGCGGCCGAACGCGGCCGCCGCCGCGCGCGCCTCGTGCGGCGTGGTGGCGCGAAGGCGCCCTTCGGCGCGGTCGATGAAGCGGTACAGGCGCCAGAATCCGATCTCGCCGTCGACGCCCATGCCGCCGTCCGCCGTGCGGATGAAGTGGATGTGGTCGCGCGTCGGGTCGTCGGACCCCACGTCGAGGCTCTTGCGGCCGAGGTGGGCGGAGATGCGGAAGACGTTCTCCATCACGCCGGCGTAGTTCTTGAAGACGTTCTTGTTGACGCTCTGGAGCACGTACCGGCGCTGTTGGCCGTACACGCGGGCGTCCACGAAAAAGGTCCGGTTGATGTGGCCTCCGTGACATTCTTCGGCGTGGAGGAATTCGGCGTTCGGCAGGAACGCGGCGAAGCGGTCGCGCAGGCGGGCTTCGGGAATCGGGTTCTGGGGCATGTCGGTCGGTGTGGGTGGGAAAGGGCTGCGGCGCAGGATGCCCGCAACGCGGCGGAAGAATACCAGAAAGCCCGCCGCCGGGCAAACCCGTTTCCTGTGGTAGAATGCGCGCCCGAGGAATTCCGAAATGACCGATTCTCGCGCGGAATGCGCCCTTTTCGACCTGGACGGCACCTTGTACCCCGTCGACGCCGTGTACGAAACGGCGATGGAGGCGCTGTGCGCCGAGGCCGAACGGCGTCTCGGCGTTCCCCGCGCGGAAATGCGCGACGCGGTGGCGGCGGCCGGGCGGGCGCAGTGGGAGGCCGACCACCGCACGGCCGGGTACCACAGCCGCATCATCCGGTGCCAGCGCGTCCTGGAGGCGCGCGGGCTGCCGCTGCGGCACGCGCTGGCGCTCGACGAGGCGTACTGGGACGCCTATCTCGCCGCGATCCGCCCGTATCCGGACGCCGCGGAGACGCTTTCCGCGCTCCGGTCGCGCGGCGTCCGGATCGGTCTCGGCACCAACATGACCGCCGGCATGCAGTTCCGCAAGCTGGAGCGGCTGGGCCTCGCGGACTTTTTCGATTTCGCGGTGACGAGCGAGGAAACCGGCGTCGAAAAGCCGGCTCCGGAATTCTTCGCCGCGTGCGCCGCGAAGGCGCGGTGCCCCGCGGAGCGGTGTCTTTTCGTCGGCGACAATCCCGACGCCGACGTCCGCGGCGCGCTGGGCGCGGGGCTTCGGGCGGTCTGGTTCGCCCCCGATCCCGCGAAGCGCGCGGCCCACCCCGATTTGCCGTCCGTCGCGTCGCTTTCGGGCACGCTGGAATGGATTCGGCCCGTCCCGGGCCGTGACGAAGAAAGGATTCCCTGATGGATCTCTCGATGAAGGGCCCGACCGTGCGTCTGGGCGTGATCGGATGCGGCCTTCGCGGTCGCGACCACCTGCGGCGTTTCGACGCCATGCCGGACGTGGAAATCGCGGTCGTGTGCGACGATTTCCGCCCGAACCTGGAGAAGGCGCTCGCGGAGCTCCGCGACGGCAGAAAGGCCCTGAAAAGCCGCAGGCGCCGGCTTCCCGCCGCGACGGAGCGGTACGAGGAGGTGCTCGCGCGCAAGGACGTCGACGCGGTGTGCGTCTTCACGTCGTGGGAAACGCACATGCGCATCGCGATGGACGCGATGCTCGCCGGGTTCCCGGTCTCGATGGAGATCGGCGCCGGGCAGGCGCTCGAAGAGTGCTACGAACTCTGCCGCACGAGCGAACGCTCCGGAAAGCCGGTGATGCCGCTCGAAAACTGCTGCTACGACCGCCGCGAAATGGCGGTCCTCAACATGGTGAAGCGGGGCGTGTTCGGCGAACTCGTGCACTGTCAGGGCGCCTACGCGCACGACCTCCGGGACGAAATCGGCCTCGGGGACCGCACGCCGCACTACCGCCAGCCGCACTTCTTCCTGCGCAACGGCGAGCTCTATCCGACGCACGAGATGGGCCCGATCGCCAAGTACCTCGGCATCAACCGCGGCAACCGCATCCTCACGCTCTGCGCGATGGCGTCGAAGGCACGCGGCCTGGGCGAATGGCTCGCGAAAAACCGGCCGGACCTCGCCGGGCGCGCCGTCGCCGAGGGCGACGTCGTGACGACGCTCCTCAAGTGCGCCGGCGGCGAGACAATCGTCCTTTCGCACGACTGCACCCTGCCGCGCCCGTATTCGCGCGGCGGACGCGTGCAGGGCACGAAGGGGATCTGGCAGGAGGACGGCAACCTCCTCTTCCTCGAAGGCGCCACGAAGGCGGACGGGAACAGCTGGGCGCATTCGTTCGAATCCGCCGCCCCCTATCTGGCCCGGTACGAGCATCCGCTCTGGAAATCGTACCTCGAAGTCGAGAAGGATCTCGTCGTCGGCGGCCACGGCGGCATGGACTGGATGGTGGAGCGCGCCTGGATCGAAAGCGTCCAGACCGGCACCGAGCCGCCGCTCGACTGCTACGACGCCGCCACCTGGATGTCGATAACCGTCCTTTCGGAGCAGTCGATCGCCATGGGCGGCGCCCCGCAGGCGATGCCGGACTACACGCGCGGCGCGTGGCTGCGCCGCGGCCCGTCCGCGTGCCTTCCGACCTGGACGCTTGACGCCATTCCGTCGTGACCGGCCGCGCGCGGCGCGCGCTCAGAGCAGCGCCGTGTCGAGCGCCCGGTCGAGGGCGGTGCGGCTTTCGGGCAGCGAAAGCCCCTTGAAGCCGGGCAGGGCGGGGGCGGCGGCGAAGCGGCGCAGCGTGCGTCGCAGGTCGCCCCGGTCGGGCCATTCGAGGCCGTCCGCGATCGAGAGCGCGGCGGCGAGCAGGACGTCGCCCTGGCGCGGGTCCGCCGGCGCGGCGGCGAGCCGCGCCCGGACGGCCGCCACGGCGGCGTCCGCCGGTGTGAAAAGCTCCGGCCAGTCGCCGCTGCCGTAGAGGCGCAGGATCGCGGCGGCGGGCAGGGCGAGGTTCGGCGCGGCGAGGCCGTCCGTCGACGCGCGGCCGAACGAGCCGTCGGCGTTCTGCGCCGCGCGGAGCCAAGCCGCCGCGCGTTCGAGCGCCGGCGCCGCCGCGGGGTCTCCGGACGCCGCGAGCCGGAGCACCGCGAGCCCCGTCGCCGCCGGCGCAAGCGCTTCGCCGCCTCCCGGCGCGCTCCAGGAGCCGTCCGGCCGCTGCGCGGCGACGAGCGCCGCGACGGCGTCGCCGGGCGCGCGGCGGGCGGCGCCCCCTCCGGGCGCGCGCAGGCCCGGGATCGCGACAAGCGCCGCCGCGGCCGCCGCGGCTCCGGAAAGGACGGCTGCCGCGCGGCGGCGGAACGCGCGGCGGCGCCTTTCCGCGGCGATCGCGGCGAGGACGCGCGGCGCGAGAGGGGGCGCGGCGGCGGCCGCGGGTTCGTCCGGCTCGGCGGCGAGCGCGGCGGCGAGATCCGAGAACTCCGGGTGGTCGCGGAGCGTTTCGGCGAGGCCGGGGGAGGGTCGGCGTCCGGAAGGCGAAACGGGGGGCATGGTCGGAAACGAGGTCGGGTGAAGGGGAGGGAAGGGAAGGGGGGCGGCGTCAGCGGCCGGGCCGGGCGGAGGGCGGCGGTTCGCGCAGGTAGTCGCGCATCTGTTTCAAGGCGGCGTGGACGCGGGACTTCACCGTGCCGACCGGGATTTCGAGGATCTCGGCCGCCTCGTTGTATTCGAAGCCCTGCATCACGACGAGGGCCACCGCGGCGGCGAGGCCGGGCGAAAGGCGGGAGAGCGCGCGGCGCGCGTCGTCGCGCTCGCCGCGCGCGGCCGGAGGCGGCATCGCGGGCTCGGCCTCCCTGCCGGCCCGTTCGTGGAGGGCGGCCTTCCGGGCGTCGGAACGGACGCGGTCGAGCATCGTCTGCTTCGCGATCAGGAAGAGGAACGTGGTGAACTTCGCCGCGGGCCGGTACGCGCGGCGCATCCGGTGCAGTTTGAGGAACGTGAGCTGAGCGAGGTCTTCCACGTCCCTTTCAACGCCGCAGCGCGCGAAAAAGTTCAGAAGGGATTTCTGGTGCTTTTCAACGAGGAGGCCGAACGCCTCCATGTCATCGCGCGCGGCCCGGAGCATGAGCTGCACGTCCTCGGCGCCAGAGGGGTCGTCGGGGGGCGGAGCGCCGTCTCCGGACGCCCGGACGGCGCGCTTCATGCGCGCTCCGTTTCGTGAAAGTATTCCCGCGCCGCGAAGCGGAAGCTCGCCGCCACGAACGCCGAGAGCGGCACCGCGAGGAAGAGCCCCACGAACCCGCCGACGACCTCGCCCCAGAACAGGAGCGAGAAGATGACGGCGAACGGGCCGAGCCCGGTGCGGTCGCCGACGACGGCCGGGGTGATGTAGAAGTCCGCGAGGCCGACGGCGGCCCAGACCGCGAGAACGAGCAGCATCGTGGTCCATCCTCCCGCGCCGAAGAACGCGAAGAGGGCGACGAACGGCATCACGGACACCGAACCCATGTACGGGACGATGTTCACGATGCCGACGAGAAGCCCGAGCGTGAGACCATACGGGAGTCCCGCGACGAACTGGAATCCGAGCCCGAAGAGCGCGCCTTCGATGATCGCCACGAGGACCTGGCCGCGGAAGAAATTGACGACGATGCGGATGAATTCGTCGACGAGGAACTTCGCCGCCTCGCGCGTCCGGTTCGAGACGCCCAGCAGCACCTTCGCCACGTCGCCGCCCTCGATCGGGCGCGAGGCAAGGTAGATCACGAGATAGACGGGCGTCACGAGCCAGGCGGAGACGGCGCCCACGAACGCCGGGACGCCGCCGGCGAGCGACATCGCCCGCACCCGCACCGACTCGGCGATGGCCGCGGGGTCGAACCACGAACCCGGGTCGAGCCGGTCGATGACCGGCATGACTTTGTGCTCCACAAGCCATTCGCGCAGGACCGGAACGCGCCCGAGCGCCCAGTCGATGGCGTCCGGAACGCGCTCGAAGAGGCTCGCGAGCTGCGCCGCGACGAGCGACCCGAAGTACCAGAAGAACGCGGTGACGGGAAGCGTGATCGCGGCCAGAACGAGCAGGAGCGCGATCGTCGTGGCGACGCCGCGGGCCGTGCGCCCCGAACGGGCGCGGACTTTCGGCGGAAAGACCCGCCACACGCCGCGCCGCGTGACGTCGTAGAGCGGCTGCACGACCTTGGCCAGAATGACCGCCGCGACCGGGGGCAGCAGCACGGTCGAATGCGCCGAAACGAAACGCGCAAGAAGCCAGAGGATCGCGGCGCCGAGAAGCACCAGCGTGCAGAACGCGAGGGCCGCAAGCGCGTTGGCCACAACGCCGGCCTGCCTCGGAGTGAGCCGAAACGAGGGAGCGGTTCGCGATTCGTCGTCCATGGTGCGCCGTCCGCCGCTTTTCGGTTCGGGATGGTGGGCAATACTGGACTCGAACCAGTGACCCCCGCCGTGTGAAGGCGATGCTCTAACCAACTGAGCTAATTGCCCGAAGTGTCGCGGACGGGGGGAATCAAAGCAAAATCCCCGCGAAAAGTCAATACCCCGCCGCGCGGAGACCGGCGTTGCCCCGTCGGGCGGCGCGTGGTAGACTTGGCGCCATGAAAATTCCAACTGCGGCGGTGGTGCTTCTCGGCGCGGCGGTCCTCCTCTCGGGGTGCCGCGTTCGCGACGTGCGGACGGTGACGATCCGCGCCGGCGGCTTGCGCGACGAAGCCGGGCTCGCGGCGGTCCGGGCGTCGCTTGCGTCGCTTCCCGACACGCGTCTCACGAACCGGCGCGGCGACAAGCGTACGTGCATGGAAATCGTCGCGCACGATTTTTCGACCGGCGACGTGACGATCCGGTACGATTCGATGAAGGTCGGCAGGAAGAACCTCGAAGAGGCGATTTCCAAGGCCGGGTTCGACACGCCGGGCTTTCCCGCGGCGCCGCCCGAAAAGCGCCGCGCCGGCCGTGGCGGCTGAGGACGGCGCGGTCCGGGCGTTCCTGGACCACCTCGCGTGGGAGCGGGGCCTTTCGCCCAACACGCTCGCGGCGTACGGCAACGACCTCGCGCGCCTCTCGGCGTACCTGCGGCGCGGCCGGTCCGGGGCGGCGCCGGACTGGGGCGCTGTCTCGACTTCCGACCTGCGCGGCTTTTTCGGAAGCGAGGCCGGGGAGGGCCGGTTCTCGGCCGCCACGCGGTCGCGGCGCCTCGCGGCGCTGAAGGGATTTTTCGCGTTCCTGCGCGAAGAGGGCCGCATTCCCGAAAACCCGGCCGCGCCGCTTTCGATGCCGCGCAAGCCGCGGAACCTCCCGCATTCGCTGACGGAGGGCGAGACCGGGCGGCTCGTGGAGTCGCCGCCGGATTCCACGCCGGAGGGGTTGCGCGACCGGGCGCTTCTCGAGCTCGTGTACGGCTGCGGTCTGCGCGTCGGCGAAGCGGCCGGCATGACCCTTGACGCCCTGAAATTCGATGCCGGGCTCGTGCGGGTGCTCGGCAAGGGCTCGAAGGTGCGGCACGTACCCCTCGGCTCGAAGGCCGAGGCCGCGCTTCGGCGCTACCTCGCCGAGGGGCGGCCGAAGTTCGGACCCGATCCGGGCGAGGACGCGCTCTTTCTCGGTCCGCGCGGCAGACCGCTCGGCCGCCACGCCATCTGGGCGATGCTGAAGAAGCGCGCGGCGGCGTGCGGCGTCGACGGCGCGGTGTCGCCACACTGGCTGCGGCACTCCTTCGCGACGCACATGCTCCAGCGCGGCGCGCCCGTCCGCGTCATCCAGGAGCTGCTCGGGCACGCCGACATTTCGACGACCCAGATCTACACCCACACCGACGCGACGCGACTCGCCTCGGCGGTCCGTTCCTTCCACCCCCGCGCATAGCCGCTTCCCGCCGTGCGATGTGGTATGCTTTTTGGCATGAAACGGAACGGCCTTCGATCGCGGACCCCCACGACGTCCGAAACGCTGCTGCGCGACGCGGCGGCGGACGGCGCGTCTCCGCGCGCGGAGGAATTCGCCAGCCTCTACGAGCCGGTCCTCCGGCGCTACGCGGCGGCCGTCCGCCCCGACGGCTCGTTTCTCCAGCCGGCCGACCGCGACGATCTCGTGCAGGAAGTGTTCCTGTCCGTGCGTTCGGCCCTTCCCGATTTCCACTACGACCGCTCGCGCGGCCGTTTCCGCGATTACCTGAAAATCGCCGTCCGGCGCGCCGCAGCGCGCATCGCGCGCCGCCCGAATCCCGTGCCGGAAGGCATGGCGGACGACCGACTCGCTCCCGATCCGCACGAGGGCGATTCCGCCGAGACGCTGCTGCGGATCTGGGCGCTCGCCCTCGAACGCGTGTTCCGCAGAGGCCGTTTTTCCCCGAACGCCAAGGCCGTTTTCCGCCGCGTGGCCGTCAAGGGGGAAAGCGTCGCCGTGGTCGCCAGGGAGTTCAAGATGGAGCCGAACGCGATCTACCAGCTTCGCAGCCGCGTCATGCGCGCCGTCCGCGACGAAATCGAAGCGTTCGGTCACGGACGTCTTTCGGCGGACGATCTTCTCGAAGCTCTGCTCGCCGCCGAACAGCAGGAGGCGCGGTGAACCAGGGGGGAGGCGGACTCCCGTCCGCCGGCTCGCTGGGGGGAGGCGGACTCCAGTCCGCCGGCGAAAGCCCTCCACCTCTCCGCGCCGGCATGCGCCTGGCCGGCGACTTCACGCTCCTGCGGCCTCTCGGCGAGGGCGGCATGGGCGCCGTCTGGCTTGCGCGCGAGGACCCTCCCGGCCGCGACGTCGCGCTGAAGGCGATGAAGCCGTCGCGGAGCGCCACGCGATTTCGGCGCTTCGAGCGCGAAGCCGCCGCCCTCGCCGCGCTGGATCATCCGTCGATCCTGACCGTGCTGCGCACCGGCGTCGATCCCGCCACGGGCATCCCGTTTCTCGTGACGCGGGCGCTGCTGCTTTCTCCGGCGGAAATCGCGCGCCTCTGCGACGAAGTCTGGCGCTGTCCCTACCCGACCGGCTTCGACCCCGGCACGCAGGGGGGAGGCGGACTCCAGTCCGCCGGCGGCAGCCTCTCCCCTCCCCGGCCGCTCACGCTGGCCGATCTGCTGGACGACGGCAAGGCCCTCCCGGAAGCCGCGGTTCTCGCGATCGCCCGCGACGTCGCCGACGCGCTCCGCGCCGCCCACGCCGCCGGCGTGATCCACCGCGACGTCAAACCCTCCAACATCCTCTTCGACGCCTCCGGCCGCGCCCACCTCGCCGATTTCGGCCTCGCGAAGTTTCTGGAAGCCTCCGCAGAGAGCTCGGGGGGCGCCGCACCCCGTCCGTTGCAGACCATCTCCCTTGATGAATCCGGCCGCCGCAAATTCCTCGGTTCCCCCGCCTACGCCGCGCCGGAAACCTTTCGCGCCGGCGCTCCCTCCGCATCTCCCGCCACCGACTGGTATTCCTTCGGCGCGGTCCTCTACGAGGCGCTCACCGGCGAAAAACCGCGCTCGCTCCGCGCACCGTCGTCCTACGATCCGGACCGCATCTCCAAAGCCTGGGATCGATTCCTCTCCGCGCTCCTCGATTCCGATCCCTCCCGCCGTCTCGCCGATCCCGCCGCGATCTTCCGCGCCCTCGACCGCATCGCCCGCCGTCCCGCCCGCTCGCGGCACCGCCGCATCATCGTCCTTCTTTTTCCGGTCATCGCCGCAGTTCTCGCCATCGCCTCGCAAAGGGGAGGCGGACTCCAGTCCGCCGTCGAGAATCAGGGAGAAGGCGGACTCCAGTCCGCCGTCGAAAATGACAACGGCGGCCTGGAGACCTCATCCCCTGTAAACGGCGGCCTGGAGACCGCCTCCCCTGTGGTAGGGGCCGCCCGCAGCGCGGCCCGCAAGGCTCCGCCCCCTTCCGTCGTTTCCCACGCAGAAACCACGCCGGCCGCAGCGCCTGATTTGCATTTGGAATTTGTGGACAATGGTGATCAATTGGCATTTGTGAACAATTCCGTCCCTCCCCTCCTCCTCCACCCGGCCGTCCCGCCGCCTCCGCGCGATGCTTCCCTCCCGCCGACCGACGACCGCGCCCCGCTCCAGCTCCTCAACGTCTTCGCGGTGAAGTCCATCACCCGGCTCGAAACCGATGCCTTTTACGGCGCGGGCGGCAGGACGGATCCCAAGTTGCTGAAAGCCCTCCATTCCGGCACGGCCGCGTGGAACGAGTGGATCGACTCGGGCGACGCGCACGAGCTCGCCGCCGCCGCCTCTGCCTTCGAAAAGGCGGCCGCGATGGCGGCGGAGGCGGCCGCATCGTCCCGCGCTCCGGTTTCGCGCCTCCGCGAGGCGCTGCTGCTCCAGCGCCTCGCATGGACCCGCGCGGCGGCGGGAGACCCCGCCGCCGCCCTCGCCGGATGCAACCGCGCCCTCGCCGCCGCCGCCCCGCTCGTCGCCGACGACGCGCCCCGGTACGCCCCGCTCCGCGCCTGGCTCCTCGCCGACCGCGCCTGCGCCGCATGCGCGGCCGGCCGCTTCGCCGAAGCGCTCGCCGACCTGCGGGAGGCAGTCGCGCTCTGGGAAGCGCATCCGGGATACGCCATCGGCACACTCTCGAACGCCTTCGATCCATGCCGCCATGCCGAGCTTGCCATTCTGCACGCGTCCGTCGGCGCCATGGCGCGCAAGACCGGCGACGCCGCGCTCGCGGCATCCGCCTCCGCGCGCGCGGTCGAACTGCTGGAGCCCTTTCTCGCCCAGGGCGGCGCAGGCGAATACGGCGTGTCCGCCCTCTCCGCGCTCCTCGACGGCTGCCGCGCCCGCGCCAAGTAGTCCCTGCGCCACCGGCGCGGCACCATTGCAAATTCGTCCGCCGAGCGGTGCAAAAACATGCAATGTTCGTCGATTGATCTTGCAAAAACCTGCAATGTTCGATGATTCAAGTTGCAAAAACTGGCATCGCCGGATAGAATCACCCGCGTTTTCCGCTTCCAGGACGGATGGCGGAGAGAACGACAGGAGCCGATCATGGCCGAACTGAAACGGGAATTCTACGAGACGCTGAAGGTCTGGAAGCGAACGAAAGGAGCGGAGTGCCTCCTCGTCAAGGGGGCGCGCCAGATCGGCAAGACGTTCATCGTCGAGAAGTTCGCGAGGGAGAACTACGGCAGTGCCGTCTCGCTCAACTTCATCGCGCATCCCGAGCTGGTCTCGGTCTTCGACGACAGTCTCGATGCCGACCGCATCTATGCGGGCCTGACGGCGGTTTTGCCGGACATCCGGATCATTCCCGGCGACACGTTGCTTTTTCTGGACGAAATCCAGGAGTGCCCGAACGCCCGGACGGCGATGAAGTTTCTTGCGCAGGACGGGCGGTGCGACGTGGTCGCATCCGGCTCGCTGCTCGGGATCAAATACAGGCGCCGCAAGGACCGGCAGCCAAAATCCGTCCCCGTCGGGTTCGAGCGGCAGGTCACGATGCACTCGCTCTCGTTTCGGGAGTTCCTGTGGGCAAGGGGCTGGGATGACGAACGGATTGATGTCCTTCGCCCGTATTTCGAACGACGCGAGAAGGTTCCCGAGGCCGTGAACGAGACGTTCCACCGGCTGATGCGCGAATACGCCGTCGTCGGAGGGATGCCGGAAGTCGTCAGCAGATTCGTCGACGAACCGCACTACGGCGACGTTCAGCGCGCGCAGGAAAAGCTGGTCGCGTCCTGCATCGACGACATCCACAAATACGCGGAGACGGCGGAAGTCCAGAAGATCGAGCAGTGCTACCGGGCCATCCCGCGCATCCTCGCGAAGGAGAATAAAAAGTTCAAATATTCCGAGGTCGACAAGTCCGGCTCCGCGCGGAAATACCTCGCGAGCGTGGAATGGCTCCGCGACGCCGCGCTCGCATCCTTCGCCGAATGCGTCGAGGCGCCTCTGCCCGGGCTTTCCGCCTACGTCCGAGAGGGCTGGTTCAAGCTCTATCTCTCGGACATCGGGCTGCTCTGTTCGCTCTACGGGATGCTCGTCAAGCGGCAGCTCCTCGACGGCACACTGGCCGGGGCGCTCAAGGGTGGCGTGTACGAAAACCTCGTGGCGGGCGTTCTGGAGCGCAACGGCATTCCCCTGCACTACCACAGCAAAGACGGCGGACGGCTCGAAATGGAGTTTCTCATTGAAACGAACGACGGCGTCGTGCCGGTCGAAGTGAAGGCGAAGACCGGGGCGACGCTCTCGCTGGACAAGCTCCTCGCCGATCCATCGGTTCCCTACGGCTACAAGCTCACTGGCGGCAACGTTGGCGCCGTCGGGAAGAAGATCACGCTTCCGCACTACATGGCGATGTTCCTGCGTCCCGTTGCGGAGTAGCGCGCCACCGGCGCGGCCCGATTGGCTTGGTCGATTTGGTCGATATTTCGACGACCGACCAAATCGACGATCGACAAAGCCAATCATTCTCGACGACCACTACCATCCCATAGAAATGCAACGAACCTCCCCCGACAACGCAACGCCGATGGTTTCCGTTGCGTAGGGGAGGCGTAAGC
>CAMNCG010000038.1 GCA_946534105.1 uncultured Verrucomicrobiota bacterium
TGGAACTTCCACTGCAGCAGGACGAGCCGCAGGGTCGTGTCCCTGGCGAGGGTCGGGACGGCGGGATCGGCCGCGTATTCGCGGAGCTGCCGGATGCCCTGCTCGCGCTTGGCGGCGAGTTCGGAGTCCGGCGCGTCGGCGGCGGAATACTTGAGCTCGACGATGTAGCTGTGCGTCGGGACGTCGTCGCCCTCGCGCTTCGGGAAGAGGAAGAAGTCGGAGTATCCGCCCGAAAGCTCCATCTCCGGGCGCGCCAAGTAGAACTGCAGGTGCGCGAACTCCGCCTGGTGGTAGCCCTGGACGCGCGCCTCGCAGTTCTTGCCGTCGCGCACGGCGCCGGACTTCTTGAAGTTGGCGGCAATGAGGTCGAAGAACGGGCGCCACTCGCCGTCGTAGGCCATCCGGCTCGCCGCGCGCGCCCATTCGTCCATGTCCGGGTAGCCGCGCTCGAAGTTCAGCATGCGCAGGTGGTCGAGGACCTGCCGCCTCACGCATACGTTCGGCACCTTGAAGTAGCTGTAGCCCTCCCGGCGTTTGGACATCGTCACGATGCCGTAGTAGAAGAAGAGCGACTTGAAGTTCTTCGGCGCGACGATCTGCTCGGCCGGAAAGGAATCCACGAGGTCGAATGGGATCTCCCCCTCGCCGCCCAGCGTCTCCACGATGTCCAGCACGTCCTCCTCGGAACCGGCGCGGATCATGCGCTGGATGTCCGTGATCGTCTTGAGCTTGTCGTAGTCCGTGCGGATGTTGCCGTCCACCATGTTTCCCGGCGGTTCTCCGGTGGCGACGAGGTGCTTGAGGTAGTAGAGCGCCATGTCGGAATTGAAGACGCTCTCCTTGCCGATTTTTTTCGTCGCGAAGCAGTAGCCGTCGTACCACGGGCGGATGGAACGGACGATTGCGTCGGGGTCGCCCTCCGTGAACCGGCCGACACCCTTGTAGTCGCGGAACATCTTCACCACCTCAACCTCTGAGAAGCCGAGCATGGCGTTGAATTCGCTCTCCTGCGAGAGGTTCGAGGCGATGTTGAAGCCGCTCGTGAGGTCGTCCATCGTGACGGGCGAGACGCCCGTCATGAAGATCCGGTCGAAGTCGCCCTTGAACTTCTTGAACCAGTTGCGGTAGAAGCCGGCCCCGTGCGTGATGTTGCGGTAGTCCTCCACGCCCGTCGCGCGGATCATCTGGTTCGTGAAGTTGTCGTATTCGTCGATGATGAGGTAGAGCGGGACGCCAAGTTGATGGGACTGCCCGACGATTTGCTCGAATCGGCTGACAACGGAAAGCGTTTCCATGCGATCCGCAAACCCGTCCCCGAACGTATTCTGGTATTTTCTGGCGAACAGGCTCAGTTGATTTCCAATATGCGTCTCAAACGCATTTTCCAACTCATCGTTGGTTTTGCCGCCGACCTTGGAGAAGTCGAGCTTGAGCACCATGTAGCGATTGGCGTATTCCGTCGGGTGCTCGCCGAGCCAGAGTCCGCCGAAGAGCTTTTCGAAGTCCTGCTTCTGGTTCAGGTCGTAGTAGCTCTCCATCATGGAGATGAAGAGCGACTTGCCGAAGCGGCGCGGACGGACGAAGAAGACGAAGCTGTCCAGCGCCTCCATCTTCGCGAGATATTCCGTCTTGTCCACATAGTATAGCCCCTCGTTTCGGATCCGCCTGAAATCCGAAATGCCGTATGGAATCCTGTAGTTGACGATTTCCGCCATGCCGCGCTCCTTGTCGTTTGCGGCTTCCATTCTAGCAAAACGACGGAGTGTTTGCAAAATGGAAAATGTGCGGACAGAGATTCCAAATCGGGCGGTCGCCGCGCCGTCCGGCGCGGCGCGTCCCGCAGTTGGCCTCGCGCGAGGCCAACTGCTTTTTTCAGGTTGACAGAAACGGCAACACAAAGGATGGCCCGCTCCGGCGCTAGCGCGAGCGGCGGTCGGCGGCGACGGGGATGCGGAGCGCTTCGCGGTACTTCGCGACGGTGCGGCGGGCGACCGAGAAGCCGAGGTCTTTCAACGCGCCGGCCAGGGCCTGGTCGGAGAGCGGGTTTTCCGGATCTTCGGCGGCGACGAGGCGGCGGATGTGTTCGCGGACGGTTTCGCTGCTGGCGGCGCCCGCGCCGTCCGCGGTCTTGACCGCGTTCGTGAAAAAGGACCGCAACGACGCCAGACCCTGCGGCGACCGCATCCACTTTCCGGCGACGGTGCGCGAAACGGTCGATTCGCCGATGCCGGTCTTTTCCGCGATTTCCGCCATGGTCATCGGACGGAGCGCGGACTTGCCCTTCTCGAAGTAGCCGGTCTGCGCGTCGACGATCGCCTGCGCGACCGAGAGAAGCGTGGCCTGCCGCTGCGCCACGCCCTGCAGGACGAGTTCGGCGGCGCGGTACTTTTCGTCGAGCCAGCGCTTTTCTTCCGCGCGGGAGGCGCGCGCGGCGGAGGAACCGTCCTTGCCGGACGCGGCGCGGAGTTCGTCGCGGCGGCGCGTCCACTCGGGCGAAAGCGAGACGCGGGGCATGCCCGATTCGTCGAGGAACGCGGTCCAGCGGCCGCCGATCCGGCGGACTTCGATTTCCACGTCCACGTAGACGGTCCTTTCCGATTCGAACCGGAGCCCGGGACGCGGATCGAACGCGGCGAGGGCGGCGACGGCGTCCTCGGCGACTTCGCGCGTGACGCCGAACTTCTCCGCGATGCGCTCGGCACGGCGCCCGGCAGCGACCAGCGCGAAGGCGGAGTCCGAGGAGAGGAGGCGGAGCGCGGTCGCCGCGCCCGGGCGGCGCGGCGGATCGGCGCGGAACTGCAGGAGCAGGCATTCACGAAGGTTGCGCGCGCCGACGCCGGCGGGATCGAACGACTGCACAAGGCGGAGCAGGCGCGAAGCGTCGTCGAGGGAGGCGAGCCGGGCCTGCGCGATGTCGGCGAGGGGCGTGCGGAGGTATCCCTCTTCGTCGATCGAACCGACGATCTCTTCGGCGAGGCCGCGGTCGGAATCGGACAGCGCGCAGCCGTCGAGCTGCGTCGCGAGGTGCTGCTGGAGCGATTCGCCGGCGGGGATGGAATCGAGGAAAAAGCGCCGCTTCTCCTCGGCGTCGGAATCGTACTCGTTGTTGCCGCCGGCGCTGTAGAGGTAGTCGGGATCGTCGAGGCGGCCGAGTACGGCGAAATCCGCGGCCCCGCCGTCTTCCGGCGGGGCGTCGCCGGACTCCCCGGCGGACGGAGAGGCGCCGGAAACGGCCCCGTCCCGGGAGGGAGGGGGCGGAAGGCCGTCGGAGCGGGCGCCGCCGGGCGCGGCGTTTTCGCGGTCCCAGGCGGCGCGGGCGGCGTCGAGGGACGAAACGGAGGCGGGCGGCAGGACGTCGAGCAGCGGGTTTTGCTCCGACTCGCGGCGGAGGAGCTGTCCGAGCTCCATGGCCGGGGCCTGCAGGAACGAAAGCGCCTGGCGCATGTGCGGCGCGAGCGCCATGCGCTGGGAGAGACGCTGCTGCAGGCCGAGTTCGGGCATCGCGGGCGCTAGAGCGGGATTCCGTTGTGCCAGGCGGGCTGCCGCGGCCGGGACGGCCCGGCGCCGCGGAAGCGGGCGCCGCCGCCGTCGCGGCGGGGCGCGCCGGAAGCGCCGCCGCTGCGCATGGAGAGGCCGATGCGCTTGCGGGCGGGGTCGACCGAAACGACGCGGACGGTCACGCGGTCGCCCACCTTGACGACTTCGTTCGGGTCGGAGACAAAGCGGTCGGCGAGCTGCGAAACGTGGACGAGGCCGTCCTGGTGGACGCCGATGTCGACGAACGCGCCGAACGCGGTCACGTTGGTGACGACGCCGGGGAGCTTCATGCCCTCGCAGAGGTCGCCGATTTCGTGGACCGAGTCGTCGAAGGAGAACGCTTCGAACGACTTGCGCGGGTCGCGGCCCGGCTTGGCGAGTTCGTCCACGATGTCGCGCAGCGTCGGAAGGCCGACGCCTTCGGAGACGTAGCGCGAAAGGTCGAGCGAGCGGGCGCGCTCCGGGGCGGCGAGAAGACCGCGGACGTCGAGCCCGAGGTCGGCGGCCATCTTTTCGACGAGGGGGTAGCGCTCGGGATGGACCGCCGAAGCGTCGAGCGGGTCGTCGCCGCCGGTGATGCGGAGGAAGCCCGCGCTCTGCTCGAACGCCTTCGGCCCCATGCGCGGCACGTCCATGAGGGCGCGGCGGGTGCGGAACGGGCCGTGGGCGTCGCGGAAGGACACGATGTTCTGCGCGAGCGCGGGACCGAGGCCGGAGACGCGGGAAAGGAGCTGCTTCGAGGCGGTGTTCACCTCCACGCCGACGGCGTTCACGCAGGAGAGGACGGTGTCGTCGAGCGCCTGGCGGAGCTTCGTCTGGTCCACGTCGTGCTGGTACTGCCCGACGCCGATCGTCTTGGGATCGAGCTTCACGAGCTCGGCGAGCGGGTCCATGAGGCGGCGTCCGATGGACACGGCGCCGCGGACGGTGACGTCCTTGTCGGGAAATTCCTCGCGGGCGACGTCGGAGGCGGAGTAGATCGAGGCGCCGCTTTCGCTCACGGAGACGACGGCGACTCCGGGGGGCGGCGGGAGCGCGCGCACGAACGCTTCGGTTTCGCGCCCGTAGGTGCCGTTGCCGACGGCGATGGCGGCGACGCCGTGGCGGCGGACGAGCGAGAGGAGCGTCTCCGCGGCGTCGCGGCGCTCGGCGTCGCTGCGGGCGAGCTGCACGACGCAGTCTTCGAGGAGCTTGCCCTGGGCGTCGAGCGCGACGACCTTGCAGCCGGTGCGGATGCCGGGATCGAGGGCCAGCACGGCCTTGCGCCCGAGCGGGGCGGCCATGAGCAGCTGGCGGAGATTCGCGGCGAAAACGCCGATCGCCTCGTCACTCGCGCGCGTGAACGCGCCGATGCGGGCCTCGACTTCCATCGACGGCGCGAGGAGCCGCGCGTAGGCGGCGTCGCAGGCGCGGCCGACCTCTTCGGAAAAGGGGGAGTCGCCGGCGACGAAGCGGTCGCGCAGGGCGGTGCAGGCGCTCTCCTTGTCGGGACGGACCGAAAGCGAAAGCACGCCTTCCTTCTCGCCGCGCAGGAGCGCGAGGAGGCGGTGTCCGGGAATGTCCTTGAGCGGCTCGGCGGCGTCGAAATAGTCGGAATATTTCGCCCCCTCCGCCTCCTTTCCGGGAACGACCTTCGACACGGCCACGGCGCCGGTTTCGAAGAGCGCGCGCATTTCCTCGCGCGCCCCGGCGTCCTCGCTCACGGCCTCGGCGACGATGTCGCGGGCGCCGGCGAGGGCGGACTCGACGTCCGGCACCTCCTTTTCGGGATTCACGTACGGCGCGGCGGCGTCCTCGGCGGAGCGGTCCGACTCCTGCGCCATGATTTCCGCGGCGAGCGGCGCGAGACCGCGCTCGCGGGCCATCTGGGCGCGGGTGCGGCGTTTCGGGCGGAAGGGCAGGTAGACGTCTTCGAGGCGGGACATCGTCTCGGCCGCGAGGACGTCGGCTTCGAGCTCCGGGGTGAGGAGGTTCCGCTCGCGGAGCGAGGAAAGGATCGCCTCGCGCCGGGCGTCGAGCTCGGCGAAGCGCGCGAGAGCGTCGCGCACGGCGGAAATGGCGACTTCGTCGAGTTCGCCGGTGGCTTCCTTGCGGTAGCGGGCGATAAACGGAACGGTGGCGCCGCCTTCGAGGAGCGACGCCACGGCGGCGACTTGCGCGGGCCGGACGGAGCATTCGCCGGCGATGCGGTCGTAATGGGACGTGGACATGGACGTTCGGGAAGATTCAGGAAAGGAACGACCCGGATTCTACCACACGTCCCGGACCGCGGCCGGTCAGGCGAGCGCGGTTTCCGCGGTGCGGACGGCGCCGGTTCCGTCGCGCCAGGAGAGGCGGTAGCGGCCCTTGAAGCCGCGGAACGAGACGGCGCCGGAGGCGTCGGCCTTCACGGAAAGGCGGGTGCGCCACTCGCGGTTGACGAGCTCGTCGAGCGCGAAGTACGCCTTCTTCGGCGTCATGTCGCGATGGAAGATGCCGGAGACCGAAGGCTCGCCGGGAGCGCCGCAGTCGTCGACGACGTTCCACCACGTGATGGCGGCCATGTCGGGGATCGAGAACCAGAGGCGGTACAGGTTACGCGCGACTTCGGCCTGGATTTCCTCTCCTCGCTCGTCGCCGCCGGGCGAGGAGACGGTGATCTCGGAGAGATGGATCGGCATGCCGCCGCCGACGTGCGCGTCCGCGATCTGCGCGCGCACCTGCGCCGGGGAGCGCAGCTCGGAGCCCTCCGCGATGCGGTTGACGTCGTCGGGGTTGAACAGGTGCATCTGCATGCCCTGCAGGTCGATCTTGTCGCCGCGCGAGAGTTGGTCGCGCGTCTGCTCCGCGTAGGCCTTGTCGAGCTTGTAGTCGTTGATGGACAGCACGGCGCGCGCGGGCATCGTGCGCATGGCCTCGCGGAAGGCCCAGTGGCAGTAGTCGCCCGGCATCCACGACTGGCGCCCGCTGCGGCACAGGGCCGACCCGGGCACCAGATTGCCGGCCACCCAGTCCCAGGCGCTTTCGTTGCAGACGTCCCAGCTGTCCATGCGCTCGCCGTAGCGCGCCGCGATGGCCTCGATGCGCCGGCGCAGCGTCGATTCGACCACCGCCGGAAAGTCCGGCGGCAGACGTTTCAGAACCGTCTCCATGGGCTGCTTCAGGATCGAGACTCCGCTGCGGTCGTCGGTGAGCATCTCGGCGAGGATTTCCTTCGGGAGCTTGGCCATGAGCCAGTCGGGATAGTGCCACTGCGTGTTCGACCACACGAGCGGATGCCCGTGCTTCCAGACGCCCTTGTCTTCGCAGAAGCGGACGCACGGCTCGCTGGGCGGTCGGCGCCAGAAGCGCTGGAGCTTCGGTTCGCGGCAGGCGTTCCACCACGCTTCGGAATCCTCGGGCCCCGCCTCGAAGCGCATCTTCCCCTCGACGGGCTCGAAGGGGCGCCAGTAGAAGGCGATGGTGCCGGAGTTGAAGAGGGCGCCGTCGGCGAAGGAGCCGTTCCACAGCGCCTGGTGGCGCTCGTTGGCCTCGTGCGAGCCAAGCTGGTCGAAGTTGAAGAGGTGCGCGCCGAAGCGGAATGCGTGCGAGACTTGCTCGACGGCGACCTCGGCGCCGGCGGGGGCGCCGAGCGCGACGGTCGCGTCGGCCTTGCGGTACGTTTCGATGTCCGCGTCGATGCGGGCCTGTTCGTCCGCGTTCCAGCGGTCGTAATACGCTTGGGAGAAAAAGAGACTTTTCATGGTTGTTTTTTTTGGGGGGAAAAGGGAAGATGCCTGAACTACGACCAGCGGCGGTCGTTGGCCCATTCCTTGTTCCACTCGTCGGTGGGGGCCCAGGGCTCGGGGAAGTCGGGGTGAAGTTTTTCGCGGACAAGGTCCTCGTTCAGGGCCTCGATGCCGAGGCCCGGCGCGTCGGGAACCGGGACGAAACCGTCCTCGATGCGGAAGGCCGGACGGACGAGGTCCTTCCACCACGGGACGTCGACGGAGTGGATTTCGAGCGCCATGAAGTTGCGCGTCGCGGCGGCGACGTGCACGGCCGCCATCGCCGTGACCGGCGACTCGGCCATGTGGAGGTTCATCTGCACGCCGCACTCCTCCGCGTAGTCGCCGACGCGCTTCGTCTCGGCGATGCCGCCGGCGGTCAGGAGGTCGGGATGGACCACCGCGAGCGCGCCCGATTCGAGGAGCGGCTTGAAGTTGCGCAGCAGGTAGATGTCCTCGCCCGTGCCGAGCGGGACGCACGTGGCGGCGTGGAGCTGGCGCCACATTTCCGTCTGCTGCCACGGCAGGGCGTCCTCCATCCACGAAAGGTTGTACTTTTCGAGGCGGCGGCCGAGGCGGATGCAGTCCTCCAGCGGGATGTGGCCGAGGTGGTCGATCGCGAGCGGAATCCCGTAGCCGACTTCCTCGCGGCACTCGCGGAGGTAGCCCTCCAGGAAGTCGAGGCCCTTCTCCGTGACGTGGATGCCGGTGAGGAAGTGCTCCGTGTTGAAGAGGTCGTAGGCCTCGCCGCGCATCGCGCGCGGGTCGATGGACCCGTGCGGCGTCTTCACGACGTGCTTCATGCGCTTCATGTAGTCGAGATAGCCGGTCGGGGCGCAGAGGGCGCCGGGGACGTCCATCAGGAGCTCGATGCCGAGGTCCATCTTGAGGTACGTGTAGCCCTGCGCGACGCGCTCCTTGAGCGCGCGGCCCATGTCGCGGCCGCCGCCCTCGCTGTCGGTGTCGCAGTAGACGCGCACCTTGTCGCGGAACTTGCCACCGAGGAGCTGCCAGACGGGCACGCCCCAGAACTTGCCGGCGATGTCCCAGCACGCGAGCTCGATCGCGCAGACGCCGCCGGCCTGGCGAGAATCGCCGCCGAACTGGCGGATGCGGCGGAACACCTTCTCGACGTTCAGCGGGTTTTCGCCGAGGACGCGGCTCTTGAGCATCGCGGCGTAGGTGCGCGACGAGGCGTCGCGCACCTCGCCGTAGCCGACGAGGCCGTCCTGGTTGGTGTAGAGCTTGACGAGCGTGCAGCGCTTCGGCGCGCCGTCGATGTCCGCGAAGCGGATGTCCGTGATCTTGAGGTCGGAAGGATTCATGGGTCTGGCGTGTGGGGGGTGGAGGTTTGCGTTCCGGGGGCCGGGCCCGCGGGTTTCGGGCCCGGGGAGCATTCGGCGGCGGACTTGACGAGAAGGGCGGCGAGCGCGGGATCGGCGGCCTTCGCCGCCGGAACCACGAACGTGAGCGCGCCGGCGACGGCGCCGGAAGCGTCGCGCACCGGGGCCGAAAGCGCGGAAATCGGCCAGTCGAGGATCCGGGGGCGCATGCACCAGCCCCTTTCGCGGATGGCGGAAAGCGCGCTGCGGAGGAACCGGATGCCGGTCTGGCTCGGGCCGGAAGACGCGAAGACGGACGACACGGCGCCGTCGTCGAGATCCGCGAGCAGCGCCGCGCCGGACGATCCCTCGACGAGCGGATATTCCGCGCCCTCCGGCCCGGTGGTCTGCACCTGGCTGGCCGGTTCGGCGCGCGCGGCCACGACCTGGCGCATGCCGCGGCGGACGGAAAACTTGCACCCGATCCCGCGCTGGGAGGCGACGCGCTGCATCACGGCGCGGGCGCGGTCCACCGCGGGCGCGGGACCGCGCAGCGCCGAAGCCACCTGCGAAAGGCCGCCGCCGTCGAGCTTCCAGCGCCCCCTGCCCTCCTTGCGGACCCATCCGCGCACCGCGAGCGAGCGCAGGATGCGGTAGCAGGTGCTCGCCGAAACCGACGCGCGCCGCGCGATGTCGGCCTGGGAAAGCCCGGCTTCCGGCGCGGCGGCGAGCAGCTCCACAATCTCGACGGCGGAAAGAACGGACGGAATCGAATGGAGCGCCTCCGGATGCGGAAGCCCTTTCTCCTCGGCCGGAGTCCGGCGCGCGATCATGTCGTACAAGGTGGTCATCGAAACGCCGCCCAGTTTATCTCCCGCAGGAGAAACGGTCAACAAATATTTCAGGTTTTCACAATATACTGTTCACATTTGAAAAGTCACGGGCACGTCCGATTCATGCGGCGCCCCCTTGGACCCCGCGGCCTCCCCGCTCCGCCCTCGCACCGAATTCTCGGCGTATATTCCGTTGAAACAAAGCGTATATTTTTTATAAAAATGGGAACTTCGCGCGCCCGAATCGAGCGGGGGTTGCGCGATTCAAATTTCCATGCCATAATTTTGAATCGCAACCGACAACTCCGTTTCCCGTCCGCGCACCACACCGCCATGCCGACCCTACGTTCCCTTCTTGATGACGCCGTCACGCAGTCGCCCGATTCGATTTTCGTCCGCTGGAAATCCCGCCGCGAATGGAACCAGTGGACGTTCGCGGACCTCCACGCGCGCGCCCGCCGCGTCTCCGAACTCCTCGGCCGTCTCGGCGTGAAGCGAGGCGACCGCGTGGCGCTCATGATGGAAAACCGCCCCGAATGGATGGCGGCGTACCTCGGCATCGCGGCGTGCGGCGTCACGGTCGTGCCCGTGGACGCCAAGCTCCAGGCGCACGAAGTCTCCCACATCATGCGCGACTCCGAGGCCGTCGCCTTTCTCGGCTCGGGCAAGGTCTGGCCGCTCGTGCACGACATCATGGGCTCGCTGCGCTTCCTGCGCTCCGTGGTGCTCCTCGACGGCGTGATCGACAAGGACCGCAAGGAGGGCCAGGTGCGCGTCTACGACTGCGACCGCGCGCTCGAAGGCGTCGCCGGGGCCGCCGCCGGTGCCGACGCCTTTTTCGACCGCAACGTCGCCGCCGAGGACGACGTCGCCTCCATCATCTACACCTCCGGCACGACCGGCCGCTCGAAGGGCGCGATGCTCACGCACGCGAACTTCTGCGCGCAGCTTTCCGCGCTGGAATATTTCACGGTCCGCAAGGACGACAATTTCCTGCTCGTGCTGCCGCTCCACCACGCGTTCGCCTTCACCGCGAACTTCGTCGTTCCGCTCGCCGCGCAGTGCGAAGTCTCAATCGTCGAAAACCTCCGCACGATCCCCGAAAACATGCGCGAGACGCGCCCGACGGTCCTTCTCGCCGTGCCGCTCCTCGCCGAAAAGATGCTCGGCGCGATCCGGAAGAAGCTCGACAAGAACACCGTCGCGCGCACGCTGATGTCGATCGGCCTCTCGCGCGTCGTCGGGCGCAAGGTGATCGCCGGTCTCGGCGGCCGGCTCCGCATCCTCATCTGCGGCGGCGCGGCGAGCGATCCGGACGTGCTCCGGCAGTGGTCGAAGTTCGGCGTGAAGACGCTCCAGGGCTACGGCCTCACGGAAACGGCCCCCATTTCCGCCCTCGCGCCCGAAAACGCGATCCGCTTCGAGTCGGTCGGCCGGGCCCTGCCGGGCCACGAGCTCCGGATCGCCGAGCCGAACGACGAAGGCGTCGGCGAAATCGAAGTCAAGGGCCCGTCGGTCATGAAGGGCTATTTCCGCAACGAGGCCGCAACGGCGGAGTGCTTCGACGGCGAGGGCTGGTTCCGCACGGGCGACCTCGGCACGATGGACGCCGACGGCTACGTCACGATCACCGGCCGCAAGAAGAGCCTCATCGTGAACCGCGAAGGCAAGAACATCTACCCCGAAGAGGTCGAGATCGCCATCAACGCCTGCCCGCACGTGCTGGAGTCGATCGTGCTCGGATACCACGTCCCCGGCGAAAAGAAGGGCGAACACGTCGGCGCGATCGTCGTCGCGGACCTCGACAAGCTCGCCGAGGAGCGCAACAAGAGCGACGCCGCGTCCGCCTCCCCTCTTTCCGATGACGAGATCCGGGACCTCTGCATCCGCGAGGTGCGCGCCGCCATGAAGGAGCTCTCCGCCTACAAGCATCCGCGCCGCATCCAGGTCCGGTTCGAGCCGCTGCGCAAGACGAACACGCTGAAGATCAAGCGCTACCTCTATTCGCTCGACGTCCCGGGCGAAGACGAGACCTCCGCCGGGACCTGACGCCGCACATGCCCCGCGACCGGAACATCGCCCGCGCCCTCGCGCGTCAGCGTGACCCTTCCCTGCCCCCTTCGCTCGCCCTCGACGCGACGGGTTGCCCGATCCTCGAGCCGGACGTGCCGATGCGCATCCGGCTCGCCCGCCACGAAGAGCCGCTTCCCGTCTGCCCGGAGCCCGGCGTCTGCCCCGTGCGCCGCTTCTTCGCCGAAGCCGCCGCGGCCGGCGCCGCCGTGGAACTCGACGTCGGCGCCGGATACGGACGCTTTTCGCGCGGCCGCGCCGCCGGGCACCCGGACGTGCGCGTCCTCGCGGTCGAACAGGAAGCGGCGCGCGTCGCCCGCTCGGACGTCGCGGCCCGTCTGGCCGGAATCCGCAACCTCGCCCTCCTGCGCGCGGAGGCGCGGTGGGCGCTCGAATACTGCGTTCCTCCGGAATCCGTGGCGACCGCGTTCGTCCTCTTCCCCGACCCCTGGCCGAAGGACCGCCACGCTCGCAACCGTTTCTTCCGCGCGCCAAACGTTGCGCTTGTCCGCCGAATTCTCGCGCCCGGCGGCACGCTCCAGGCCGCGACGGACGACGAGCCGTACTTCGCGCAGATGCTCGATACGATGGCCGCGGCCCCGGGCTTCGAACCGGCCGAACCCGCGGTCCGCGCGGAAGCGGAGCGGACGGATTTCGAGCGAAAGTTCCTCTCGCAGGGCAAGCGCGTCTTCGCCGCCGCCTGGCGGAAGCTTCCGGAGGGAGCGGCGGGAAAATGAGGATCGCGATCTCCACCAACTGGAACGCCTCCCTCCACGAAGAGGGCGCGCCGATGCTCGACGAAATCGCGGCGCTCGGGTTCGACGCCGTGGAGCTCGGCTACGCGCTCTCGTTCGGACAGGCCGAGGAGGTGAAACGGCGGCTCGCTTCCGGCGCGCTCCGCGTCACGTCCGTCCACGCCTTCTGCCCCAACCCGTTTCCCGGCTCGCATCTCGGGCCGGAACCGTTTTCGATCTGTGACCCGCGGGACCTCGACGGCCCCCGCCACGGCATCGACGGCGTGCTCGCGACGGCGCGGTTCGCGTCCGAAATGCGCGCGCCGAAAGTGGTGCTCCACGCCGGGCGCGTCCCGGTCTTCCGCGCCGCCTCGCGCCTCGCCTCGATGGTCGAAGCCGGAAAGCGCGACACGCCCTCCTACGCCCGCCGCCTCGCGCGCTTCCAGGACAAGCGCTTCGCCAAATCCGGAAAATGCCTGGACGCGCTCGAAGAATCGCTCGAAATCCTCCTGCCGCAGCTGCGCCCCCTCGGCGTCACGCTCTGCCTCGAAAACCTCCCTTCCGGAGACGCCATGCCGAACGAATCGGAGATGGACGGGCTCCTGCACCGGTTCGAGGGCGAGCCTCTCGCCTACTGGCACGACCTCGGTCACGGCCAGATCCGCCACGAACTCGGGCTCTCGCACCACGCCGGGCTCGTGCGGCGGATGGCGCCGCACGTCGGGGGCTTCCACGTCCACGACGTCCTGCCGCCGCTCCGGGACCATTCCATGCCGCCCGGCGGGCTCGTCGATTTTTCGATGCTGAAGCCGTTCGTCGGAAAAGACGTCCCGCTCGTGATGGAACCCGCCCCCGGGACCCCGGCCGCGGACGTCGCGCGCGGGCTCGAATACCTGCGCGGCCTGCTCGGCGTCTAGGCGCCGCGCCGCCCCGCGGCGCTACGCGAAGAGCGGCAACTGGCCGGAAACGACGAGCTTGTGGCCCTTCTCGACGTCCGGGTCGGACGTGTCGTACACCACGAACTTCACCGACGGGAAGCGCTCCGCGAGCGAATGCCGGATGAAGTCCGCCACGGCGGCGACGTTGCCCGGGTCGTCGTCGGAAAACCCGACGCTCACCGGGCGCCGCGACCCCGTGCTTTCGACCATCTTGAAGAGCCAGTCGAGGAAATCCATGATCGCGAACTGCTTGCGCGTCTCGGAATTCTCCGGATCCGGCACCGACGCCGCCTTCACGGCCGCGATGAAGTCGGGATTCGTCACCGCGTGGTAGCGGTTCATCGAAAGGTAGTTGTCGAGCACCTCGGCATCCGTCATCGACGCGTTCTTCGCCGCACCGTCGTAGCACACGAGGTAGCCGCGCAGGTTCCAGATCATTTCCGCCTTTTCCGAATCGGTGAGGATGCGGTCGATGAACAGCTCGACGCCCCGGCGGAGCGTCTCGGGCCGATGCCCGCGCGCGGTGACGATCGCGAAAATGCGCCCCTCGCGAAGGGTCTTGCGGAACGTCTGGAACGACGGAGGCGCCTTGTCGTCGCCGGCGAGGAGCCGGTCGATCGCCTGGCGCGCGTCGGCCAGGAACTTCGGCTCCGTGCGCGAGGCGGGGTCTCGGAATTCGACGAACGCCTTTTCCCAGTCGCCCTGCGGCGGACGGTAGTTCACGGTGTCCTTGCGGATCACGGAAAACAGCGCCGTCGAGACGAGGTGGGGCACCCATTCGCCGTTGCCGAGCCTGCGTTCCAGGTGGATGTAGGTCGGCATGTGCAGGATGTTGTCGTCCCAATCGAAGATGTAGTACTTCAGATCGCGTTTGGCGATATCCGGATTCCACGAATCGACGGGCATGGCGGCCTCCCCTATTCGCCGGGTTCCGCCGGATCGGGCATCTCGACCGGCGGCGGCAGTTCAAGCTCGGGCTGCGCGCCGGACTCCCCGCCGGCGACGGCGCCTTCACCGGACAGGACGGCGCCGCCCTCCCCGACGTCCTCCCCGACGTCCTCCCCGACGCGCGCCTCCTCCGGGGCGGCGTTGGTGTCGACGACGGCGGGTTGCGATTCGCCGGAAAGCAGGGCCGAGAGGGCGGACTGCGGCGCGACGCGCACCAGCGGCGCGTTGTCCTCCTCCACCCCGGCCGCGGCGACCGTCTGCACGTCCACATGCACCGTCACGGCCGCCGGCTCCACCCGAGTGATGCCGGAGTCGGGCGGCGGAAGGATTGTCACCGTCGCGTCGAAACTCTCCGTCTTGCCCTCGACGTTGATCGGGGAGGTCGGCAGGAGAATCTTCTTTTCGCGGAACACCTCGATCTTGGACCGGGAGCCATGGACGACCACCGTCACGTTCGTGGGCATTTCCACCGAGGCGCTCCCCTGCACCGGAACGCCTTCCAGCTTCGGCGTTGCAATGCGCCCGGTCATGGACCATTTCACCATGTCGTCGTAGCGAACGTCGATCCGCGACGGCTCGACGGAAACGAGCTTGAGCTTCCCCGTGCCGGTCACGTTCCGGGGACGAATCTTGACGGTCTGCCCCAGGCCCGTGTTCTTCTTCGCGTTCGGGAAGAGCTCGACCGCAAGGCGCGCAGGATCGACCGCCGCGATCTCGTCCTGCGAGCCGCGCAGCGTGATCTGCACGGTCACCGGATCGAACGATGCCACGGCGACCGAATCGTTCGGGTTCTTCACGAACACCGGAACCGGGAACGTCCGTTCATGCCGCGTGGTGACGACTTTCGTGTGCACGGCGGCGAGAAGAACGCCGGACACGAGCAGCGACACGACCATCAGGTCGCCGTTCGGGCCGAGAAAGCGCCGGCAGAGCGCCGCGGGGTCGACGGGCATCCGGAACGTCATTTTCGCCATGGCTATGCGTCCTCCTTGAGCTTGGCGAACACCCGTTCGAAACGGTCGCTTTCGCGCCCGCCGCCTTCGCCCGCCGGCGCGAGCGCGGCGTCGAGCGCGGCGCCGAGCGATTCCGGCCCGAGTCCGCGCACGAGCTCGCCGCGCCACGCCACGGAGACCATGCCGGATTCCTCGGAAACGATGAACACCACCGCGTCCGTCTTTTCCGTGAGCCCGATTGCCGCCCGGTGGCGCGTTCCGAACGAAAGGTGGCGCTGCTCCCCGAGCGCGCCGAGCGGAAAGATGCACCCGGCCATCGCGACGAGGCCGCGGCTCACCACGAGCCCTCCGTCGTGCAGCGCGGTGCCCGGGTAGAAGATCGTCTCGACGAGTTCCGCCACGACCGGCGCGCCGAGGTGGCAGGCGCCGTTCACGTACGCGTCGATCTTCTCCGCGCGTTCGATCGCGACGAGCGCGCCGCACTTGGCGTCGGCCAGCGCCATCACCGCCTTGCGCAGCTCCTGCGCGACGTTGCGCGACGTCTCGGCCGCCTCGCTGCCGGACGAACCGCCGCCGATATCCGCAAAAATGCGCCGCAGTTCCGGCTGGAACACCACGATGAGCGTGAGCGGCACGAGCACCGTCACGTGCTCGAGGATCCACCCAAGCTCCTCCAATTCGAGAAAATCCGTCGCCGCGTAGCCGACGGCGAACACGCCAAGAAGGCCCCACAGAACGCGATAGCCGCGCGTCCTGCGGAGAAATTTCAGCAGGTAGTACAGAGGAACCGCCAGCAGGAAAACCTGCACGATGCCACGGGCCGCGAGGCCGATGAAGGAGAACGGATGCACGCCGAGCGACATCCTATCGCAACCGCCCGCGATTTGCAACGCGAAAAAGAGCCAAAACGGCGCAATGGTCACCTTTTTTTCACCGTTTCGGCGACGCCACCCGCGAGGATGAAGTGTTTGAAAAACGGAAGAGCCGGGAAAAGGCCTCTGTGGTATCCTTTGGCCGCAAAGGACACGCCCCGTCCGGCGATTTTCACTTTGGAGCCCATCGCGCAACCTCGATGTCATTTGCCATGAACGCCAAGATTTTCGACATCCGGAACCATGGCGCCGTCGGCGACGGCAAGACGCTGAACACTGGCGCGATCCAAACGGCGATCGACCGATGCGCGGTCTGCGGCGGCGGAGCCGTCGTGGTTGCCGGCGGCACGTTCGTCACGGGAACCGTGATTCTCAGAAGCGGGGTCGAACTGCATCTGGAAAGGGACGGGACGCTCCTGGGCTCCCCGGACTGGCGCGACTGGAAGGACCAGCCCGGCGCACGGCACATCGACACGTACATGTGCCCCCGCCACCGAAGCGCCGCGCTCCTCTTCGCCGACGAGGCAGAGGACGTTTCCATCACCGGGCCCGGAACCATCCACGGCAACGGGATGGCGTTCGTCGAGAAGGACCCGGAAAGCCCCAACGGCCAGCTGAAAAGAAGTCTCGGGCTCGACCAGTCGCCGCCAAGGCTGATCCTCCTGGCCGGATGCCGTCACGTCAGGGTGTCCGACGTGAACATCGAATTTCCGCCGGCCGGATGGAGCTTCTGGGTGCACGACTGCGACGACGCGGTCTTCGAGCACGTGAAGATCCACGTGGACGTCGATTTCCCGAACGCGGACGGAATCCACGTCAACTGCTCGCGCGACGTGCGAATCTCCGACTGCGACATCGAAACCGGCGACGACTGCATCGTCGTCCGCGCCAACAGCGCGTCGCTGAAGGAGAACAAGCCGTGCGAGAGGGTGTCGGTCTCCCGCTGTCGGCTTCGCTCGTATTCAAGCGCCATTCGCGTCGGCTGGCTGAACGACGGCGTCATCCGGGACTGCACGTTCTCCGACCTCAAGGTCGCGGATTCCGTCTGCGGCGTCGGAATGCTTTTCCCCGCCGCCGAACCGCGCGAAACCATGTCCGACCAGGGGCGCGAAGCCACCGTCGTCGAGAACCTGACCTTCTCGGACATGCAAATGGACCGCATCTGCGCCCGGCCGGTCTACGTGCACATGGAGGCGGACGAATCGACGCGCGTGAAACGGATCCGGAACCTCCGTTTCTCCAACGTCGTCGCACGGGGGCTGATGCTCCCCGTCATTTCCGCACCGCGTCCTGGCATTGTCGGCGACATCGCATTCGAAAACTGCAGATTCGAAATCGATCCCGCTGGAAAATCCGCCTACCGCAACGGCGGGGACGTCGGCTTCGCGTTCTGCCAGCGCTTCGAAAGCGACAGGCATGGCGCGAACGTGACAGGCATGACCCCGTTCTAGCCGTTCCTAGCGGAAGCGGCGTCCGACCTTCCGCCGACTCCGGCGCCACTTCGCCGCCATCCATGCCCGCAACGGCGGCTGGACTGCGGCGTTCGCCGTCTGGGTCGCGGTCCTAGCCGTCGGCATCGCGTTGCTGGCGCTCTCGCGCCGCATTTCCCGCGGCGCTCAGCGCGCGATGAGCGGAAGCGGATCGACCGGGACTCCGTCCCTTTCCAGCTGAAAATGCAGGTGCTCGCCGGTCGCGCGTCCGGTCTTGCCCATCCATCCCAGGAGCGTCCCCTCCTCCACCCCGTCGCCGGGGCCGACCCGCAGGGATCCGGCCTCCAGGTGGAAATAGCGGGACACCCAGCCGCCACCATGGTCGATGGCGACCGCGGTTCCGGCCGGACCCGCGCCGTCGGCCGCCTCGGTCACGACGCCGCGCTTCCACGAGCAGATTCCCGTTTCCAGCAACATGCGCCCGTTCCAAAGCGCGCCGTCCATCCCCGCATGGAACGAATCCTCTTCGCCCGTGACCGGATGCCTGCGGGGGCCGAACGGCGAGGTGACGAGCAACTCGCCCGGATCGAGCAGGACGCGTGTCCGGACTCGCGGCGCGTCGCGATACTTCGCGGCCTGGGCCGCGAGCTTTTCCGGCGACACGGCCGTCATCGAGCGCCACATCCGGAAGTAGCGCTCGCCAAGCGCGTGCTGCGACGCGGTGTCGAAATGCAGGCGGTCGCCACGATCGCAAAGGTCGCGGGCGCAAACCAGCCCCGCATACGGCGTCGACGCGGCGACGCGCTCCATCGCCGCGTCGATTCCCGGAGCAAATTCGGCAATCCGAGGATACTTGTCGCCGTAGAATCGCGCAAGGGTGCCCATCACGAACGGGACGGTTTCGGCAAGTCCCAGATCGCGCCGGAAATTCGCGATCACGGTGCGAAGCGATTCCGCGTAGGCGTCCGGCGCGGTGCGCCCGCAATCGCCTTCGCCCTGATGCCACAGGATCGCGCAGACTTCGCCGTCCGCCTGCGCGGCGCGAATCCGCGCCACGGCGTTGTCGTATGGATGGTTCTCCGGATCGAACGGATCGATCCCGCCCGGAAGCCACGCCGCGACGGGAGTGCCCCCGACCGCGACCGGGACGAGCCCGATTTCCTCGTCCGGGAAGGCGTCCCGGAGCAGGCGGCCGAACGTGCGCCCGGGACCCACTCCCACCACGCGGTCGCCCGCGCCCGGCGGCACGGCGTCCCAGGGATCGGGGGAAACGCGCTTGGTGCCGTCCGCGGCGAACGTCCCGACAAACGGCCGGTCTTTCGTGATGGGCTCGATGGCCTCGCGCCACGAGTTGTCGCGCGCGAAGTGCTTCACGCCCGGCACCGGCGCGAGATCGTCGGGACCGGCATATCCGCGTCCCGCCATGTTCGACTGTCCTGCCAGCACAACCAGTTTCATTCACGTTCTCCGGTCAGGCGCCGCCGAAGCGGCTGAGAAAGGCGCGAGTGCGCTCGTTCTTCGGGTTGCCGATGACTTCGCGGGAGGGGCCCTCTTCGGCCACGACGCCGCCGTCGAGGAACAGCACGCGGTCGGAGACGTCGCGGGCGAAGGCCATCTCGTGCGTGACGACGACCATCGTCATCTTTTCCTCCGCAAGCGAGCGGATGACCCTCAGGATTTCGCCCGTGAGCTCCGGATCGAGCGCCGAGGTGGGCTCGTCGAAGAAGAGCACCTCCGGATCGAGCGCAAGGGCCCGCGCGATCGAAACGCGCTGCTGCTGCCCGCCGGAGAGCTCGCACGGATACGCATCCGCCTTCCCGGCGAGCCCCATTTTGTCGAGGAGGTCCATCGCATGGGCCGTCGCCTGCTCGCGCGAGCGCCCGAGCACGACACGCTGCGCCTCGGTGACGTTGCGCAGAACGGAAAAATGGGGAAAGAGGTTGAAGCTTTGGAACACGAGGCCGATCCGCAGGCAGATGCGGCGCTGCACCGCCGGCGGCGCGTAGACGCCGCGCCCGACCAGGACGTCGTCGCCGAGGCGAATCGTGCCCGACGTGACGCGTTCAAGGTTCACCACGCAGCGCAGGAGCGTCGACTTTCCGCCACCGGAAGGTCCGATGATGGAGAGGACTTCGCCGCGCCGCAGCGAAAACGAAACGCCGTGGAGCACCTCGGTGTTTCCAAACGACTTCCGGAGATCTTCGACGCGGAGGAGGATTTCGTCCATGAGACCGCCCTACCTGTAGTACGAAAGTTTTTTCTCGATGCGCTCCATGCCGGAGGCGACGAGCCAGTTGAAAACGTAGTAGAAGACGCCGGCGACGACAAGCGGCGCGATGGACGTCTGCGCGTTGCCGAGCTGCTTCGCGATCGTGAACATCTCCACGACCGAAATCACCTGCGCGAGCGACGTGTCCTTCACGAGCGTGATGACTTCGTTCGTGACGGGAGGCAGGATGCGTTTCACGACCTGCGGCAGGACGATGCGCAGGAAGGCGTCGCGCCGCGTGAAGCCCAGCATCTGCGCGGCCTCATGCTGCCCGACCGGGATCGATTCGATGCCGGAGCGGTAGATTTCCGCGAAATACGCGGCGTAGTTGAGCGAAAACGCGACCACGGCGGCGAGAAACGCCGGATACTTCGAGAGCGACCATCCGAAGAGATAATACGGCCCGAAATACACGAACAGCAGCTGCAGCATGAGCGGCGTGCCCCGGACGGCCGAAATGTAGACCCGCGCCGCGCCGGAGAGCACACGCCCGCGCCCCATGCGGGCGAGCGCGACGAGGAGCCCGAGCGGGAGTGAAAACGCCACGGTGAGCGAAAAGAGCGCCATCGAGACGAGCAGGCCGCCGAGCAGCTGCACAAGCGACGACGGCGAGACGATCTCCGTCGCGAACACGTGTGCGCGCCAGAGCAGCCCGTCCGGCAGCGCATGGCGGCGGCGATACGGCGCGAAGAGCTCTTCCGCCCCGCATCGGCCGCGCGCGCAGAGGAAAAGCTTGTCGGCGATGGCGCCGCCTTCCTGCGGCGCGAGGGCCGCGCGCGGGGGATCGTCTCCGGAACGCAGGGCCGCGGGCACCTTGTCGGACCGCTGCGCGGCGACGATCGAAACCTCCGCGTGCGGCACGACGAGCCACGTGACGCGCAGGTCGCCGACGTTCGGCTCCGCGCCGCCGGCGTCCGGACCGGGCGCGCCGCCACCCGCCGGAACGTACCGCACCTCGCCTTCAAGCGGCAACGCGGCGACGGCCGCGCGGACGCGTGCCTTGGGCAGCACCAGATAGGAACCGACGCGGACGTACGCCGCGGGAAATTCCTGCGAGGCGAACCCGGAAGGAAACGACGCCGGGTTCGTATGCCCACGAGGAATCTGGAACGCGGAGGAATCGACGGGATGGTCCGCCCACGCGCCCTCGTACCGGACCCCCGGCGAGCCTTCCGCGGGCTTCTCCGCCCACTGGAACATTTCGACCCGACGCACGAGCGCGAGCGCGTTCGTCGGGGGAAGACCCAGCAACGGATCCGAAACCGCTTCCGGCGAGGACGTCGTCCCGCGCACCAGCACGAGACGGCGATCGTTCGCCGGATCGACCTCGGAGAACGACGCCGGTTCGGCGACGCGCGTCAGGGTGCGGAAACGGACGACGTCTTCCACATCCCCCGGCGCGAAACCGGCGACGAGCAGACAGACCACGGCCCAGACGGCGGCGCCTCCGACCGCCGCCGCGGCGAGAAGGCGCGCCAGCGTCCTCGCGCCGCCACGGGCCCGCGACCAAGAACTTTCCGTGTGCATTGCGGGGCGCAATTATGCCAACGCCCCTCCGGGGAGTCAACCGCGCGCGAACGACAGGGCGAGCACGCGGCCGGCGCCGGCGGCGCGCAGCGCGGCGGACGCCGCCCCGAGCGTCGCGCCGGTGGTCATCACATCGTCGATGACGAGGAGTCGCTTGCCGTACGCCTCGGCCTCCCGACCGGATCTCACGGCGAAAGCGCCCGCGACGTTTTCGCGTCTTTTCGCCGCGCCGAGCCGCGTCTGCGTGCCGGTGTCGCGGAGGCGCGCGAGGAGTCGGCTCGCGACTGGCGCGCCGAGCCCCGCGGCGACGAATTTCGCAAGGAGTTCCGCCTGGTTGTAACCGCGCCGGAATTCCCGCCAGAAATGGAGAGGCACGGGCACGACCGCGTCGAAACGTTCGTCCGGCCAGTTCGCCGCGACGCATCCGAGCATCCAGTCGGCCATCCACGACGCGGCGTCGAGCGCGCGGCGATACTTCAGGGACTGCACGATTTCACGCGCCGGACCGTCGTAGTCCACGGCCGATCGGGCGGCGTCAAACCCCGGAGGGGTCGTGCGGCAGTGTTCGCACACCGGAGTCGCCGTGCCGGCCGCGGCATCCGTCGCGAGGAGGGTCTTGCCGCAGACCGCGCAGTCGCGCCCCGCCCGGCGCGGAGAGACGGCGCCGCGACAGGTTTCGCAAACCGGACCCTCGCTCGGTCGACCGCACCCGGCGCACGTCCGCGGCCAGAGGAGCGACGCGACGTCGTCTGCCCGCGCGGCCGCGGCAGCGACCCGCGCTCCGAACGCCCTCATGCCGCAGCCCCTCCCCGCATCCGGTCCCGCGACCCGCCCCCGGCCGCGAAAAACGCGGTTCCCAGTGCGAAGGCGAGCGCGAACGCCGCCGGACGCGAAGAAAAGGCGGCGGCCAGCACCGCCGCGGCGACGGCCATGCTGGAGCCGAGCGAAACGGCGGTCCGCGCGAGCGCGCAGAAAGTCGCGATCCCGAACTCGGGCACGCCCGCAGGCGGGACCG
>CAMNCG010000039.1 GCA_946534105.1 uncultured Verrucomicrobiota bacterium
TAGGGCGCACACGCAAGCGCAAGCCCGCGTACGGGCGCGCCATGCCGCTGACAAAGTTTGGTCACACCCCGCGACCGGCGCGGGCTTGCATTTCGGCGGGGGTTCGGATATTGTTGAAGGGCAAAGGTCGCCCGGACATGCTCTCCTTCTTCCTTCGCGCAAAACTGCACCATCTGTGCGTCACCGACTCCCAGCTCGAATACCAGGGGAGTCTGACGCTGGACCCCGATTTCCTCGACGCCGCCGGCATCCGGGAGTACGAAAAGATTCTGGTCGCGAACCTCGCCAACGGCGAGCGTTTCGAGACCTACGCGATCGCCGGCCGCCGCGGCTCGCGCGTCTGCTGCCTCAACGGCGCCACGGCGCACAAGGGCAAGCCCGGCGACCGCGTGATCGTGTTCGCGTTCTGCCTGCTCGACGAGGGCGAAATCCCCGGGCACAAGCCCAAGGTGGTGGTGTTCGACGGCAAGGAGAACCGCATGGTCCGTCCCTCGCCGATCTGACGTCCCGGAAGCCGGGCACAATCTCCGCAACGACAAGGAACCGCAATGCAAGTACCGATCACCTCGATCACGATTCCCGAACGCGTCCGCCGCGACCTCGGCGACCTGGCTCCGCTCATGGACAGCCTCAAGCGCGTCGGCCAGCTCAACCCGATCACCGTCTCCCCCGCCTACGAGCTCATCGCCGGCCACCGCCGTCTCACGGCCGCGACGAAACTCGGCTGGAAAACCGTCGACGTCGTGGTGGTTTCGGGGCTCGACGAGGTCCGCCGCCTCGAAATGGAGCTCGAAGAGAACCTCTACCGCAAGGACTTCACCCCCGACGAGGTGCTCGCCGGGTGGAAGCGCCTCGACGAGTTGCGCCATCCGACGCTCCGCCGGCGTTTCGGCCGCGCCCTGCGCGGGTTCTTCGGGCGTCTGGCCTTCTGGAAGCGCCGCGCCCGCAAGGCCGAAGCCGCGCTCGAAGAGGCCAAGGCCGCGGAGGCGGCGGAAACGCCGCGGGAGGATCCCGGCGTCGAGCTTCCCCCGGCCCCCGCGGCCGAGCCGGATTCCGAGGACGAATCCTCCGTCGAAAACGTCGGCGTCTAGCCGTCCGCCGCGCAAGGCCCCGGGCCCCGGATGGACCGCGAAGCGACCGAACGCACGCGCCGCCTTCTCGGCGAAGACGCGATGCGCCGCGTGGAAAGCGCGCGCGTCCTCGTCATGGGCCTCGGGGGCGTCGGTTCGTGGTGCGCCGAGGCGCTCGCCCGGGCGGGCGTGGGCGCGCTCGGCCTGCTCGACCGCGACGTCGTGGCCCGTTCCAACCTCAACCGCCAGCTCTGCGCGCTCGTTTCGACGGTCGGCCGCCGCAAGACCGACGTCGTGCGCGAGCGCCTGCTGGACGTGAATCCGGACCTTCGGGTCGCGGTCTACGACGTTTCGTACGGTCCGGAAACGGCGGATTCCGTGCCGCTCGGCGCGTGGGATTTCGTCGTGGACGCGATCGACCAGGTCTCGGCGAAGGTCCTTCTCGCCGTTCGCGCCCGCGAGGCGGGGGTTCGGCTCGTCTCGGCGATGGGAGGCGGCAACAAGCTCGACGCCACGCGTTTCCGCGCCGCCGACCTTTCGAAGACGGACCGCTGCCCGCTCGCGGCGGTCATGCGCAAGAAACTCCGCCGCCTGGGGATCGCGCACGGGACCGTGGTGTTTTCCGACGAAGAGCCCCGCGTCCCGTTTTCTTCCGGCGGGGAAGGCCGCCACGTGGCGCCCGGCACCCTTCCCACGGTCGTCGGCGCGGAAGGACTCGTCCTCGCCCAGACGGTGCTGGCCGCGATCGCCGGTCCTCCCGCCGCGCCGCGCGTCTGCGAGGCGCGCGACCGGGCGCGGCGCCGCCGGGGCGGAAGTGTGGTAGTCTAGGGACCCGCCGGGGCGCAACCCGTCCGGCGTTTCCACCATGGCAGAAAACGGACACCATTGCGGCGGCGACTGCGAGCACTGCTCGCACGCCGCGGAAGAACGCGACGAGGAAGCTTGCCGCATCGTCAAAAACCTTTCGGGCGTCAAGAACGCCGTCGTCGTGCTTTCGGGCAAAGGGGGCGTCGGCAAGAGCACCATCGCCGTCAATCTCGCCGCGGCGCTCGCGGCGTCGGGGAAGAAGGTCGGGCTCCTCGACGTGGACGTGCACGGCCCGTCTGCCGTGGAAATGCTCGGCCTGCACGGCGCGCAGCTCATGGCCACGGAAGACGGCCGCATCCAGCCGGTCGAGGCGTTCGGCGTGAAGGTGATGAGCGTCGGGCTTGCGGTTTCCGACGCCGACGCCGCCGTCGTCTGGCGAGGCCCGATGAAGATCGGCGTCATCCGCCAGTTCCTTTCGCAAGTCGATTGGGGCTCGCTCGACTGGCTCGTCGTCGACGCGCCTCCCGGCACCGGCGACGAACCGCTCACGGTCTGCCAGTCGCTTCCCGATCCGCTCGGCGCCGTCGTCGTCACGACCCCGCAGCGTGTCGCGGCCGCGGACGTCTCGCGCTCGCTGTCCTTCTGCGACCAGCTGCCGTTCCCGGTCGTCGGCATCGTCGAAAACATGTCGGGCTTCGTCTGCCCGTATTGCGGCAAGCGGGTCGATCCGTTCGGATCCGGCGCCGCGGACGCGCTTTCGGAGAAGTACGACGCGCCGGTGCTCGGTCGCATCCCGCTCGATCCGCGCGTCTGCGCGAGCGGCGACGCCGGGCGGCCGTTCGCGCCCTCCATGGCCGGCACGCCGGTCGGCGACGCGTTTTCCGAGGTCGTGGCCGCGCTCGAAAAGGCGGCGGCGGAAAAGGCGGCGGCGGACGCCGCGGACGGCGCGCCGGGGGCCTGAAGCATGGCCCTGCCGCCCTTCTTCGGTTCGCCGCCCCAGGCCGTGGAGCGCCGCGAAGGCGCCTTCCGCGGGGACGAGGTCTTTTCGATCGTGATTCCGACGTGGAACAACCTTCCGTTCCTGAAGCTCTGCGTCCGGTCGATCCGCGAACATTCCTCCTTTCCGCACCAGATCGTCCTCCACGTGAACGACGGTTCGGACGGCACGGCGGAGTGGGCCGCTTCGGAAGGGCTTTCGTTCTCCCGCACCCCAGGCAACGCGGGGGTGTGCCTCGCCTGCAACGCGGCGCGCCCGCTCGTCCGGACGCCGTTCCTCGTCTACATGAACGACGACATGTACGCGCTGCCCGGGTGGGACGCGGCTCTCAAGGAGGAGATCGACGCCGCCGGCGGCGCCTCCGCCCCGTTTTTCCTTTCCGCGACGATGATCGAGCCGCGCCTCACGCGCAGCAAGCCCGTGATCGGCGGCCACGACTACGGCACGACGCCGGAGACCTTCGAGGAAGCGAGGCTCCTGCGCGAATTCGCCTCGATTCCCAAGGAGGACTGGAGCGGCGCGACGCGCCCGCCGAACGTCATGCCCGTCTGGCTCTGGGATCTCGTCGGCGGCTACAGCGTCGAGTTTTCGCCCGGGCTCTACAGCGATCCCGACCTTTCCGCCAAGCTCTGGCTCGCCGGCGTCCGCTACTTCAAGGGCGTCGCGCGCAGCCGCGTGTACCACTTCGTTTCGAAATCCGTCGGCCGCATCGTCCCCAACGACGGACGCGCGCAGTTCCTCCGCAAATGGGGCATGGCGCCGTCGACGTTCTACCGCTTCTTCCTGCGCAAAGGAGAACCCTGGGCCGGCCCGCTCGACGCGCCGTCCATGGCCGGCGCGCTCCGCCGCCGCCTCCGCGCCGACGCCGTCGCCCGCTTTTTCGCGTAGCCGCGCGTCGCCCCGATCTGTGGTAGTCTACCGGGGCGCGGGCGCGAATCGCCCGGGAACGGTTGAGAATGGGCTGGCGACTGCACGCAGGCGACGGGGCCGGGACGCCCCGCATCGCGGAGATCCGCAAGGAGCGGTTTCCGCGGCTGTCGCTGTGGCTCGCCGGGGACGCGGCCGCGGAGGCGGTGCGCGCGTGGGTCGCGTCCGGCGCGTGGCGCGCCCCGTCCGCGCTGCCGGGCGCGGCCGCGCTTTCCACGCGCAACCGGAAGAACGAAGTCTGGGCGATCGACGTTCCGGGCGCCGGTCCGTGCGTCCTGAAGCTTTCGCGCGTTCCGCCGGACGCTCCGGCCGGCAAGCGCCTCGAATGCGCCTTCCGCCTCCGTTTCCGGCGGCGCGGGCTGCGCGCGATGCGCATGGCGATGCGGGCCGCGGCGGCCGGGGTTCCGACGTTTTCGCCGCTCGCGTTCTGGGTCGAGTCCGGGCCGCCGCTCCTCAACGGGCTTCTCTACCGCCGGATCGAGGGCGAGAGCCTCAAGGCGCTCTGGCGCAACGATCCGGGCGACCACGGCGGTGCGCGACCGGGCGCGCCGGAAGACCCCCGCTTCCTCGCCCTTCTTCCGCAGGCCGGCGCCGCCGCCGCGCGGCTCCACGCCGCCGGCATCGTGCACGACGATCTCCTACCGCGCAATTTTGTCGTGCGGCCCGACGGCGCGCTCGCTCTCGTCGACATGGAGAGCGCGCGTCCGCTCCGCATCCCGCGCGTTTTCGCGGCGGCGCGCCGCCGCGAAGCGCTCCGTTCCCTCCACCGGCTCCGCGACCGCGCCCTCTACGACGGCGAGTCGCTCGACGCCTTTTTTTCCGGATACCGCAACCCATGAAATCTTCTTCCGCCCCGAGCCGCGTCACGCTCGAAGTCTCCCTCGGCTCCGTCGCCGGGAATTTCCGCGCCGTGCAGGCGCGGGTCGCCCCCCTCGGCGTCATCGCCGTGCTGAAGGCCGACGCCTACGGCCTCGGCATGTCCCGCATCGCGGAGCGCCTCGGCCGCGAAGGCGCGGCCGGCATCGCCACCGCGGAACTCCGCGAAGCGCTCGCCGCGCAGGAAGCCACCGGCGGCAAGGTCCCGGTCGGCATTCTGGGATCGCTCATGCCGGACGAAATCGGCCCCGCCGTCCGCGCCGGGATCCGCATCCCGCTTTCGGACCTTGACGAGGCGCGCGCCGTTTCCGCTGCCGCGCGCCAGTGCGGCCGCACGGCGCGCTGCCACGTCGCGCTCGACACCGGGATGTCGCGCGTGGGGGTCGCGCTCGAAGACGCCGAAGAGACCGTTCCGCGCTTCGCCGCGCTTCCGGGCATCGAGCTCGAAGGCCTCTATTCGCACTTCCCGACCGCCAACGTCCCGGGCGACGGGGCGACGCTCGCGCAGGTGCGCGCCGTGAAGGCGCTCGTGCGCCGCCTCGCCGCGAAGGGCGTTCGCTTCGCGGCGCTCCACATCGCCAACTCCGATGGCGTGAACAACGTTCCGTCCGCGTGCCGCGCGCCTTTCACGCACGTGCGCACGGGCATCAACCTCCACGGTTCCTTCGACCCGCTCGGCGCGCGCGCCCTCGCCTTGAAGCCGGTCTTCACGCTCCGCGCCCGCCTCGCGCAGGTGCGGCTCGTGCGCGCCGGCCGCACGATCGGGTACGGTCGCACCTGGACCGCGCCGCGCGACGTGCTCGTCGGCACCGTCGCCGCCGGCTACGCGGACGGCCTGCCGCTCGCGCTCTCGAACCGCGGTTCCATCCTCGTGCACGGCCAGCCGTGTCCCGTCGTGGGTCGCATCTGCATGGACTTCACGACCGTTCTCCTCGACCAGGTTCCGGACGCCCGGCCGGGTGACGAGGCGGTGTGCCTCGGGCGCCAGGGCGACCGCGAAATCGGCATCGACGAATGGGCGACGCTCAAGGGCACGCACGCCTACGAGGTGCTCTGCGCGATCGGTTCGCGCGTACGCCGCACCTATGTCGAATCCTGAACGCCCCCCAAAAAAAGCCTCCTCCCGGACATGAACGACATTCACCTCGCATCCTCCTCTCCCGACGGACTCTCGCCCGCGGAAATCCGCGCCGCGCTCGAACGCGCGCTGGAGGCCGAAGCCGCCGGAGGACGCCCGCTCCGGCGCGTCCTCGTGATCCCCCCGGATTTCACGCGCTTCCACTCCAACGCCGGGTTCATCACCGAAGCGCTGTACGAAATGCTGGCGGCGCGCGGCGCCGAGGTGGACGTCATGCCCGCGCTCGGCTCGCACGTCCCGGTGACGGAGCCGCAGTGGAAGGCGATGTTCGGCTCGGTGCCGTTCGGGCGGATGCTCGTCCACAACTGGCGCACCGAAGTGTCGAAGCTCGGCGAAATTCCGGGCGAAGTCGTCTCGGAAATCACGGACGGCCTCTGGAAGACCCCGCTCGCGGTGGAGCTCAACCGCCGTCTCACGGACGGTTCCTACGACCTCGTCGTCTCCCCCGGACAGGTCGTCCCGCACGAGGTGATCGGCATGGCGAACCACGCCAAGAACCTCTTCGTCGGCGTCGGCGGAGCGGAAATGATCAACGGCAGCCACATGATCGGCGCCGTGTGCGGCATGGAAAAGGCGATGGGGCGCGACCACGCGCCGGTGCGCCGCCTCTTCGACTGGGCGATGGAGCGTTTCGTGTACGGAAAGATCCCGGTGCTCTTCGCCCTCACCGTCACGACCGCGCCCGGCGGGAGGATCCGAACGCACGGCCTTTTCATCGGCGAAGGCCGGGAATGCCTCACCGCGGCCGTGAAGCTCGCGCAGGAGAAGAACGTCGATTATGTCGACCGACCGCTCCGCAAGTGCGTCGTGTATCTCGATCCCTCGGAATTCACGAGCACGTGGGTCGGCAACAAGGCGATTTACCGCACGCGCATGGCGATGGCCGACGGCGGGGAGCTCCTCGTGCTCGCCCCGGGCGTCGAGCGCTTCGGCGAAGACCCCGCGCAGCAGAAGCTCATTCGCAAGTACGGATACAAGGGGCGCCTGCACGTGCTGGATCTCTTCGGTCGTCCGGAATGCGCCGACCTGCGCGAAAACATGGGCGTCGCGGCGCATCTCATCCACGGCTCCTCCGACGGGCGCTTTTCGATCACGTACGCGGTGGAGAAAATCGCGAAGAGCGAAATCGAAGCCGTGGGGTTCGCGGCCGCGGACTTTCGCGAAACCGCCGCGAAGTACGATCCCGCGGCACTCCGCCCCGGCTGGAACGACGTCGGCGGCGAGGAAGTCTTCTTCATCCCCAATCCGGCCCTCGGCCTCTGGATCGACCGCGCGCGCCTCGCCTGAAAGCGGCGCGGGCGGAGGCGCGGGCGCGCGTCAGCGCAGGTAGGAAAACGCCTCCAGGAAGACGTGCTGGTCGGGGAGATTGCGGTCCTCGATCTTCTCCTGGAGCTTTCCGGCGGCGTCGACGAACCGCATCGCGTACCGGACCGGGATCTTCGCCGCGCGCCGGACGATTTCGTCGCGGTGTTCCGGGAAGCAGAGCGACGAGCGCGTCGGGCGCTCCGCCCCGGCCTCGGCGGCGGACGCCGCGGCGAGAAGGTCGCGGTACCACTCCTGGATGGCCTGGAAAATCGCCTGGCGGCGCTCCTTCGCCTTGACGGAAACCATCGCGCCGCGTTCGTCCCTGTCGGGCGGCGACCAGGCCGTCGGGTCCGCCGCCTCCTGCGCGGCGAGTTCTTCGGAGACTTCCGCCTCCGCCTCGTCCGCGATCCGCGCGAAAAGCGCGTGGAGGCGCGCGGCGGTGGCGGCGACGCGGAGGCCGGATTCGCACGAATGCGCGGCCAGGATGCCGCCGACGAGCGAGCGCCACGGCTCCGCGGGCGGCATGCGGCCGCGCGAGAGGTCGATCTTCTGGCAGCGCGAGACGACCGTGGGCAGCATCGGATCGACGCTCGGGGCGAGCAGCAGGAACAGCGTCTCGGCCGGCGGCTCTTCGAGCGTCTTGAGAAACGCGTTCGCGGCGGAGGCGTTGATGCGGTCGGCGAAAAGGACCATGCCGACCTTCCAGCCTCCGGCGAACGATTTTTCGCTGGCCCACGGCAGGAAGGTTTCCCGCATCGCCTCGATGCCGATCACGCGCGACTTCTTCTCCGGGCCGATCGACAGCACGTCGGGATGGACGCCGCGCGCGACGCGGCGGCAGGCGTCGCAGACGCCGCACGGCGCCACGTCGCCCCCCTTTTCGCAGAGCAGCAGCGCCGCGATGCGCGACGCGAGCGCGAGCGCGTCGCCGCGCGGATCGCCCACGAGGCAGTACGCGTGCGGCACGCGTCCGTTCTTCATCGCGTTGCGCACGAGGTCGAATGCCGTGGATGGCTGCATGTTCGGTCGGAAAGTGGTGCCTCAGGCGGGGATCGAACCCACAACCGCCGGCTTAGAAGGCCGATGCTCTGTCCAATTGAGCTACTGAGGCGGAGAAAAAACGGGTCGCAGGGTCAGAAGGCGATGAAGTGGCGGACGGGATCGGGCAGGGCGGCCCGGACGCGGGCCTGTTCCTCCGCGGGAAGCGCGCAGCGGAACACGAACAGATGCGTGAGCCCCTTCATTTCGCCGATGTTCTCCGGGAGCGCCGCGAGCCGGGGATTGGAATCGAGGTCGATGCGGTGAAGGTTCGGCAGACGGCACAGCTCCGGAGGAATCTCCGAAAGGTCGTTTTCGCCGAGGTCGAGCTCTTCGAGGGACGTCATGGCGAGCACCGCCTCCGGCACTTTCTTGAGGCCGTTGCCGCGGAGGTACAGCTTGCGGATCGAGCGCCAGCCCTTGCCGGTCGACGCCGGGAGGTCCGCGAGGCGGTTGCGGTTGAGGCGCATCCACTTCAGGGCAGACAGCGCGCCGACGTCGTCGGGAAGCGATTCGAGCGCGTTGCGGTCGAGATTCAAGTATTCGAGGGACGCAAGTCGGGAAACGACGGCCGGAAGGGAGGAAAGACCGTTGTCCGAGAGGTACAGCTGGCGGAGCGCCGGCATCGAGGCGAGGCTTTCGGGAAGACCGGAAAGGCCGGTGTCCGCCAGGTCGAGCGTCTCCAGCGCCTTCGCCGCGGCGACGCTCTCCGGCACGGCGCCGAGCCCGCGGCGACCGCGCACCGAGAGGACCGAAAGCGCCGGGAAGCGTTCCAGGTCCCCGGGAAAGTCGAACGCGGCCGCGTCGCCGCCTTCGGAATGCAGGTCGAGGAACGTCACCGCCGCGGCGTTCGTCGAGGCCTCGGCGACGCTGCGGGCGATCACCTGCTTTCGGGGGACTTCGCGGTCGAAACACCCGGCGCCCGCGACCGCCAAAATCGCGGTCGCGACTCGCGCCGGGCGAAAAAAGTCGAAATTCATGCGAAAAGTCCTTTGCGTTTTTCCGTGAAATCGGGTAGGATACGGCCCCGAACCGCCCAACCGGGCGGGCGGGACGCCCCGAAGTATGCCACAACGGACTCCCCAAAACAATCCCCAAGGTTCAAGGAAATGATCACGTTCCCCTCCGTCTCCCGCGCCGCGGCCGTTGCGGTCGCCGCCGGTTTCGCCGTCTCCGCTTCCGCTTCCCCGGCCCTTCCCGAGGACGCGCCGGTTTCCCACTACGGCCTTGCGGCCGCCGATTTGCACGATTTCCACGGTGGCATCCACGGCTCGTTTGCAAAGCGCAACGTGAAGGCCAACGGGTTCGAATCCGAAATCAAGGCCGACCGCGTGAACGCCTATCTCGGCTACGACCTCACGCGCGCCCTCACGGTGTACGTCCTCGGCGGCGTGCTCGACGTGGAGGACGAGGACGAGGGCATCGACGATTCGTCGTCCGCCTGGGGCGCCGGCCTCTGGGCCCGCCTGATCGACGACGACGCGGTGTCGTTCCTTCCCACGATCTCCCGCTACCACCTCAATTTCGGCGTCGAGTACTCCTACTCCGATCCGGCCGATCTCGCCTGGAGCCAGGTCGACGGCTTCCTCACGTTCGAGATCGTGAACGAGAACCTCCTCAACAACGAGTTCTTCCCGGCCACCGCGAGCATCTTCGCCGGCCCCGTCTTCACGTACGTCGACATCGACGGCTACGATCAGGTGTCCGACAACAACTGGGGCATCACGGTCGGCGGCGCGCTGACGTTCGGCCACGGCTGCTTCGTGAACGGCGGCTGCGACATTTTCAACGACGACTCCTGCGGCTACTTCACCGCCGGCGTCCGTTTCTAGCGCGATCCCTCCAGCGTCCGGCGGGGGAACTTCGGTTTCCCCGCCGTTCGTTTACCGGGAAGCATTTCTTTCGATTTCGACCAACAACCAACCGGGGGCCGCGCGCGGCCGGACGGACGCGCGAGCGGGCCCCCATCCGCGAGTTCCATGGACAAGCATTACGATCCGAAGGCCGTCGAGGCCAAGTGGTATCCGATCTGGGAAAATTCCGGCGCGTTCAAGCCGTCGGGAACGGGCGAGCCGTACTCGGTCGTCATCCCGCCGCCGAACGTCACCGGCATCCTCCACATGGGCCACGCGCTCAACGACACGATCCAGGACGTGCTCGTGCGCTGGCACCGCATGCGCGGCTTCGACACGCTCTGGGTCCCCGGCACCGACCACGCCGGCATCGCCACGCAGAACGTCGTCGAGAAGGCGCTCCGCAAGGAGGGCAAGCGCCGCCAGGACCTCGGGCGCGAGGCGTTCGTCGAGCGCGTCTGGGAGTGGAAGAAGCAGTACGGCGGCACCATCGTCCGCCAGCTCCGCGCCCTCGGCTGCTCCTGCGACTGGTCGCACGAGCGCTTCACGATGGACGAGGGGCTTTCCCGCGCCGTCGCGCAGGTCTTCACTCGCCTCTACGACGAGGGCCTCATCTACCGCGGCAACTACATCGTGAACTGGTGCCCGCGCTGCGGCACCGCGCTGGCGGACGACGAGGTGGAGCACGAGCCCAACCACGGCCACCTCTGGTACGTGCGCTACCCCGTCGTCGGCTCCGCGCTCGGCGTCAAGGGAGAGGCCTATCAGGACTACATCATGGTCGCGACGACCCGCCCGGAGACTCTCCCTGGCGACACCGCCGTCGCCGTGAACCCCAAGGACGAGCGCTACCTCCACCTGCACGGCAAGACGGTGATCCTTCCGCTCACGGGGCGCGAGATTCCCGTCCTCCCCGACGACTACGTCGAGCGCGAGTTCGGCACCGGCATCGTCAAGATCACCCCCGCCCACGACCCGAACGACTTCCTCGTCGGCAAGCGCCACGGCCTCGAGGAGATCAACATCATGAACGGCGACGGCACGATGAACGAGCTCGCCGGCGCCGCCTACGCGGGCCTCGACCGTTTCGAATGCCGCGAGAAGATCGTCGCCGACCTCGAGGCCGGCGGCTTCCTCGACCACGTCGAGGACTATGACAACCAGGTCGGCCACTGCTACCGCTGCCACACCGTCGTCGAGTCCCGCCTCTCGCCGCAGTGGTTCGTGAAGATGAAGCCCCTCGCCGTCGCCGCGACGGAAGCCGTGAAGAGCGGGAAGATCGTCTTCACCCCGAAGCGCTACGAGAACACCTACTTCAACTGGATGGAGAACATCCGCGACTGGTGCATCTCGCGCCAGATCTGGTGGGGCCACCGCATCCCGGTCTACACCTGCGAATGCGGCCACGAGTGGGCCGCCCCCGAGAAGCCGACGGTCTGCCCGAAGTGCGGCGCCGGCGCCGACAGGATCGCGCAGGACCCCGACGTGCTCGACACGTGGTTCTCCTCCTGGCTCTGGCCCTTCTCCACGCTCGGCTGGCCGGACCAAACCGCCGACCTCGCCAAGTACTACCCGACCGCCGACCTCTGCACCGCCCCGGACATCATCTTCTTCTGGGTCGCGCGCATGATCATGGCCGGCTGCAAGTTCATGGGCGACGTTCCGTTCCGCAACGTGAACTTCCACGGCGTCGTGCGCGACGCGCAGGGCCGCAAGATGTCGAAGTCGCTCGGCAACTCCCTCGACCCGCTCGAAATCATCGGCAAGTACAGCGCCGACGCCCTGCGCTTCACGCTCATGCAGACGACCTCGCCGGGCATCGACGTGTTCATCTCGATGGACAAGTTCGAGATCGGCCGCAACTTCGGCACCAAGATCTGGAACGCCGCCCGCTTCCTCCAGATGCACGCGAGCAAGGTGGAGGGCTTCTCCTTCGCCGACTACGCAGGGAGTCCTGATGGGCGGGCTCCGTCCCGCCCAAGCGAAAGCGCGGCGGCGCTTTCGCTCGACGACCGCCACATCCTCGCCACCGCCGACGCCGCGCTCGCGGCGATGGACGCGGCGCTCGCCGGCTACCGCTTCCAGGACGCCGCGCTCGCGGTCTACGACTTCGTCTGGTCGCAGTTCTGTGACTGGTACCTGGAGGAAGCCAAGCGCGACCTCTACGGCGACGACCCCGCGCGCCGCGCGCAGGTCGTCGGCATCCTCGCCGAGGTCTTCGGCCGCGCGCTCCGGATGATCCACCCGTTCATGCCGTTCGTGACCGAGGAGATCTGGCACCAGCTCGGCTACGCCGCCTCCGACGAGGAGACGATCAGCCACGCCCCGTGGCCCACCGCCTACACGGCCGGGCAGAAGGCCGCGTGGGGGCTCACGGAGGACGTCCGCGCCTACGTGAACGACCGGCACGACCTCATCACGGCGGGCCGCGCGCTGCGCTCCTCCATCTCCGCCCTCAAGCCCTCCGACAAGGTCGCCTTCGTCGTGAGCGCCAAGACGCCGGCCTTCGCGGAGCGCCTCCGCGCCGAGGCCGACTCGCTCGCCGGTTTCCTCGGCGCGTCCTCCGTCGAAATCCGCGACGGCGAAACGCTTTCCGGCATGTCGTCGGCGGACTCCGCCCTCGGCACCGTCGCGATCGTCCTCGAAGGCACGGTCGACGCCGAGGCCGAAAAGAAGAAGACGCAGGACGAAATCGCCAAGCTCGAGGGCTTCCTCCGCACCGTGGAGGCCAAGCTCGGCAACGAAACCTTCCTCGCGAAGGCCCCGCCCGCGATCGTCGAACAGCAGAAGGCCCGCAAGGAAGAACTCCTCGCGGACATCGCCCGCAAGAAGGCCGTCCTTTCTTCGCTGTAGAGCGCCGCTTGCTACCGCACGCGGCATCTGCTATCCTCTCCCCCGTTCCCCTCCATGAACGGCCCCCTCCGGGAGGGGGCTGTCGCCCGCAAGGGCGACCGGGGGAGAGCGAAATCCCCCATCTCGGTGGGGCGAGCCGTCCCGGCGAGCCGGACCTTCAAACCGGCGAATGCCTCACGCAGAGGCGCAGAGAAATTCAGATTTTGACAACGCCCAGCCGTACACCTTTCAACACATCAACCGGATCGAATGATCACCTAACCCCCAACCGAACCCCAACCCAATCGCTGCAAAGCGGTCGTCGGAAGGAAAAGGATTCACATGAAAAACGGACTGGCCACACTTGATACGGGAGTCGTTCAATCGCGGCTTATGGAACTCCGAGGACAGCGTGTTCTGCTGGATCGCGACGTCGCGGCGCTGTACGGCGTCCAGACACGGGAAATCAACCAGGCGATCCGGAACAATCCCGACAAGTTTCCGGAGGGGTATGTCTTCGAGTTGAACAAGTCCGAGTTCACGGATTGGAGATCAAAAATTTTGATCTCTGACATTTCGGAGGAAGAGAAAGCGGGAATCCGGAAAGGATTGAGGGTTGCTCCCAATGCGTTTACCGAACGCGGGTTGTACATGCTTGCAACCATTCTCAAAGGGGACCGCGCCGTCCGGACGACGCTTGCGATCATCGAAACATACGCGCGGTTGAGGGGCATGGTGCGCGACATGGAGTCCTTGCAGACATTGAAGGACGGCAGTGCCGAACAGGCCGAAAAGCTTTCGGCGGCAGGGCACAAGCTCGCCGCGCTGATCGGCGACAATCTCTCCACCGAATCGACCAAGACGACCATCGAACTGAATCTTGCCGTCTTGAAAATCACGCACGAAGTGAGCAGAAGCAAACGGCGGAATTGAATCCGGTTTTTCGTCCCCGCTTGCTACCGCACGCGGCATCTGCTATCCTCTCCCCGTTCCCCTCCATGAACGGCCCCCTCCGGGAGGGGGCTGTCGCCCGCAAGGGCGACCGGGGGAGAGCGCGGACCCCATTTCGGTGGGGCGAGCCGTCCCGGCGAGCCGGACCTTTCAACTTTTCAACTGGCGCAAGCCCAACCTTTCAACCCGATCCATGATCACCTAACCCCCAACTGAACCCCCAACCAAAACGCTGCAAAGCGGTCGTCCCTAGAAACCTGAGAAATTTCAAGAATGACGACACCTTGCGGGGACAGCGCGAAAGGAATCAACAACATGGCCACGTCAAGCATAACGGCTAATTTCGTAATCGACGATCCTTTGGCGGCGAAAGCATTCGTCGATGCGTTTGTCGCCAAGTCGGCACCAAAGCCCAATCTCCCAAGAGTGATGGAAGCTCATTTCGAGACGCCTTTGGCCGAACGCGAGTTTTTCTTGAATGGTCCCTACGCCCATGAAAGGAAGCCACGTGAACGCCTACACCGTTAGAAAGGTTTCGGAACTTGCCGCCGAATATGGCGACGAGTTCGTAGGTCGCATCGCTGGCGCGTTCACTTGCCGATTCAACGAAGAGGTTGACGACTTCCTGCGTCGAAGCGCACTCGATTTTTCCCGTCGCAAGGTGTCTGTGACGGAGTTGGTATTTGAAAATGCCTCGCAATGGTGCGTTGGTTATTTCACGCTCGCCGTAAAACCATTGCAGATTCCGGCGAGCGCCCTTTCTTCCACCCAACGCAAGCGTATCGAGCGTTTTTCCAAATTGGATGCCGGATCGGACGTCTATACGGTCGCAGCTTATTTGATCGCCCAGTTTGGAAAGAATTACGCCGCAGGGCAAAACGCCATCGCCGGCAAGGAACTTCTGGCGTTAGCCATGAATCATGTCCGCAGGGCTCAGGACGAAGTCGGCGGGCAAGTGGTTTTTCTAGAAATGGAACATGGAAACACGAAACTTGGTGCGTTTTATTCACAATGCGGATTCTCCGCATTCGGCCACCGAATCACCATCGAAAACGGCAAGCCCGTCACCTACGACCAGCTGTTCCTCTTCCTGAAATAGTTTTCGCCGCCGCTTGCAACCGCAGGAGACCTCTGCTATCCTTTCCCCCGTCGCCGCGCACGAGGCGCGGCATCACCCCAACCCCTACTAGGGCCGCCCCGCGCGGCCGAACCGACCCAGCACCTCAACCAACAGTCCCTTTGCTTCTGCATTGGTCGTTTGTCCCGAATCGTGAGAAAATTCGTTGAACGACACTGCAAGAAGGTCACCGCGCGCAAGCGCGAGCCTTTTTCCGTGTTTTCAACAAGGCCACTTCTCACGAGCCTGGGACAAGGACACGGGAAGAGGCCGCATTTTAGCCCCATGAGGTCTCCCCGAGCCGAAGCTGGACCCGAGGAACGACCCCATGAAGACAACGAGATTTGCGATTCGATGGTTCCACGCCGCGCTCGCGGCGGTGATTTCAAGTGCAATGGTGCCGATGACGGTCCATGCGGCAGATTCTGCTGCGTGGCTGAATACAATGAGCAGATTAAAGCCTTTGCTGCTTCGCAAGGATAATCTTTCCCGCGGACTTGATTTTAATGCCATGCATGGCGAATGGTCCTCGCAAGAGGCGGACAAGATCGTCGCAAAATACACGGGAATCGAACTGTCCAGTCCGTTTTCATGGGAAAATGTCTATTCGGCTGCCGACGGCGAGAGAGTGGATACATGTTATTTTACGATGGATGACAGATCTGTGAATCACTTTTCGGTATTGACTTGCCGCAGTACGCTTTCACCATACGCTTGGACTTCCGATTCTGGCAAAGCGGAGGAGTTTTTGATCCTGTCGAATTTGTGCGGTCGAGATTCAATGCTTCGGGGATGTCCTCAGTCGCTTGGATTGATCGTCTGGTATCTGCCGCTGATGTCGAAATCAGGGAGTTGGGCGAAGTCGTCGCTGCTCCGTGGGACAAGTACTATTTCTTTTTTATTGACGATCAGCCCGGCGCAAACTGGTCGCATCCCTGTCGATATGTTTTTTTGTCGGAGGATGGTTCGTCGTTTGCCGTTCTGTACAAGCAACTCCCTCCGCGTATTTTTTCCGTCGCAGATGGATCCAGGATCTACCTGAAAGCGGCGGGGAAGCAAGATGAAAGCACAAAGACAGATGCCGTCAAGCAGTTTAATGCCGTCACGGCGAAGGTCTATTCATACGCAAACAGTCTCAAGGAGGAGAACGATCTCTCCTATTCGACTGGGGACAGGTCAAGATCTCATTTTGTCCTGATTTGCGGCGGCGGCGATCCCGAAAGCAATGGCATCCGATTTTGGTGCGACACGGCCATGCTGTACTCCACGCTGACGCTTAAATACGGTGTTTCAAAGGCCAACATCCATGTTTACATGTCAGACGGCACATCCACGGACGCAGATGCGAATCTCGGCTCTGTCGATGCGCCAGTCTTGGTTTCGTCGCCGCTTGATCTTGATGGTGACGGAGACTCTGATATTGACGGCGCCGCCACCAAGTCGGAAGTCCGATCTTGTTTCAATTCTCTTCAGAATTCACTTTCCTCCGCTGATCAGTTGTTTGTGTTCGTTACGAGCCATGGAAGTCCGGAAGGAACCGCTGGCCCCAACAATTATGGTTGCCTCGCTTGGCTCTACGCGGCAGATGGCGGCTCTTATGGTTCAGATGGTGAGCGTGCCTACTTCTGGGATGAAGACCTTGCGGAATGGACATCCGGCATGGCATGCCCTGTCGCATTTGCAATAGAGACATGCTATTCCGGCGGGTTCATCGATGACATCACGCAAACGCCTAAACGTGTGATTGCAACAGCCTGCAACCATTGCGAGTCGTCGTATGGAACGGGCGGAGGTGGAACATGGGGGAACAATCAAGCAGGGATGACTACTGCGGCGAATTGCTGGGCGAAAGAGTTGATTTCAGCACTGCGCGGGGTACACCCACGCAACTTGCCGGACAGAGAAGGATACTACTGGCATGCCTATCCCTGGCAAGACGACACGGACATCCCCATTGATGCCGACTCGAATGGCGACGGCCTTGTGAGTTTCAGCGAGGCTCGCACTTATGCCTACGAGAACGATGAGGCAAGATGCACACGTTCGTCCCACACTTCAACCTGCGGCAAAGACAACAAAGTAGAGCATCCGCAATATGCGGAATCTACAGCATCACTCGGCGCTGCTTTTTATGTCCTCAATCAGTCTTCACCCGCAGTGGCCGCAGAAGAGAAAACGATCAACATTCCGTCCGACAGAACCTACGGGACCTGCACGCTCGTGAACAACGGTTCATCGTGGAAAACGACGGCTGCCTTTCCCGAGTGGGTGAAAAGCCTGACATGGGTGTCGGATACGGGCAACATGGGATCGCTGGCACACAATGTCTGGATGGGATTTTCCGGTGCAGTGACGCTGACGGTGAATTGCACGACGAACGACACCGGGAGCGCGCGACATTGCGACATTTCGATTACCAACAAGAACACGAAGGCGATTCAGTATGTCCTGCACATCAACCAATCTCCATACGAACCGCTCATCTCAGCCCCAACGGCACCAACGGTCAGTGTTTCAACATACGGATCAAACGCCAACATATCCTACATCAACGTCAGCTGGTCGGCCGCCGCCCGTGCGACGTCTTACAACGTCTACCGCAATACGTCCAACTCGACCTCCGGCAGGACCAAGGTCGCGACGAACGTGACATCGCCATATAAGGACTATGTTTCGAACGGACTGACGCCAGGCGTCAAATACTGGTACTGGGTCGAGGCCGTGAATTCGGCGGGGTCGTCATTCAGCGGCAGCGACTGGGGCAACATTCTCGTATCGGCATCGCTAAGCAAAACGGCACTTGGATTCACCGCCGCCGGCGGTACGTCCAACATAACCGTCACGGCCAACACGTCGTGGTCCGCTTCCACGTCTGCCAGTTGGCTTTCCATTTCGACTTCAGGGACTTCTGGCAACGGGTCGATTGCCGTGACGGCAGCACCCAATGCCAATACAAGCAGCCGAAGCGGATATGTCATAGCGACCGCCGGTGCTGGAACGTCGTATCCGAAGGCTGTAACGAATGTCGTGACCCAGGCTGCGGGCGTGGCTCTGCAAACGGCACTGGACAACACGACGCTTTCATTCACTACGGGTGGGAGTTCGTCCTGGGTCGGGCAGGCTTCGACAACCCACGACGGAGTTGATGCCGCGCAAAGCGGAGTGCTGGGCAACAGCCAGACGAACTGGCTGCAGACGACGGTTTCGGGAACTGGCACGATTTCATTTTGGTGGTATGTAAGTTCAGAACAGGGGTACGATTTTCTGGAGTTTCTGATTGACGGTAGCGTCGTTGCCTCAATGAGCGGCACGAACAACGTCTGGACGAGCAAGTCATTTGACATTTCCACTTCTGGCACGCACACCCTGCAGTGGCGCTACAGGAAGGATGGCAGTCAGTATCGAGGTCTCGACGCCGGCTTCGTGGATCAGGTGACATGGACGCCTTCTGTCGTTTCAGCCCCTGTTTGGACTATCAACGCCGCCGGTACTTTGACCGCAGTAGAGCTGAACGGATGCACCGACATTGTAATTCCAGAGGGAGTAACATCGTTGGCGTCGTATGTGTTTAGTGGACTGGCTATTACTTCTGTGAGATTCTCATCGACGCTTGAGACTGTAGGGTCTCGTGCGTTTGAAAATTGTAGCCACTTGACAAACATAACTTTCAGTACGGGGCTGAAAAGCCTTGGTCAGTGTTCTTTTGTTGGATGTTCATCCCTTTCCGGTGTCTTTGAACTGCCTGAGGGATTGACAAGAATTGGCCGTGCATTTGTATTTGGTTCCTGTAAAATATCGGATATTGTGCTCCCAGCGACATTAACATTGATGGATGAACAGGAGTTTATAGGGTGTAGCAGTATTACTAATGTTTGGTTTAAAGGTAATGCTCCAAGTGTTCCAGACGGTTCTTCAAGAAGCGATCAATACAAATACGAGACTTCGCCTTATTATGGTGCGTCGGAAAAGCTGGTTTCATATGTCCCGTATGGTTCCACAGGGTGGCAGAATTCGTCATCTGCATTGCCATCCCAGTGGCCAACGAAGACGTGGGAGAATTATGCCGCTCGCCCAATCCGTAACTACATCGGGGAGCCGCCGCGCGGTACATCAGGTGTAGTCCCGTCGACTAGCCCAATGCCGACGGCCTACACGGTGACATACCTGCCAGGCTCTTATGCAAGCGGTTCGACGTATACTGCGACAAAGACGAACGATGTCGCATTGGTGCTACGCGGGAGCACATATACGCGAACTGGCTATACGCAGACCGGGTGGTCCACTAATTCAGTCGGCACTTCAAAGAGCTACAACCTATCCGCGTCCTACACTGCCAACTCCGCAATAACGCTCTATCCGTACTGGACTCCGAACACATACAGCGTAACGTACGCGCTGAATGGCGGGACGCATGGGGCGACACATCCTACCACCGCCACCTACGACACGGCGTTTTATGTCTCCGCGCCGACGAAGAGCGGCTACACCTTTGCGGGCTGGACTGTGACGAGCGGACTGAACACATCTACCGCGAAGTGGGGTACGAGTTCCAATCCGTCCACCTCGCTGACCAGCTCCACGACGAAATGCGCAAACGGCGCAACCGGCAACGTCTACTTCAAGAATCTCACTTCGACTTCGATCGGCAGCGTGACGCTCACGGCGAACTGGACGCCTGTTACAGCCCTTCCCGATCTTTGCCCTTACACGCCAGCTGGTTGGAGCGGATCGCTCGTGCTTTCAACGGAATCGCAAAATGCAACAAATTCAACTGCAACATCTTTCTCGCCAAATGATGCCATTTACGTCAGTCTCGCAGTTGTCAATCTGGGTGTAGGTTTTTCAAACGATTTTAATTGGGCTTTGTATGTTGACGGGTCGTTAAGGACAACAGGTGCAAACTGGGGCTCCGGGCTTGCTGCGAACGGCTACTCCCGCTGGTTTGCCTTGCCAATAGGCCCTCTTCCCCCTGGGACACACACCATAAAAGTGATGTATGACTACGTAGGACGTCTTGCCGAGTCGGACGAAAGCAACAATACCGTTACCAAAACTGTCATTGTTTCTGGAACTGTAGTCCGCCCGTCGAATGATAATTTTGCGGGAGCTACCACCATCAGCGGCATGTCCGGATCGGTGACGGGCTCAAACGTTAACGCTACCTGTGAATCGGGCGAACCTCTGCCAAACATCAGCGCAGGCGCCACCAACACAATTTGGTGGACATGGACGGCGCCCGCCACGGGAATTGCTCAGGTCAGCACCGCTGGCTCCAAAGTGAGTTATACTGCGGTGGGTGCCTATGTCGGGAGTCCTGTTTCTGCTCTGACCACAGTTGCCGCCAGTGCAGATTCGTATTCTCAGAGTTCCATTTCATTTTCCGTCGCGGCAGGTACGAGATATTACATTGCCGTATCGGGAACGGATTATAGATATCAGGGGACTGTCAAATTGACTTGGAGCATGTTTACTCCTGTACCTCTCAATACGGCCTTGGACAATGCGTCGCTGACCTTCACGACAGGCGGCTCTGCGAGTTGGGTGGGCGTGTCTGACGAATCGTATTACGGCGGAAGCTCGGCGAGGAGTGGTATAATAACGGATAGTCAATCGACGTGGATGCAGACTGAGGTGGCAGGTGAGGGGACTCTCTCCTTCTGGTACAAGGTGTCGAGCGAGTCCTATTGTGACAAACTGATATTTTATGTCGATGGAGTTCAGAAGACGATGGCAAGCGGTACGGTCGGGTGGACCCGTTTTGAATGTGTCGTCTCCAACAATACGCAGCATGTGCTTATGTGGACGTATTCAAAGGACGGGTCGGTGTCGTCTGGCAGCGACTGCTGCTGGATTGACGAGGTGGCTTTTTCGTGTACGAATACGAGCGCGACTTCGACGACGCCGGAGCCTGTTCCATATTCATGGCTCAATGATCGTGCCGCGTCCCTCCTCGCCGCGCATGGCGGAGACTACGAGGCGGCGGGGAACGCCACGGCGGCGAACGGGGTGAACAAGGTCTGGGAGTGCTACGTCGCGGGGATCGACCCGGAGGACGCGGACGCCAAGTTCGAGGCGACGATCACGATGGGTGCGGACGGGAAGCCGGTGGTGGCACACGATCCGCCGCTCACGGAAGAAGAGGCCGCGAAGCGGACGTACCGGACGCTCGGCAAAAGGACGCTCGATCCGGCGGAGGAGTGGACCGACGTGACGGACGAAACCGACCTCGAAGCGGCGGGGTGGCGGTTCTTCAAGGTGAAGGTGGAGATGAAGTAGCGAATGTTAGGGGGGAGGCGGTCTCCAGACCGCCGGTTGCGATGACGGCGGACTGGAGTCCGCCTCCCCCCTGCGGCGCGCGACGACGGCGGACGGGAGTCCGCCTCCCCCTTGCGGCGCGCGACGACGGCGGACTGGAGTCCGCCTCCCCCCTGCGGCGCGCGACGACGGCGGACGGGA
>CAMNCG010000040.1 GCA_946534105.1 uncultured Verrucomicrobiota bacterium
CCGCTTCTGGCGCGGAACCGGGCAAGGCGGGCGCGACGTCGGCGCCGACAACGTTGGGTCACACCCCGTTTTTTTTGCTTGACATACAAAGCCCCTTCCCCTAACATTTCCGCGCGTTCCCTTCATCCTCGTCCGGTCTTTTCGTCCGTCTCGCGCGGCGCCGGCGGGGTTCTGCGCCGGACTTTCCCGGAAAGGTCCGGCGCTTCGCTTTCTTCCGACCCATTTCCCGCTTCCCGTTTCCATGCCCGTTTTTGAACCATATCGTCCTTCCGGAACTCCGGGAGACACCGGTCAGGCGGGACACACGTACCTGGGGGGCGGAGAGAGCGCCTCCGTGACGACGCACGTGAGCCGATGCCCCCATTGCAGGATTTCCGTGCGGACGCTCGGGACGCCGCCGCCCACGGTCTGCCCGTACTGCGGGCGCGCGCTCGACCAGACGGAGGAACGGGTTCCGCTCGGCGAAAAGGTCGATCCGCCGTCGCAGGCGGAGATCGACGAGCGTCTTCGGCGCATCTACCACCGGCCTCCGATCGCGATCATCGCGCTGCTCGGTTCCGTGGCGCTTCTCATCCTCGCGTGGGCGGCCTACGGCCAGATGCACACGCTGCGGCAGTGGTGGTACAACGCGCTCGCGGTCGGTCTCTACTCCGCCGTGGCGGGACTTTTCGTCATCACCCGCTTTCTCTTCGCGGCGTTCTACCGCGCGCCGCCGGAGCGGGGCTACGAACCCACGGTTTCGGTCCTGGTTCCCTGCTTCAACGAAGGAGAGGCGATCCGGCAGACGATCGAGCGCATCTTCGCGACGGGCTATCCGGAGGAGAAGCTTGAAGTCGTGTGCGTGAACGACGGCTCCAAGGACGATTCCCTCACGCACATGATCGCGGCGCAGACGCGGCATCCGCACCTCGTCGTGGTGAACTTCGAGACCAACCGCGGCCTCTGCCACGGCTGGGGCGTCGGGACGCTCGTCGCGCGCGGCGAATTTCTCGTGTGCGTCGATTCGGACACGTTCGTGTTCCCCGGATCGCTGCACAAGCTCATGCAGGGCTTCGTCGATCCGGCGGTCGGCGGGATTTCCGGCCACTGCGACGTGGAAAACGCCTCCGTGAACCTGCTCACGAAGATGCAGGACGTGCGCTACTACTTCTCCTACAAGATCATGAAGGCGGCGGAAAGCGTCTTCGGCACGGTGAGCTGTCTGCCCGGATGCTTTTCCGCGTACCGGCGCACGTGCGTCCTGGCGGTGCTGGACAAGTGGATCAACGCGACCGTCTGGGGCGAACATGGCAACTTCGCGGACGACCGTTCGCTCACAAACCGCATCCTCAAGGACTACCGCATCGTCTACGACGACGAGGCGCTCGCGACGACCATCGCCCCGGAGAACTGGCGCCAGTACGCGCGGCAGCAGGCGCGGTGGTCGCGCTCGTACCTGCGCGAAATCTGGAAGACCGGCAAGTTCATGTGGCGCAAGCACCCGGTGCCGGCGCTTTCGTGGTACGCGATGATGTGGATGCCGCTCGTGGAGCCGGTGATCATGCTCTGGGCGCTTTTCGTCGCGCCGGTCGTCGCGGCGCTGGACCCGGCGAACCAGACCGACGTCGCCGCGCTGCTGTTCTACTACGTGATCGGCGTGTTTTCCATCACGGCCGTCTGGTGCCTGCACTTCTACGCCTCCACGGGGCGCCGGTGGTGGTGGGGCGGCTTCGTCTTCACGCTTTCGTACATCGTGTTCTTCAGCTGGCAGATCTACTGGGCGCTCGCGACGCTTCGCGGCAAGAAATGGGGGACGCGCGGATAGGCGGCCCGCAGTGAAACGACATGGCAGACGACGGAATCCCCACCACATCATCCGACGAGGCGCCAGCCTCCACCGCGACCCCGGTCACTCCGGCCGAAGCGCCCGCGCCAGCCGACGGCCTCGCCGGCGGCGCGTCCGAATGGGCGCGCCCCGTGGCGCAGTCGCGCGATCGCAACGTCGGCGCGTGGCTCCTGCTCGTGAGCGTCATCTGCTTCGCCGTCGCGTTCCGCGGCCCGGCGAACCGGCTCTACTGGCGGCTCCACAATCGCTTTGCCGGTCCCCAGAAGACGGTCGAGCGCACGGCCGATTCCTTTCTGGCGCTTTCGTACGAGGCGGTCTCCGCGACGCCCGACGCCGAGGGCCTCTTCACCCCGGTCGTCCGCTTCCGCGAGCATCTGGAAGCCCTCCGGGGCGCGGGCTACCGCCCGATCGGGCTCGACGACGTTCGCGCCTTCTACCGAGACGGCGCGAAGCTGCCGGAAAAGGCGGTGCTCGTCACGTTCGAGAACACGCACAAGAGCACGTACTTCGACGCCTCCCCGGTGCTGCGCTCGCTGCGCTGGCGCGGCGTGCTGGGCGTCGTGGCGCGCGACGTGCGCGAAAACTCCCCCGATTCGGTCCTCGCTCCGTATCTGCGCGACATGGTGCTCGACGACACGTGGGACCTCGCCTGCGAATCTGACCTCGGCTCCTCGTACGTCCCGTCCGGTCCCGGCGGCGGGAAGGCGCTTTTCTACGCCTCTCCGGCATGGCTCGCCGAGGAGCGCCGGCCGGAGAAGCCGGAGGAGTTCGAGGCGCGGGTGCGCGCGGACCATGAGCGCGCCGCGAAGGTGTTTTCGGAGCAGCTGGGCATCAAGCCGGCCGCGTTCTTCTTTCCGGCCGGAAACTACGGGCAGTACGACGGGCGCAGCCGCGCGGTGCTGGGCATCAACCTCGCGCTCGTCGACGAGCGCTACGGACTCGGCTTCCTGCTCGGCAGCCGCGCCCTCAACACCGCGGGCACGGACCATCGCCGCCTCAACCGCCTTCGCGTGGCGCCGGAATGGACCGCGCAGGAACTCCTCGCGCGCCTGGAGCGGGAATGGCCGGTGCCGCCGGAGCGCGGCGCCGCGGACAGCCGTATCCCGCCGGCGCGCTGGTCGACGGACTGGGGGTTCGCGGACGTCGAGGGCTCCACCGTCCGCCTGCGCGCGATCCCGGCCTCGAATCCCGAGCTTTCGGACGACGACGCGACCGGCGGCGCGCGCGCCTGGATCGCCGGCACGGACGGGTTCCGAGAAGGGTCGTTCGAAGTCCGGTTCGTGCCGCTCCGCGGCGAATTCCACCTGTACGTCCCCTTTTCGACCGACGACGAGTGGCTGCGCGTCGAATTCGCGGAGCCCGGTCGCGCGTCGGTGCGTTGCAGTCTGCCTGGCGCGGAGCCGCGCGTTCTCGCGACGGGCGGCATTTCGACCGTGTCCGATTTCCGCTCCGTCCATTCGCTTCTCGTCACGGTCCGCGACGGACTGCTCTTCGCGCGCCTTGATTCCGAGCCGCTTTTCGGCGGTCCGGTGGAGCTGCCGCAGGGCATCCGGCCCGGCCTTGTCGGCGCCGGCGTGTGGGCCGATGCGCCGGGGCTCGCGCAGACCGACGTGCTGGAGGCGCATCTGCGCCCGCGCACCGACGGCATCGTCACGTGGCCGCCGGCGCTTTCGCGCGACGAATCGCGCCTCTCGCTCGCGCTGCGGCGCGACGCCTTCCGCTACGCCGCGATTTCCCCGCCGTGGCTGGACGCTCACGAAGGCGCGCCGGTCGCGTTCCCGCAGCCGGAGGCCGGCACGCTCGAAGTGGTCTCCCGCTCGTGCCACGCGCGGGTGCTGCCGCGCGTCGTGCTGGGCGACGCCGGAGCGCTCAACACGCTCGATCCCGAGGATCTCGCGGCCCGCGCGGCGGCGGAGAAGGCCGACGGCGTGTTCATCGACGCCGACGCGCTCCCTTCGGACCGGCTGGCGCGCCTCCGGGAATGGACGCTCCGCTTCCGCGACGCGCTTTCGCGACGCTCGCTCCTGCTTGCCGTGCGGCTTCCCGCGTCGGTGCGCCGCCTTGCCGCCGCCGCGAGTTTCTTCGGCTCCGCCGGCGACGCGCTCGTCGTGAGCGACGACGGGAGCGTCCCGACCGGCGTCGATCCCGCGCGCGGCCTCGCGTTCCTTGCGCTTGATCCGCCCGCCCAGGACGACGGCGTGGCGCTCTTCTACCAGCTTTCCGACTATGCGTCCGCCGGCGACGCGCCCGAGGAGGTGAATCTTCGCGAACGCGGATTCCGCGCCTATTCCGAAGGACGGTACGCCGAGGCGGCCAACCTGTGGCAGACCTGGGCCGAGAGTACGCCCTCCGCGGCCGAGCCGTGGGCGCTTCTGGGGAATGCGCGCAACCGGATGTTCGAGTCGGAGGCCGCCGTCGAGGCCTACGGACGCTCGCTCGAAATCGCGCCGGGACAGATCGACGTGGCGCTGGAGCGCGCCCGTCTGCTCGAAAAGCTCGGGCGCGACGACGAGGCCGGCGATCTGCTCGACACCTACGCGCGCGCCTTCCCCGGCGACACGCGCATCGCGGTCGCGCAGGCGCTCTGGCTCGACCGCCACCGCCGCCGCGCCGCCGGCCGCGCGATCCTGCGCGACGTCGTCGCGCGCAATCCCGCCGACATCGATTCGCGCCTGACGCTCCAGAATCTTCTCGACGATCCGGCCGAGCGCTACGAGAACATGCACCAGCTCCTCGACGTCGGCGTGTCCGGTCCGGGCGGCATGCTCGGCTTCGGTCGCGAGATCGAGCGCGCCGAGCTGCTTTCGTGCCCGGAGGCCTCCGTGTTCTTCGATTTCATCCGCCACACCGCCACGAACGCCCCGCAGGAATCCGTTCGCAACCTTTACGCGGGCTTCCTGCCGCTGACGGCTCCCGTGAACGAGCCGTTCGACGCCAGCACCCTTTCCACGAACTGGCTTGCGTTCGGGACCCCGCTGGCCGCCATCGCCGGCGCCTACGACCTCAAGGCCGCGACCGACATGTCGGAGGCGTATCTCCGGCTTCGCCGCTCGGAGATGCTGCGCGACGGCTTCATCGAAGTCACGCTCAGCGAGTCCGTGGGCGCGTTCTGGCTGTACGCGCGCCGCTCGTCCCGCAGCCTCGTGCGCTTCGGGTTCGACAGCGACGGCTTCCTGCGCATCCAGTCGTGGTCCGACGGCGACCAGCGCACCGGCTACAGCCGCGCATGGATGCGCCCCGCCGGCGACGCGACGCTCCGCCTCGAAGTGCGCGGCGACGGCGCGATCGGCTACGTGGACGGCAAACCGGGATTCTCCACTCCGCTTCCGATTCCGTCCGACATCGCGTACGGCTGGTGGAGCGTGGCTCCGTTTTCACCCGAACTCGGCGTCGCCCGCGCGCGCATCACGCACATTTCCGCCGGTCCGCTCGCACCCGCGATCGCGTTTTTCCGCGAAACCGATCCGGCCCGCGCCGCCGACGCGCTTGACGCAATCCGCCCGCGGACGCGCGAGATATCCGCGGTCTCGCCGGTTCTCTTCTCGCAGTATCAGGACGGCACGATTCCCGCCACGCTGCTTGCCGACCCGATGCCGTACCGGATGTTCTGCTCGTACCACCGGATCCGGTTCATGCCTTCCGTCGCGCTCGACTACGATTCGCACGCGGATCCCGAGGCGCTCGTGAATCTCATCGTCAACAACCATTTCTCGGGGCTCGTCCTGCACGTGCGCACGATGCCGCCGGATTCCTGGTTCGAGCAGGCGACGCAACTGCTGGAGCGCACGACCGCGGATCTTATCGTGATCGCCTCGCGCGACCCGCTCATGCCGCCGCTGCCCGACGCGTCCGCCGCTGCCGCGAACGCCCGCATCTCGGCGATTGCCCCGGTCTCGATTCGCGAGATTCAGCGTGGCTCGATCCTGCTGCATCCCGCGCGGAGTCTGTGGACCGCCAAGCCGGTGACGCTCCAAGACTGGCCGCCGGCCGGACCTGGAGCGGAGACCGGCGCGCCGCGCGTCATCGTCGTGTCCACCGCCGCGTCTGCGGAGGCGCCCGCGGAGGCCGCGCCCGCGGAGGCGCCCGCGGAGGTCGCGCCTGTGGAGGCGCCCGCGGAGGTCGCGCCTGTGGAGACGCCCGCGGAGGTCGCGCCTGCGGAGACGCCCGCGGAAGCGGAAGACGAGGGGAGGGGAGAATAGTCCATGCTTTTCCCGACCACCGCATTCGCCTTGTTCTACGCCGCGGTCCTCCTGCTCTGGTGGACCGTTCCGGCGCGGTGGTCCCTTGCTCGCAAGTGCCTGCTGCTCGGCGCGAATCTGTTTTTCTACGCATGGTGGTCGTGGCGCTTCGCGCTGCTGCTGCTCGCTTCGGCCTTCCTCAACCAGACCTTCGCGCGCGCCATCGCGCGTCGGGACGATCGCGCGTCGCGCGTTCGCCTCGTGCGGCTGGGCGTCGCGGCGAATCTCGCGCTTCTGGCGTTCTTCAAGTACGCGGCGTTCCTCGTCATGGACGCCTTTTCGCCCGTCGCGGCCGCGGTCTGCCGCGCGATCGGCCCGGAGGCGCTGAGCGCGTTCGTGGATTTCCAGACGGAGCGCTCGATCCCGTTCGTCCAGTCGATCGTTTTGCCGATCGGCATCTCGTTCTACACGTTCCAGGCGGTCGCGTACCTGGTGGACGTCGGGCGCGGGGTTTGCCGTCCGGCGCGGGCGGCGATCGACTTCGCGAACTACCTCGCCTTCTTCCCGAAACTCTGCGCCGGCCCCATCGCGCGCCCGGCGGAGCTTCTTCCGCAGATGGAGGAGCCTCCGCGCGACGGCTCGCGCGTCGATGCGGGGCGTGCGCTGTGGCTCGTCGTCTTCGGGCTCTTCAAGAAGACGGTTCTGGCGAACTTCCTCGCCGAGCGGCTCGTCGATCCGTTCTTCTCGCACGCGGCGTCGGCCGGCGCATGGGACGCGCTGCTTGGCGCGTGGGGCTATTCCGTGCAGCTCTACCTCGACTTTTCCGCGTATGCGGACATGGCGGTCGGGCTCTCGCTCCTGCTCGGCTTCGCGCTGCCCGTGAACTTCGACGCGCCGTACTTCTCCTCGACGCTGCAGGAGTTCTGGCGCCGGTGGCACATTTCGCTGTCGTCCTGGCTGCGCGACTATCTCTACATCCCGCTCGGCGGCTCGCGGCGCGGTCCCGCCCGGACGCAGCTCAACCTCTTCCTCACGATGCTCCTCGGCGGCCTCTGGCATGGCGCGGGCTGGATGTTCCTGCTGTGGGGCGCGCTTCATGGCGCGTACCTCGCGGCCGAACGGCGCGTCCTGCGGCGCCTCGGGCCGGACCGCGCGCCCGCGTCGGCGGCGTCGCGGTTCGTCGGGCGGATCTGGACGTTCCACGTCGTGACTGCGCTGTGGATTTTCTTCCGCTGCGGCACGGGCGGGCTCGGGCTGGACGGCGCCCGCGAGGTCTTCGGCGCGTTCCTGCGCCCCGGCGAGCCCTCGATCCTCCTTTCCGGGAAGGCGGTCGCGATCCTCGCCGCCGGGTTCCTGTGCCAGTTCTCGGACGCCGCCCGCCCGCGCGCGCTCTGGGATCGTCTGGGCCGCCTGCCCGCGCCCGCGCTCGGGGCGCTCGGAGCGCTCGCCCTTGCCATCGTGCTCGGTCTCGGCCCGTCGGGCGTCCCGGCCTTCATCTACTTCCAGTTCTAGCCATGCGCGAACCCGTTCCAGCCACCCCCACCCCTCCATGCGAAGCGGACGCGAAAAGGCCCGCGCCGCTGCGGCTTGCGCTCTGCCTGCTCGCGGCGCTGCTGCTTTTCGACGCGCCCGCGATGGAGCGGAGCGCCGCCGCGCAGCCGCCCGACGCGCCGGGCCGCGCCTTCGCCCTGCGGCTGCTCGCGCCGGTCGCGGCGCTTTCGCGCGCGGCGGGGCTCGGGCTTCCGCGCGCCGCCGCCGAAGCGCTGGAGCGCCGTTTTCTCGAAACGCCGGTTCCGGTCTTTCCCGAAGGCCCGGAAGGGGAGGACGGCGCCTTCGACGACGACGACGACCTTGACGCATTCCTCGATTTCTGACCGTCTTCCCTTTCTCGGGCCACTTTCAAAAAAAGCAAAAAACAAAATGAACAAACTCGCCACCTCGATTTTCGCCGCTTCCGCCATCGCCGTTTCCGGATCGTTCTGCGCCGCGTTCGCGCAGACCGGTTCCGGCACGCCGCCCGACTCCCCCGTTCTCATGGTCGGGGACTCCATGATGCGCCTTCTCGGCGTGGCGATGGAAAAGCAGTGCAAGAAGGCCGGAATCCAGCCCGCGGTTTCGTTTTCCTCGCTCGGCTCGGGCCTCGTCCGCCCCAACGTCTTCGACTGGAACGCGAAGATCGACGAACTCGCCCGCGCGCATTCTCCGAAGACCGTCTTCGTCGCGCTCGGCACCAATGACCGGCAGACTCTTGAAGGGGGCGAACTCGGCGCGATCCGCTACGGCGCCCCCGAGTGGGAGCCGGAGTACGCCCGGCGCATCGGCGCGTTCATGGACCGCCTCATCGCCAACGGCGCCACGCGCGTGGTGTGGCTGCTGCTGCCCGACATGAAGGAGGCGGCCAATCAGGAGCACGCCCAGCTCGTCAACCGCATCGTCGCGGCCGAGGCGCAGGCCGAAAGCCGCCGCGACCGCGTGACGCTCTTCGACCTGGGCCCCGTCCTCTCCCGCAAGCCGGGGCACTTCTCGCAGTTCGTCATGTCCAACACGGGCGCCGCCGTCGCCGTGCGCGATCCGGACGGCGTCCACCTCACGTCCGATGGCGCGAAATTGTGCGCCAGAGCCATTCTCAAAACCTTCTGGAACAAATGAGCTCACGGTTCGGTCCGGCCGCGCTCTGCGCCGCCATCGCCTTCGCTTCGGCCCCGTCGCGACTCGCGGCGGAGCCTCCTCATTTTCTTTCGGCGGATCCTCCGGCCGCCGCGCCCGCGGCCGAACCCGCCGTGCCGATTCCGGCGGCGGCGACGCCCGAACAGCTCGAGGAGTTCGCGGAGGTCATCGCGGAATCCCGCGAAAACGACGTCTCCGTGACGGATCAGCACGCGCTCATGTACCACGGTCTCATGCTCACGCAGGACGAGGAGTACGAGGAGGCGGTGCCGTTTCTCGAAGAGGCGATCCGGCGCGACCCGTCGCTTCAGGCGGCGTGGGAGGGCCTGGGCTGGTCGTACGTCAAGCTCGGCGACCTGGATCACGCCGGCAAGCTCTGGGAGTATTTCCGGCGACTCATGCCGGAAGAGTCCCTGCCGCACGCGCTCCTGGCGCAGCTCGCGGTGCTCAACGGCGACTGGAAGACGGCCGACGCGGAATTCGCGGAGGCGCTCCGCATTTCCCCCGACCAGTACGACGTGCGCTTCTGGTACGGCCAGAACCTGATGCGCCTCGGCCGCGCCGCCGAGGCCGAGACGCTCTTTCGCGAGTTGTTCGCCGAGAACGAAGAACGCCTCGACGTGGCCGTCAACCTCGCCTCCCTTCTCACGCAGCGCCTCGCCTACGACGAGGCGGTCGAGCTCTACCGCCGCATCAACGACGAGATCCCCGGCAACACGTCGTTCATGCTCGATCAGGCGATCCTCGAAGAGCGCGTGGGCGAGCTGCGCGCCGCCGACCAGCTCTGCCTCGACGTGCTGGAGCTCGATCCGGCCAACACGCGCGCGATGGTCCTGCGGGCCGACATCGCGGAGATTTCCGGGCAGCAGGACGTGCGTCCCGTGCTCGACATCATCGACGAGACGGAGGATCCGCAGGCGCGCGCCATGCTCCGCATCCGCGTCGCCAACCGCTGCCACGTCGCCAACGAGCGCCGCCCCGGCCAGTATCCGACGTCCTTCATCCTCGATCTCATCCGCAAGGCGATCGACGACCAGCCGGCCAACGTCGAATACCGCGTCCTCTACGCCGAGCGCCTGCTGGGCGCGGGGCGCAACGAGGAGTGCCGCAAGTGGGCGATTGGCATTCTCGAAAACGACAACCGCCACCACGTGCGCGCCAAGATGCTCCTCTTCGAGCTCGCGATGCGCGAGAAGCGCTATGACGACGCGCTCCAGATCCTTGTGGACCGCTACGTCGACTTCGACTCGACGGATCCCGCGTTCCACTACTACAAGGCGCGCCTCATGACGGCTCGCGGCGACTTCGCCGGGGCCCTTCGCGAAATCGACGCCATGGAGGCCGCCGCGCGGCAGGGCGCCGTCTTCACGCTCGCGTACACGGGGCTTGCCGAGAGCGACTGGACCCCGTCCATCTCCGTGAGGCGCCTGCACGAGCATCTCCTCGCGCTCCAGCGCGAGGGCTTCACGCTCGTCTCCCCCGCCGACATCCCGCAGCTCGTGGGTCTCGCCGCCGGGGAGTCGCGCGCCGACGCCCCGCTCCGCCCCGACGTGCCGATGACGGCGCGGCTCATCGACGACATTCGCTACGGCCTCACGGGCGAGCGCCGCTTCCCCGCTTCGCGCGACGGCGGCCCGGACGACGTGCCCCGGCCCCACAAGTACTTTGCCGTCACGTTCGACGCCGACCAGCGCTCCGCGGTCGTTCTCGGTACCCCGGTCGCGCAGGAGTTCGGCGTTCCGTTCGCCATCTTCACGCCGACGAAGACGCCGGACGAGTTCGTGCCTTCGCGCACCGGGTGGCAGGAGCTGCGCGACGCCGCCGCGTCCGGCGCCTGGGTTGTCGGCAGCCAGCTCTGGAGCGCCGACTTCCAGCTTCCCGTGGACCGCGACGGACTCGACGTGCGTCCGCCGCTCGCGAACCGCGTGTGGCTTCCGGAAAAGAACCGCCTTGAATCGATGAACGAGTGGGACCGCCGCATGCGCGAGGAGTTTCGCCGCAGCCGCCGCGTCCTTCGCGAGGAGATGGGCGCGGACGACTGCCCCGTGCCGCTCGTGGCGTACCCCTATTCCGCCGTCGGGCAGAACGGAGCCTGCAACCTCTCCCTCCTTCGCAACCCCTCCCGCAGCATTCTCTCCGAGGCCGCGCGCGAGTATCGCGTCGGCTTCCTGCAGGACGACTCCGGATGGACCGTCGGAGGCGACGATCTCGCGCTCGCCCGCCGCTGGGCGCCGGACTGGCGCGCCGAGGGCGCCGACGTCGTGCGCCACGCCTACGAGACGCATCCGGAGTTCGTCGCGCGCCGCATGCGCGCCGAGATCGCGATGATGATGAACCGGCCGAACCTCGCCGCCCGCATGCTGGAGCTCCTGCGCCGCGACGGCTATCCGGAGGATCTCTGCCGCGCAATGGAGAACCAGCTGCGCTTCCACTTCAGCAACAAGCCCCTGCACGACGTGAAGCCGCTCGTCGAGGTGGGCTCCCGCGAGAGCGGAGACGAGGCGCCGGAGCGCGAGAACGCGGGCGCCCGCGATCCGGAGCCTGGGCCGGGCTCGGAGCCGGGCGGCGAGTCCGCCACCGTCGTGCTGGCCGAGAATCCCGACGAGTTCGCGGGGACGGACGGACGCGTCTCCAGCCTGTCCGAACGCGAGAATGTCTCCCACGCGGTGGAGACGTCGGTCGATCCGCTCGTCTACCTCTCGCATCCGTGGATCGGCGTCGAGGCCATGCATTCGAAGGCCAACGACCAGGTGGAGTCGTACGGATGGGGCCTCCGCGCCGGGCTTGATCTCAATCGCAACACGTCGCTTTCCGTGCGGATGTTCGACGGATATCTGGACCAGACCGTCCGTCCGCGCTGGAACGCCGTCATCGCCACCAACGTCCCCTACGGCAAGCGCCGCTACGAGTTCAAGGCGAAGCGGGAGGAAACGGCCGTCACGCTCTCGCACCGTCTCGGCAACGGCGCGGTCCTCTCCGCCTCCGTCGGCGTCGCCTCGCGCAAGCCGACCGGCAGACGGCCGGATTTCTCCGACATCAATCTGGAGGACGAGTCCGGATCCCGGAAGTTCGATCCGGCCGAGGACGATTCGCACCTGATCGCTTCGCTCGGCGCCCGCTGGCATCCGCGCGACAATCTGGAACTCTCCGTCCTCTACGACCGCAACTACGTGCAGTCCGCCGTGAAGTACCTCCCGTACCACGCCGTCTCCGCCGGCGCCGACTGGAAGCCGCGCGACGACTGGTTTCTGCGCACGTTCGCCCGGTACAGCTCCTACGACGATGACAACGCGATGTTCTCGGGCCGCTTCGAGGCGTTTCACGAGACGAATCAGGACCTCGGCATCTGGCTTGGCGTGCAGCTCACCACCGACACGACGTCCGATCCGTGCGATTTCTACTGGACCCCGTACTGGGACGAGCGGGCGATGGGCGTGCTGCGGTACGCCCAGCGCTGGGAGGGCTATTCCTTCCGGCTCGACCTGCTGGGCGGCTTCAGCCGCTCGCGCGGGCGCCCCGGACGCGAGTTCAAGACCGAGGAGGACGTCGAGAAGGTCGTCTACGTCGAGGGCGTCGCCAACACCGTCACCGAGACGAAGGAGGGCACGTACGTCATGGAGGACGCCTCCTCCGGCTGGTCCGTCGCCTGGGGCGTCAACGGCACGTACGAGCGCTCCCTGAATCCTTACTTCGACCTCGTGCTCGAAGGCAGCATCACCGCGCTCCGCGACTACATCGACCACACGTTCACCGCCTTGCTCCGTCTCCGATTCTAGACCGCCATGGGCACGACCGAACCGTTCAGGGGAATCTTCGATCCCGACACGCCCTCCGGGGCCCTCGCCTCCCAGATTTTCGAGGCGCTTCCGGTCGCCGTCTTCCTCGTCGATCCGGAACACCGCATCTCCATGCTCAACGAGCGCACGGCCCGGATCGCCGGCATGGGCAAGGAGGAAATCTACCGCGAGGGGTGCTTCGGGCTGTTCTGCGACAAGAAAACGCACTTCGAGAAATGCCCCGGCCACGCGAGCCTCTATTCGGGCGAGCCGTGGGACGGCGAAGTCGACCTCGATTCGCGGCACTACCACGTCCACGTCCGCCCGCTCCGCGACGGCGACCGGGTGCCGTACTCCCTCGTTGTCCTCGACGACCGCACGGACGAAAGCCGCAACACGCACCTGCTCAGCAAGCTCGTCGAGCGCCTCGGGCGGCTGCTCGTGCAGTCTTCGCGCATCCGCGGCTATCTCGCCGGGTTTTCCACCGCGAGCAGCGCCGAAGAGGTGCGCGATACCTCGATCCGCGGCGCGGCGGAACTGCTCGGGGCCTCTTCGGCCTACCTTGTCGAGGAAGCCGCGGCCGAGGAGTCGCACTTCGCCTTCAAGTGGTTCGCCGACGAGAAGGTTCATGAGACGTTCTCCCGCTCCGCGAACGGGCGCGTTCTCTCGCTCGCCGTTGCCGAGGCCGTTCACGTCCGAGGAGAGTTCGTCTACGTCCGCGGCGGCGGCGATTCCGTCGATCCTCACATCGAGGCGTTCCTCTCCGATGTCGGCTGCAATTGGCTTCTGGCGTCGGAGGTGAAGTGCGGCGACCGCCACTGGGGCCGCGTCGGGTTCATTGTCGCGAAAGCCGGCACGCCGTCGCGCGACGACATGGACCTGCTGCACGAGGTGACGGCCCTTGTCGGCGTCGCCTTGCGTCGCAGCGAGCTCATCGACGAAGTCGAGCGCAACGAGCGCCGCCTCGTCGCCGCCGCCGAGGAGGCGCGCGCCGCAGCCCGCGCCAAGTCGATGTTCCTCGCCACGATGTCCCACGAGATCCGCACGCCGCTCAACGCGATCCTCGGCTTCTCGGAGAGCCTTTCCCGCGAGACCGGCCTCGTCGGCTCCGCGCGCGAATGCGCCGAGGGCATCAACCGCTCGGCCGCCGCGCTCCTCGACCTGCTCAACGACATCCTCGACCTCTCCAAGCTCGAAGCCGGCGGCGGCGCCGACATGATGCGCGGCGAGTGCGACCTGCCCGCGCTTTTCGGCGAAATGGCGATGATCTTCCGCTACTCCGCGAAGGCCCGCGGGATCGAGCTGCGGCATTCCGTCCCGCCGGATTTCCCGGTCCTGGGCCTCTCCGGCCAGCGCATGCGCCAGATCCTGCTCAACCTCATCGGAAACGCCGTCAAGTTCACGGAGCGCGGATTCGTCGAATGGACCGCGTCGTGCGCGCCCGCGGGCGAGGGCGCCGTCTCGCTCGAAATCGACGTGCGCGACACCGGGCCGGGCATTCCGGAGAAAAGCCGCGAGGCGATTTTCGACCCGTTCGTCCAGGTGACGGAGGGCCCTACGAGCCCGCTCTTGCATCACGGCACCGGACTCGGTCTTCCGATCGTGCGCCGCCTCGTCGAGGCGTGCGGCGGCACCGTGCGGGTGGAGAGCGAAATCGGGAAGGGGTCCGTTTTTCACATCCGCGTCGCGCGCGTTCCGGTTGTCGCCGACTCCGCCGCCAGAAAGGATCAATCCGCGAATCTGGCGGGGCCGGAGTCCGTGCCATCCCTCGTCCGCGATCCGGACTTCTCGCCGCTGCTGGTGGACGACGTGCCCGTCAACCTTCAGGTCCTTTCCCTGCATCTGCGTTCCCTCGGAGCGGTTCGCCCCGTTCTGGCGCCGTCGGGAGACGTCGCGCTCGCCAAGATGCGGGAAAAGCGCCCTTCCGTCGTCTTCACCGATCTTTGGATGCCGGGCATGGACGGTTCGCGCCTCGCCGCCGCGATCCGGGCCGACCACGCGTTCGACGGCATCCCGGTCGTCGCCGTGACCGCAGACAGCGACGTGTCGGCGTCCTTCGACGCCTCGGTCTTCGACGACATCATCACCAAGCCGATTTCAACCGCGAAGCTGGCCGAATGCCTTCGGCGGCTTTTTTCCGCCTCCTAGCCGCCCCGATCCCCCAACAACGCAGACGCAAAGCCCAGATCATGGACACCAAAGAAAAACTCAAGATTCTCGTCGCCGACGACGCGGACATCGGACGCTCGATCCTCCGCGCCCTGCTGCGCAAGGAGTTCGACGTCGTGGAGGCTCGCAACGGAGCGGAGGCCGTGAACGCGCTTTCCACCGAGGGCGGGCGCTTCGCCGCCGTCATCCTCGACGTGATGATGCCCGTCATGGACGGATTCGGCGTTCTCAAGTTCATGGAGGAGAACGGTCTCGTCGGCAGTTTTCCCGTGATCATGCTCACCGCGATCGCCGACCAGAGCGCCAAGGCGCGCTGCTACGACGCCGGCGCGACGGACGTCGTGGAAAAGCCCTACGACGAAAAGCTCCTCGTCCGCAAGATCCGCGCGGTCGCCTCGCTTTTCGCCTCGGCGCGGGCGTCCGCCGTCGAGGCGCCGCCGCGCGACGAGCTCGAGGCGCGCGCCGAGTTCGCCGAGGGGCTGCTCGACTCCATTCCCGACGCCGTCTACGCGACGAATCCGGACACGCATCTCGTCACCTGGGCGAACGCCGTCTTCCGCGAGCTTCCGGGCGTTCCCGAGGAGCCTGTCGGGCGGGACATCCGCGAGTGTCTGCCGTCGGCGGCCGACGCCGTCGTCGCCGTCTGGGAGGATCTCACGCTTCGCCGCGTGCGCAGCGAGCGCGAATTCCGGATCCCGGGCGACTCTCGCGTCTTCCGCCTTTCCTACAACGCCCTTCTCGACGACGCAGGAGGAATCTCCGATCTCGTCGGTTGCATCGCCGACTCCACCCCGAAGGTCTCCACCCCCGCCTAGCGTCGCGCGCCCGGCCGGACTTCCGTCCGGTACACGACCCAACGAAATGAACGCACAAATCGTCAACCACATCCGCAACGTCCTCGGCATCGACGAGGAGGACGTTCCCGTCATCTACGAATCGTTCCTGACGACGTTTTCCGAATGCGTGGACAAGCTTCGCGCGGCGGTCGATCCGCCGGACTTTCTTGCCATCCGGGCCGCGACGCACATGATCGTCGGTTTCGCCCGCAACGTCGGCGCGGAGGATCTTGGCGAGGCCGCCGCGGCCTTGAACGCCGCCGCGCACGCGGCCGACGCCCGCGCCTGCGCCTGCGGCGTCGCGGAAATCTGCGAATTTTACGACCGCTACACGGCCGACGACGCCGTCGGCGCAACGGAGCCATGATCGAAACGACGAAGCTCGGCCTTGCGCCGTTCGACGCCGCCGTGGGCGGCGTGTACTTCAACATGCCGACCGTCGTGCGCGGCCGGCGCGGCTGCGGCAAGACCGTTCTCGCGGCGCACTTCGCCGACAAGGTCCTGCGCACCGGGGAGCGTCTGCTCTACTTCTGCGAAAGCCAGCCGGACTCCGTCATTCTCGACGCCCGTTCGGCCGGCTTCGATTTCGAGTCTCCGGTCCGTTCCGGCCAGCTCGCGCTCGTTCCGGTGCGTTCCGCCTTTTCCGTCGCGCAGGACGGGGAATTTCCGTTCGCGGAGGCGCTGGGCGAGATGCGCGCCCTGGCGTCCCGCACCTCTGCCGGTTTCGCCGTCTTCAGTTCCGTCGTGCCATGGCTCGCGGTATCCCCCGTTTCCGCGATGCCCCGGCGCGTCGACGAACTCCTTTCGGCTCTTTCCGCCGCGTCCCTCACGTCGCTGCTGCTTGTCCACAAGCCCGCCTCGTCCGCCGCCGAGGCGCTCGTCTCGAAACTTTCCGAAGAGTGCCCCGTCGTGCTTGAAATGGACGCCTTCGGCTCCTCCAGCCGCGAGCTCCGCGTCATCAAGTACCGCGGCCGCGACGACCTGCGTCTCCCGATGTCCTTTTCCCTGGAGCTCGCTTCCGGAAAGGGGCTTGTGACGCCCGTCGCTTCGCCGGTGCCGGAACCCGCCGGAAACGCCGCCGTTTCGCAGTTCGCCGTTCCGGTGAAATCCGCCGCGCCGCGGCAGGAGCCGGTTTCGGCGTCCCCGGCGCGGCGCCGTTCCCGCGCCATGCTGTTCCAGACCCCGGCTTCGGCCGACAAGACCCCCGCGCCCGTCCCGGGCTCCGCGTCTCCGTCCAAATCCGCTTCCGCCCCGGTCGCTCCGTCCGCGTCGAAATCCGCCCCCGGCTCCCGCCGCCGCGCCACGCTCTTTTCCGCGCCGTCCGCCTCCGCCCCCGCGGTCCCCGCGTCCGTCCCCGCGGCCCCCGCGCCGTCCGCTTCCACCCCGGCCGCGAAATCCGGCCCCCGCCGCCGCGCCACGCTTTTTTCCGCTCCCGCTTCAGCGCCTTTCCCAGCGCCTACCCAGGCGGTCCCTTCCGTCCCTGTAGCGCCCTCGCCGCCAGCGCCTACCCAAGCGGTCCCTTCCGTCCCTTCTGTCCTTTCGGTCCCTGTAGCGCCGTCGCCTGTCCCTTCGGTCCCTGTAGCGCCCTCTCCGCCTCCGTCCGCCTCCCACCGCGGTCGAATCCGGTTCTCGAACGTCATCCGCTAGTTCCCGCTTCGCATGTACACTTCCTATTGGAATCTTCGCGTTTCGCCGTTTCTCAATGCCGACGACGAGAGTTTCCTCTACCCCTCCGAACAGCTTCAGGAGGGGGTCGCCCGTCTCTACTACCTGATCGACCAGGAGCGCATCGCCGGCATGGTGACCGGCCCGTACGGCGTCGGCAAGACCTTCCTGCTTTCGTGCCTCGTGCGCCGCACCCAGAAGGCGAAGATTCCGCTCGTGCGGTTCGACGCCATTCCGCAGGGCGGGCTCCCGATGGCGCGGTTCATTCTCGCCGCGCTCGGGATCGACGACCGGCCCGCCACGTTCGCGGACGCCATGATGTCGTTTCAGCGTCGTTGCATGGACGGCGGGCGCGGACTCGTGCGCCACGTGCTTCTCGTCGACGAGGCCCAGTTCCTCGCCGACGGCGACGGGCTCCTGCTCGTGCACTCCCTGAGTAATCTTCGCATCCGCTCCGCGGGCGGCGAGAAGCCGCTGTTCACGATCGTCCTCTCCGGGCCGCCGTCGCTCGCGCGGAGCGTGGACGAAAACGAGTCGCTTCGCCGTCGCATCCAGCTCGTCTGGACGCTGGATCCGCTTTCCCGGCAGCAGACCTTCGAATACGTCCAGCAGCACATGCGCGCCGCCGGCGGTGACATCTGGGCGTTTTCGAGCGAGGCGCTCGACGCCGTGCACGTCTGTTCCGGCGGCATTCCGCGCAACATCAACAACATCTGCGACACGTCGCTCATGCTCGGCTTCGCCGCGGGCGTGAACTCCATCGGCCCGGAGATCGTGCGCGAGGCCGCCGAAGACGCGGGGCTCGTCCAGAACGCCGCCGCGCTCTATCCGCCCGTTCCCCCGGCCGGTCCCGCTCCGGCCCTTTCCCCGTACCAACCGCAATGAATCCCACGGCCCTGATCGCCCTGGCTCTGGGCGTGTTTTTCCTCGTCGTCGCGTTCGTGAACCGGATCCGTTCCATGCGCGAACGCCGGCACCAGGCCGACGTCCGGAGCGCCGCCCTCCACGGCGGCACCCCCGAATCCCCGGTGCATCTGGAAAGCCCGTTTGCCGGGCGGGGTTCCGATCCGGCTCCCGAGCCGCCCGCGCCGCCCGTTCAGCAGGCTCCCGTGCGGCAGGATCCGTACCCGCAGTCGCCGTACGCCCCGGCGCCGTATCCGCAATCGCCGTACGCCCCGGCGCCGTATCCGCAATCGCCGTACGCCCCGGCGCCGTATCCGCAGCCCCCCTATCCGCAGGCGCCCTACGTGCCTTCGCCGTACCCGCCGGCTCCTTACCCCCAGGTCCCCTATCCGCCCGCTCCGGTTCCCCCCGCCGCGCCACCGGCTCCGCAGACCGCCCCGTCCGCCACCGATCCCGCCGCCGCGTCCTCTCCCGCTTCTGGAACCGCCGCCGAGGAATACGCATGGGAATGATTCGCCTCGCCGCCGCCATTTTCGCTTCCGCCTCCGCGTTGGCTTTTTCCGGCGAAGACCCCGACCGGACCTTCGTCGATCTGCCCTTGTCCCCCGTTGCGGAACCGGCGTCCGCGGTTTCGGTTTCCTTTTCCGCTCCCGCGTCCGTCGCCTCCGTCCGCGCCGTCACGCTCCACCTGCATTCCGGCGACGGCTGGCTTGCCGCCGAGGTTCCGTCGGTTCGCGCCCGCGGAACCCTGCGCGTCCCGTTCGGGGCGTTCGTTTCCGATGGCGCGGCCGGTCCCGCCGTTTCGGCCGACCTCCTTCGCGTTTCCTTTTGGCGCCGGTCGCCGGAGACGGCTCCGCCGCCCGTCGCGGTTTCTGCGGCCACCTTCGCCCCGCCCGCCGCCGTGGCCGTCGCGGGAACGGGGCCCTTTTCCGACCGGTGCGCCCGGATCTTGGAACGCATCGGCGTCGCCTTCGACCGTCTGCCCCCGACCGGATTTTCCGCCTCCGATCTCGGTTCCGTCCGCGTTCTTTTTCTTCCCGACGCCTCGTCGCTCTCTTCCCGCGACGTTTCCGTCGTGCGCTCGTTTGCGAGGCGCGGCGGGCGTCCCGTTGTTTTCTACAGCGCCGACGCCGGTCTTTCTTCGACGCTCGGCCTTCGCGCCGGTTCGTGGGAGGGCGGATCGTGGAGCGGTCTCCTCGTGTCGTCGTCCGGACGCCGCATTCCCCATGAGACCGAAAACCGCATCTGCCCGCGTCCCGGCCCCGATTCGCGGGTTCTGGCCGTATGGCTCGATTCGGAGGGGCGCGAGACTTCGGCTCCGGCCGTGGTTCTTGCCCCGCGCGGCGCCTGGTTCGCGCACGTCCCGCCACGCGCCTATCCCGCAGCCTGCGACCTCTTCCGCACCCTTCTCGCCTCCCTCGCGGGAGGTCCGTCCCTCCTTCCCGATCCGGCTCCGGACGGTCCGTCCCCGTCTCCGGTCGCGCTGCCCGGCGGATTTCTCGTCGCCGCCTGGGCGTCGCGTCCGCCCGATTCCGTCCCCGCAGGCCTCGGCGCCGTCTTCGTCCGCGCCCCCGAGGCGTGGTTCTGCGACGAGTCCTGTCCCGCGCGGAAGGGGGATCGGCCCTCGTTCCATGTCTGGCTTCCGTGTCTGATGGACGACGCCGGCGCGTGGTCCGATCCCGCCGACCCGGCGGTGCGGAAGCGGATTTGCGAAACCGCGGTCCGTCTCGTCCGCGCGGGCGCGGCGGGGGTGCACCTCGACTACGTGCGCACGGCGGCCGGCACACCGGCCGGGGAGGGCGCCGCGGGAGCCGTGACGGAACTCGTCCGCGCCGTGTCGCGCGCCGTGCGCGAAGCTTCTCCCGGCGCCTTGGTTTCCGCCGCCGTGTTCCCGACGCCGGCCGAAGCGGCCTCGGTGAACCAGGATTGGCCCGCCTGGGTGCGCGAAGGCCTCGTCGATTTCGTGTCGCCCATGATCTACTGCGACGATCCGGAGACGTTCCGCGTCAAACTCGACGCCTGCCTCGCCGTCGCGCCCGCCTCTTCGCTCCTGCCCGGCATCGGTACCGGCGCCGACGAAAGCCAGACCGACCTCCCCGCCGCTTCCGCCCAGCTTTCCGCCTGCATTTCCTCCGGTTGCCGCGGCGCCGCCTTCTTCGCCCTCGATGACGCCCTCCGTGAACTCCTCCCCTCCCTCCTCGCTCCCTAGCCCCGCGGAGGTCTGTCCCTCTGCTCTCTTTTCTCGCGCGGAGCCGGCGGAGTTGGCATCTCGTGCGAAGAGCGTAGAGACCGCGGAGCTCGACTCCCCTTCCGGGAAAAAGCCCCGTAGCATTCCGTCGCCGCCCTCCCATTGGTCTTTCAGACCGGACACCACGCCGAAGGAGCGGGGTGTCGGGTGCCTGGCGATCGTCGTCGCCTATTACGTTCTGGGACTTCTCATCTGGCAGGGAGAAAACTGGAAGGGCGACGTTCCGGTTGTCCGCACGTACATCCTCGCGCCCTTGGCGTGGCCGGCCGCGATCGCGGGCTTCGTTCCCCAGAAGGAACTGGCGGTGAGAATCGGAACGGCGCTTGCGTGCATCGGCGTCTACGGCTGGCTTCTCCGGAACTTCATTGTCGCAAAGACGCGCGGCATCCTTTGGCGCAGCGCGGTTCTCCTCGGTCTGCTTTTCCTCCTTTCCTTCTGCGGGTGCTGGGCCGAGTTCGGCCAGGAAATGGAGGGTGTCTGCTAATGAAGGAAACGGGCCGGAATGCCGGGCGCGGCGCACGGTGCGCGGCGGCGGTGTGACACGCGACATGCGACAAGCGACACGCACGGGGACGACTCGCGACATGCGACGCATCGCCTGTCGCGCGTCGCTTGTCGCCTCCGCGCCGCCCTCCCGCTCCTTCCTCGCCGAATCCCCGCCTCCGGGCCGACCCGGGAACGCCCCCAAAATTGCACCGAATTCTATGTGAAATCACTACCATCCCATAGCCTGCAAAAACCCTCCCCCCTCAACGCAAAAAGTCCAGT
>CAMNCG010000041.1 GCA_946534105.1 uncultured Verrucomicrobiota bacterium
GCCGGTTCATGGAGCTGGTGGAGCGCTACGTGGCGCTCTGCGAGAAGCGCTTCAGACTCTGAGACGCCCGCAAACCGCAAAGAAAGCACCCCCGATGGGGAGCGGGGGGGGCTACGCGGGGAATTTAGATGCGTCGGCCCTGCTATCCGGCTTTTGACTTTCGTCTGCTATGATTGGCGGCGGCGGACGACAAGCGAGCCGTACTTGAAGGCCGCCTGGTTGTCACGGACAAACTGGTCCCCGTCGTCCGCTTCTAGCGGGATGAGCGTCACGGTTCGGACACGGCGGCCGACTGATTGTTGTTTTGTTGCGGGATTCTCCATGGATGCAAGGATAGCACATGGAGGCGGGAGAGCCGGATGCTCGCCGCGGGAACCAACGGGCAGGGAAATCCACCACGCTACGGCACGAGGAGTATGGCCAGGACATTAGTGTGCATTGGCCTTGCGCCACTTGCCGGGCGCCATGCCGCGGCGTCTGCGGAAGGCGATGCCGAAGGTGTTGGCGCTGGAATAGCCGCATTCGGAGGCGATGCGGCGGATCGAGAGTTGCGTGTCCCGGAGGAGGCGCTCGGCGTTCTCGAGGCGGCGCGCCTCGATGGTTCCGGCGATCGTGCGGTCCTCAATCTCGCGAAAGCGCAGGTCGGCCAGTCGGCGTGAAACCTTGAGGTGCGCCACGACGTCGGCGACGCCGATGCCCTTGGAAAGGTGGCGGTCGATGAAGGTCTTGGCCTCGCGCACGAGATGGCCCGCCGGCGTGAGCGGATGCGTCGATTCTCGTTCGGCGATCCGAATCGGAGGGCACGTCCCCACGCGCGGCGCCTGGAGCGGATGGGAGAGCATCCGGTCCAGCTCGCGGGCGGAGAGGAACCCCGCGCGCTCGTGGTTCGGCATGATGCTCGAAAGCGGCGGCACCGCGAAATCGCAGAGCAACGGGTCGTTGTCCACCCCCAGCACGGACACTTGCCGCGGCACGGCGATCCCGCAGTCGCGGCAGACGTTCAGGATCTGGACGGCCAGCGGGTCGTAGTGGCACAGCAACGCCGCCGGCTTGGGGAGGGCCGAGAGCCACGAAGCGACCTCGGCATCGTCCATCCTGTCTCCGGCCCGTGTCGAAGGGGTGAACAACTCGCAGCGCCTGCCGCCGCGCGCCAGTGTCTCGACAAAGCCCCGTTCCCTGCCGTTCGAGACATCGGCGTTCGATCCGGCGCGGACAAATCCGAAGACGTTGAACGAACCAAGCGAGAGGAAGTGCCGCGCCGCCATCACGCCGATGGCCCGGTCGTCGCAGCTGACGGACGACACAGGGCCGCCGCGCGGACGCCTCACCACGGACGCGGCATCGCCGATGGACACGACCGGAATGCACGTCGTCTCGACCAGTCGCCGGATGGGTTCCGGCGAGAAATCGCTTGCAATGACGCCGTCGAAGCCGCCGCCCCGCGCGTTGTCCGCGACCTCGGGGCGGAACCCGTTCGGCAACGGCGCCAGGACGACATCCCAGAAGGCGTTGTCCCGGACATACCGGAACACGCCGCTCAGGATGTCGCGCCCCGAGGCGCTCTCCGTCCAGAGGGCGACCAGCACCCGCTTGATTTTCCTTGCCGTGCGCATGGCCGTGGTTCGTGTCGTTTGCGTCGGCTAATTTGTCTTGTCGCCAGTGGTTCCGTTGCCAATCGCAAACACGCATGCGGGTCCATACAGTCCGCTTTCGTGGTTGTGCTTGTCAAAGGAGCGCTGGTGGTTGTCATAGCAGCCGTTGGGCCGATAGTCGCGAAGGACGCGGTTCCGGATGGCGTCGTCGCCGACTTGATTCGCGAGGAGGTTGGCGACTGTGACTTCGAGCGCGTTGCGCAGCCCGTGGGCGCGCATGTCCTCCAGCTGGGCGCAGAGCGCCGCCGCGTCCAGCGGGGCGTTCCACATCCAGAAGAAGGCAGGGGAGAAAAGAGGATCGTCCATGCTATGGTGTGCAATTTCAAAAGCCCGGTCCGCGTAGAAGGCGGGACAGACCTCGCGGTCCGCTGAAACCCGCCTCCGACGATCCGAAGGGCCGGAGCGTCGAACGCGGCGTAAGAATACCGTGGACATGGAGATCGGTCAAGGATGATGACGTTGATTTAATACGTTGCAAAATAATGGCCGCATCGTAATGATTTCCATATTTTCACTCTTTTTATTGCTTGATTTTCACCTGTTTTTCCCTTCCCTTTCCCCCCGGTTTCCCGTAGAATGCGAGGGCACACGCGGCATACTGGGCATGGTGCCCGCCGCCGCAACGAAGGAGCCGTCAGAAATGACACAAGCAAAACGAATCGGAATCTGCGCGCTGGGCCTCTGCGCCGCCGCAGACATTCTCGCCACCGAAGTCTCGAACGTGTCCGCCCGTCAGCGCTGGCCGTGGAACAACCTCGTGGACGTCACGTTCCAATTGTCGGGCGCGGAGTCTTCGGAGACGTTCTACCGCATCGACGTCTCGGCAAGCTATCCGGGAATGGCGGGCGCCGCCGTCGCCGCGAAATCGCTCGTCTCCGAGCCGCTCGTGAAGGGCAACGGCTCCCACGCCGTCGTCTGGGACATGGGCGCCGACCTCCCCGGCCTTGTCGCGTCCAACCTCACCGTCTCCGTTTCGGCCGCGCCGCTTGCGCCGACGGATCCCGTGTACATGATTGTCGATCTCTCCGATGGCGCGAGCGCCACGAGCTACCCGGTGCGCTATTCGCTCACCGGCCCAGACCTTTCCGACGACACCTGCCGCACGACCGAGATGTGGTTCAAGCTCTGCCCCGCCGGCACGTTCACCATGGGCACCGACAGCGCAGACAACGCGAACGCGCTCCGCCTCCCCGCGCACACCGTCACGCTGACGAAGCCCTTCTGGCTTGGCGTCTTCGAGGTGACGCAGGAGCAGTTCTATCGCGTTTGCGGCGAGTGGCCCAGCTACTACACAAACGAAACCTATAGGGCGACGCGGCCAGTGGAAAGCGTCAAGTACGATACGTACATCCGCCCGGCAGGGCAATGGTACTCCGGCACTATCAACGGATACGAGTCACGCTTCATGGCCCGCCTTCGCACCAGGACGGGACTGGCCTTCGACCTTCCGACAGAGGCGCAGTGGGAATACGCATGCCGCGCCGGGACGACAGGCGACTACTACGACAGCCGCTTCACGAAGGTCAACATCCAGAACTACTGCCGCGCCATCAACGGAAGCACTACCATCGGCGCCACCATCACTCCCGACAGAAACGATGACACGACGAAGGGCACGGCCAAGGTCGGTTCCTACGATCCCAACCCGTGGGGCTTCTACGACATGTACGGCAACGTGGCCGAAATCTGCGGAGACGGCAACCCATACAGTTCCAACTGCGATTCGACTTGCATATCCGACTTCGCCAACTATACAGGCGATTACGTCAATCCGCGTGGTCCGGTGCAGAAGACATCGAATCCCACACCGTCGCCTTCCAACGGGTATCCGGCGCGCGGTGGTGCACATAACCAATCGTACCCATCATCCCACATGACCTCCGTTTCGCGGATCTTCATGTACGACAGCGGCTCGAGCCGCGCCTACGGCTTCCGTGCCTCCATGACGGCGGAATAACGGAAAGGTGGTCTGACATGAAACAGGGAAGATTCCTCTTCGCGGTGGCGCTTCTAGCGGTGGCGACAACTGCGCACGGCGCAACGGCAACGCTAGGTGTTGACTTCACCGAGTCGGGGGCCGCGCGCTTCCCGGCTCCCGCCGCCATCGGCTACGCGCCGTCATGGACGGGCGCCGCAGCCGACACGTGCGATCTCCTGCTCGTCACGCACATCGGCCAGGAGCAGTGCGCCACACAGACGCTTGTGAGCGCAGCATCGGCGGCGGGCATCTTCTCGCTCGCCGTCCCTGCCGACGGCGCACGCGCCGTCCGGCTCGTCCTGCGCGGCTACTCCGGCGGCGCCGTCGTGGGCGAACTCGTCAAGGACGTCTCGCTGGCTGCCGTCTCGGAGCCTTCGACAGGGGGCTTCTACGATATGACGGACGCGAAACTCAACCGCGTGGTGCAGTCGGGCGAGCGTCCTGCGCTCGTCTATTCCGACACATGGGCGGAGGGCGTCGCGTCGCTCGCCATCGACCACGATTCCGGTACCGGCGCGTTCAATGCGATCTTTTCGGCGAACGCTCCGGCGGACGGGACGTATTCGTTTAACCCGACGGCGGTGAAGCGCACGACCGGCACGGTCCGGCTTCACTTCTACGACGTCGGCGGCAACGAGATCGGCGAACCCCTCCTCGCGTCATACGCGGGCGTCGCGGACATGGCGACGGTTCTCTTCGTGCGATAGCCGCTTCGTGTTTGCGGAAACAGGTTGCGCCATGGATGCATAACGCGGAAAAAATCGTTGTCATTGGTGACCTGCACTATACGGAGCGCGCCGATTCGGAACGCGCCGCATTGTGGCATCCGAATGGCATTCCGCGCCTTCTTGCTGCCGCTGGGCGCGTCGCCCGCGACTCCGGCGCCACGCTTGCGCTCCAGATCGGCGACCTCGTCGGCGGCGAGGAGGCCGACGGCGTCGCGGCGCATGAGGCTCTGATTGCCGGGGCCATGGATCGCCTGGAAAGTGCCCTTCCCGGCGTGTCGCTCGCGGTTGTCCCCGGCAACCACGACACGCGCGGCGAAGGAGGCCCCGAGGCGTGGGCGCACAACGTTCCTCCGGCCAACCGAGCCATTCCCCTTGGCGACGACGCCCTGATTCTCCTCGATTCCAACGCGCCCGACGAAACCTTCGCGGCGTTGCCGCGTCTCCTCTTGGAAACAGCGGACTGTCGCCGCCTTTTCATTGCCGTCCACCATCCCGTCATCCCCTGCTATTACGGCTTAAGCTACCGCTCGATTTTCCTCGGCGAGCCGGAGAGGGACGCCGAGCGCCTGGAGGCTTTGCGGCTTCTTGCAGAACGGCATGCCATCGTCCTGTGCGGCCATGTCCACACGAACGGCTTCATCGACTGGCATGGCGTCGGCGGACGCATCGTTCAGGTTCACGTCTCCTCGCTCTGGGACGGCCTGGAACCAGCGCTCCGCGAAACCATCTCGACCTCAGACGGATACGGACGCTTCTACGAGCGCGAAGGGCGCGCCGACGCGGCGGCGTTCTTCGCCTCGTTCCGAAACGGTCTCGCCGCCTACCGACATTTCGAAGGCGCGGGCTTCGCCTTGGTGAAACTCTGCCCGGACGCCCTCTCCGTCGATTTCTTCGGGGGCGCGGACTCCAGCCGCCCGTTATTGACATTGCCGATTGATGGCAATGAGGATTGGAGAATTGTGGACTGAGTCATGGCCATGAACCCCTTTGCGTCTCTTTACATCATCCTTTGCGCTCTTTGCGTTGAAGCCATGGCCGCCGCGCCGATCAACATGGAAGAGGCGGCGGTTCCGCCCTACGAACTGCCCGAACTCATGCGCTTCGCGGACGGGCGGGAGGTGCGCTCTCCCGAAGACTGGCCCGCACGGCGACGCGAAATTCTCGGCGTCTTCGCCCGCGAAATGTACGGGCAGGAGCCGCCTGCGCCGGAAGCACTCGAAATCGAACTCGTCGAGGAGGGAGCGACCGCAGCAGGGCTTGTCATCCGCCGCCAGTACCGGATGTGGTTCAAGGCTGACCGTTCCGGCCCGTGGTTGGACTGGCTCGTTGTCATCCCCAACCGCATCAAGGGCAGCGAGCCGACGAAACGCGATGGGCGAATCGTCTGCGAAAACGACGCGCCCGTCCCGGTGGCGCTCTTCTTGAATTACGGCGGGAACCACACGCTCCTGAACGATCCGGAAGTCCTCGTGCCGACAAATGCGTGGACTCACTCGTCAGGCAAGCTTGCGTGTGGTCCGCTCAAGGAAGCCAACCGGGGGCGAGATCGCGCCACGACGTATCGCTACGCATTCCCGCTTGAGGCGTTCCTTGCGCGGGGCGTTGCCGTGATGGCCTGCGCGCAGCCTCAGATTTCGCCGGACATCGAACTCAAGATGGGCGACACGCCCGACATGGCCTGGCAAGGAGTCTTCGACCTCTGGGGGCCGCGCGCCCCGGCTCGAGATGACAATCCCACGACGCTCGGAGCGTGGGCATGGGCGCTTTCGCGCGGCCTCGATTTGGCGGAGCGCATTCCGGAAATCGACGCGCGGCGCTCGCTTGTCACGGGATGCTCCCGCCTTGGCAAGGCGGCACTTCTCGCCGCCGCGCGCGACGAGCGCTTCGCCGTGTGCGTCCCATGCCAGACCGGCGGCGGCGGCGCACCGCTCGCCAAGCGCTTCTTCGGGGAAAGCGTCGCCACGGAAATGGAGACATTCCCCCACTGGTTCTGCCCCGCCTACGCCAAGTACGCGGACAACGAGGCGGCGTTGCCGTTCGACCAGCACTGGCTTCTGGCGTGCATTGCACCTAGGGCGCTTCTCGTGGAGGGATACGGCGTTCCCTTCTTCGATCCCAAGGGGGAGTATCTCTCCTGCCGCGCCGCTTCTCCCGCATGGGAACTGCTGGGCGCTCCGGGACTGCCATCTGGCAACTTTCCAGCACCATACGATACGGCGCGCATCGGCCCTCGTTTGGGCTATGTGCGCCGAGGAGGTGCGCACGGACTTTCGGCACTGGATTGGGCTTGGGCGCTCGACTTCGCGGAGAGGGCGTTCGGCACACGGCCGCAAAAGAATAAACCATGAATACGAAAGCAAGTTTGCTCGCCTTGAGTCTCGTCTCGTCCACAAGCCTCTGTGCCGCATCCATCACGACCGACGCCCCCGGCTGGACATTCACCGATGCGGAGGCTCCGGTGTTCAAGGTAGGGGATTGTCAAAAACTCCAATTGAGCACAAATGACACAAACGCAAATGCCAATTCAAATGTCTCTGCGTTCTCTGCGCCTCTGCATGAGATAAGACCTGCGTTCCTCGTCCGCGACTGGCGCGGTCGGGAGGTGTACGCAGGTGAAACTGCGCCTGACGGCACGATCCGCCTCGCCCCGCTGCCGCCGGGATACTACCGGGGCGAATGCGGCGGCGAGAAATTCACCTTCTGCGTCGTGACGACGAACCGCTGCCGCAGCGCGGATTCGTTCTTCGCGGCGGACTCGGCGCTGTCCGGCTGTTCCCGGCGCGGCTCCTACGACTGCCCGTGGCATGGCGGCGACTGCTGGCACGTCACGGCCGAACTGCTCGGCAAGTGCGGCGTCGTCCATACTCGGGAGCGCTTGGAGTGGGGGCCGTTCATCGAACCCCAGAAGGGAAAACGCGACTTCTCGCGCTATCTCGCCAGCGCTCGGGCGATGGCTGAGAACGGCGTCATCGCCACGGGCATCTTCCACGACGTGCCGCAATGGCTTCGGAAACCGGGCGTCTCCTTCGCCTCCGACCTCGTGGAACTCCACCGCTTCATGGAGGACGCCGCGCGGGCGTTCGACCCCTACTACGATTCCTGGGAGTTCTGGAACGAGCAGAATCTCGGCAGCGGGCCGGTCTGGGAATACGCGGCGGCGCTGAAGGCGTTCGCGCTCGGCGCGCGGGCCGGAAGCCCCACGACCGTCATCCTTCCCGGAGCGCTTTCCGACATCGACCACTTCGGCTACGCACAGGCGATGTTCGACAGCGACATCGCGAAATACGTGCAGGCGCTGAACCTCCACACCTACGTTCCGGTCGCGAGCTACGACGAGTTCCACGCCGACGCGAGGAAATTCCTCGAAGAGGCTGGCGTCCCCGGCTGGCAGATATGGCTCACGGAGAGCGGGACGAATCTTGAAGGCAACGGAAAAATTCCGAGCAGCCGGAAGGGGCTGATGATGCATGACGAGGGGCAGGAACTCGTGATGGCAGAGTTTTTCCCGAAGAGCGCGATCCTGCACCAGCACGGCGGCATTTTCCGGAATTGGTTCTTCCTGTTCGGCGTCTGGAACGAGCAGTCAGGGCGCAGGGACTGGGGAACGATGCGCCGCGACGGAACGGTCAAGCCCATCCACGCGGCAATCTCCGCCGTCACGTCCGAGCTCGGCGACGCACGCCTCCTCGGCGAAAAGCGTCTCGGCGACGGGCTTCGCGGCTTCGTGTACGAAAAGCCGGACGGTTCGCGGACGCTCGCGTTCTGGAGCGTGTCGAACCTGGAACGCGCGGCAGGTCCTTCCGTCCGCATCGACGCCGACTGCGCGCGCGGGTTCCGCCTGGCGGCCGCCGATGGCGAATACCGCCTGACAGACGTGATGGGCACGCCTTCGCGCGTCCGCGCCGAGAGCGGCGCGCTGGCGCTGACGGCAACGCGATTCCCGCAGTATCTTTCGGGGCTTCGCGAAATGGACGCGGACATCCCGCCCGCCGATCCGGGACGGCTCTCGCGGTACGAGCCCGCGCCGGACGAGGACTTGTCGATCGTCGTCCGCCCGGTCCTGGACCGCGAGGACTTCACGGTTTCAGGCGGCTCGGCCGTGGCCGAACTCGGCAAGGAAAAGGGACGCATTTCCGTCGAAGTCTGGAATCTCTCGTCCGAACAAAAGCGCGGACGCGTCTCGGTTTCCGCCGGGGCCCTGGAGGGCGCGGAAGGCGAAATCGACGTGGGGCCGTGGGGCGTCGCGGTCGTTGACGCGCTCTACGCGCCGCCGCCGGATGGAGACCTCGCCTTCGCCCTGGACTTTTCAGGAGTCTTCGATGGGAGAAAGGCAACACGAATCCGCATCCCGGTTTTCAACGCATGGCGCTTCCTCGCCGAAGGGGAAGTCATCGAGTTGCCAAGTCTGAACAGCCCGTCGGCGTGGAAGCGGAACGACTCCGGGTCGAAGTACGCATGCACGTTCGACGAAGAGGAAAAGGCCGTGCGCTTCGACGTGGAGTGGAGCGGCGACACGGGCGCATGGTTCTTCCCCGTGTACGAATGCGCGTCCGGCGTTTCGTTCGAGGGCGCGCGCTACCTGGAGTTCGAGGTCAAGAACAGGCAGGACAAGGTCGAGAGCGACATGTTCTGCGTCGAGGTGATGGCGCTTTACAAGGGGCGTCCGCACAAAAGCCTCCGCTTCAAGGCCCCGGCCATGCACTGGGAGAAGCGCCGCGTCCTGCTTCCGGACGACGCGGGGGACATGACGGGGTTCCGCATCGGCGGCCTCATTTCGGGCCACGAGCTCTCTTACTGGGTTCGGAACTTCAGGCTGATCAAGGCTCCGCGGGAAGCCGGAGCCGCGACGAAAGGAGAAGACATGATGACAACCAACGATTCCAAAGCCGCGACGCCGCAAAGCTGCATCGGAATGACGCGCTCGTGGGATCCGTATCCGGGCTGGTGGGAGAAGCGCCATGCGGAGAAGCTGGCGCAGATTGCCGCGTCGGGCGGCGAGATCGACCTCGTGTTCGTCGGCGACTCCATCACGCACAACTGGGAGGGTGCGCGCGGCCCCGGTTCAGCCTACGGTGGCAAGCCGCTGGCGGAGTTGAAAAAGCGGTATTCCGTCCTCAACCTCGGCTTTGGCGGCGACTCAACACGCAACGTGCTGTGGCGGCTCCAGAACGGCGAGCTCGACGGCTATCGCGCGAAGTGCTTCATGCTTCTGGTCGGCACGAACAACTGGGATGATCCGAAAGACATCGCCGCCGGCGTCAAGGCGATTCTCGACCTCATCGCCCGCAAGCAGCCTCAGGCCCGGACGATCCTGCTGCCAATCTTCCCAAGCGGAGCGACGGCAGACCACCCGTGGCGCGTCCACAAGGACAAGGTGAACGCACTCCTGAAGAATCTCGCCGACGGCGAGAAAGTCGTTTGGCACGACTTCAACGCCCGCTTTCTCAAGCCCGACGGCACCTTCCGCCCAGGACTCATGGGCAACGACGACCTCCACCCCCTCCCCGCCGCCTACGACATCTGGGCCGAGGAAGTCACCCCTCTCTTTGAGGAAATCGTCGGCAAATGATGACCCGTGTCGTCCAGCGATTCCGCCCTGAACGCTTCACACGCGGGAACGAAAACATCCGCCCGGTGCAGCCGATCGACGAGGCGTCGTGGATCGGCCCAAGCGCGACCCGCAGGGGACTCGGGGGGCGCAGCACCCCGTCGTTCCTGCGCTTCCGGAGGCGCTTCACGGGCCGTGCGAAGCCGCTCCTCATCGACGTTTCGGCCGATGCACGCTTCGTGCTGCTGCTGGACGGCCATGAAATCGCGCGCGGCCCCCATCAGGGCACACCGAATCACTGGTACTACGAAACCTACAAGATCACCAACCTGAACGGCGCCGAACACACGATGGAGGCCGTTGTCTTCGACCTCGGCGACAAGGGTCCGCTGGGCATCCTTTCGTTGGGTCGCCTAGGGTTCGTCCTCAAGGCGGACGGCCCCTACGATGCCGACCTCACGACCGGCCGCGCCGACTGGGAGGTGGCCGACGTCGCCGGGACGACCTTCGGCGGCGTGACGGACCCCGACACCATGACCGGCGCGGAGAACATCGTGCGCGGAACGGGCTTCCTCGACGCGGCGGCGGGTGCGTGGCGTCCCGCCGTCATCGTGAAGGAGGCTGTTCGGGACAGCGAATACGGCTTCTCTTCCGGCGGGTGGGCGCTCTTCCCGACGGAGCGCCCCGACCAGATTCACGAGGAGAAGGCGCCGGGTCGCATCTGCGCCGTGATGACGGGGGGCGACGCGCGGCGGACGATCTACCGGGCCGCACGTTCCGACGCCGGCTGGGCGGCGCGTTTCGACGCGCTTCGCGGCAGGGGGCGGGCGGTGCGCATTCCGCCCCGGACCACGCTGCGAGTCCTCTGGGATTTGGAGGACTACTTCTGCGCCTTCCCGCTTCTCGAAACGTCCGGCGGCAACGGCGCGCGCATCCGCTGGTCGTGGGCGGAGACGCTCTACGCCGAGAAGCCGGAGGGACACATCTACGCCAACAAGGGCAATCGCGGCGAGTTCGACGGCAAGGTCGTCCTGCGCGCGATGCGCGACACGTTCCTCCCCGACGGGCGGGCACGAGCCGCGTTCACCACGCCGTGGTGGAAGGCCGGACGGTGGATTGAATTGGCGGTGCGCACCGGCGCGGAGCCGCTTGTCCTGCGCCGTCTCGCCATCGCGGAGAGCCGCTATCCGCTCGAAAGCGTCGCCCGTTTCGAGTGCGACGACCCGACCATCGCGCCGATCGCGCGGATGTGCGTGCGGGGAATGCGGAGCTGTCTGCACGAAACCTTCATGGACTGCCCCTATTTCGAGCAGCAGATGTATCCCGGCGACACGAGGGTGCAGATGCTCATTCTCAACGCGGTTTCCGGCGACCCGCGCCCGGTGCGGTTCGGGATGGGGGCGTTCGACTTCGCGCGGCGCGAAAACGGACTCGTCCCGATGGCCGTGCCGTCGCGAAACAGGCAGGAGTCGGCGACCTACTCGCTCTCATGGGCGATGATGGCGGGCGACTACGCCCTCTGGCACGGCGCCGACGACTTTCTCCGTGCGCGGCTCCCCGGCCTCCGGCACACGCTTGACGGCATCGCCCTTTACGAGAACGCCGACGGATTGCTCGAAAACCTTCCGGGGTGGAGTTTCGTCGATTGGGCGCCGGAGTGGGGCGAGTTCGGCAACGCACCCGACGGACGCACGGGGCTTTCCGCCGTGAACAACCTGCTTTACGTCCACGCGCTGCAGTCCGCCGCGAAGGCCGAGGCGGCGGCAGGCGATGCGGCAATGGCCGCGCGCTGGCGGCGCCGGGCGCGTGCCGTCGGTGCGGCGATCCTCGCTCGCTTCTGGGACAACGGGCGCGGCCTCGTCGCCGACACAGCCGCGAAGAACCTCTTCTCGGAACACGCGCAGTGCCTTGCGCTTCTCGCCGGGGTTCTTCCGGCGCGCAGGGCGAAACGGGCGTTTCGGGGACTCGTGGAAGCGCCGGACCTCGCGCGTTGCACGGTCTATTTCTCGCACTACCTCTTTGAAACGTTCCTCCGATTCGGGCGGGCCGACCTCTTCCTGAAGAGACTCGACCTCTGGCGCGGCTTCGTTCGCGACGGGCTCAAAACGCCGCTTGAGGCACCTGGATGGCGCGGGCGGAGCGACTGCCACGCCTGGGGGGCGCATCCGCTCTACCACCTGGCGACCGGCATCGCCGGCATCCGTCCCGTGGCGAACGGCTTCGCCGCAGCCGAAATCGCGCCCCAGTTCGGGCCGCTGACGCGCATCAAGGCATCCATGCCCACGCCCAAGGGGTCGATTTCCGTCGAATTGACGCGCGACGGCGAGGCAGTTACCGGCATCGTCACCGTCCCTGCCGGTCTCCCCGCAACCTTCGTCTGGCGCGGCTGCAACCTCAAGCTGAAGGTCGGCGCCAACCGCATTGATCTCGCACCGCTACTCAAGCGGCTCGGTCGAGGGGCGAAAGGACCAACCCCGAGGCCGCCGGAACCCAGAGGCCGCGTAAACCCAGAGGCCGACTGGACGCTTCGCGGAGCCATCGGATCAACGGCGGAGGAATAAGCGGGGTCTGTCCTCATGCCCGTCCTGCGACTACGGCCGCTGGCTCGTCGCGAACGGGTTCCTCGACCACGCGATCCCGACGCCCGCCGAGCGCGGGCGCTTCGCCGCGGAAGGCGCCGGTCTCGGCAAGCGGAATGAAACCCTCTACGGGGCCGTCGCGGCGCGGAGGGCGCCGAAGCGGCAGAGCTGGTCGCAGAGGCCGCAGCCGATGCAGGAAACGGGGTTGACGCGCGGGCGCGGGCGGCCGGCGGGCGCGGCGTCCCCCGCGAGTTCGAGGGCGGGGCAGCCGCACGCGAGGCAGGCCTTGCAGCCGACGCACCGGGCCGGGTCGATCGCGCGGGCCGGACCGAGGCGCTTGCCGAGGTGGAGCGGGCACGGGGCGCGGGAAATCACGAGCGACGGTTCCGGCGCGGCGATTTCCTCCCGGAGCGCCGCGACGGTCTCCGCCTGGTCGTAGGGGTTCACGACGCGGATGCGCTCCACGCCGCAGGCGCGGGCGATGCCTTCGATCGAGGCGGCTTTCGTCTCCTCGCCGAGAAGCGTCACGCCGGTGCCGGGATGATCCTGGTGCCCGGTCATGGCCGTGATGCGGTTGTCCACTACGACGAACGTCGCGGCGCTCTTGTTGTACACCGCGTCGAGGAGGCCCGTGATGCCGCTGTGGAAGAAGGTCGAGTCGCCGACGACGCCGACGACGGGCTTCTTCTCGCCCGCCTTCTGCATCCCGTGCGCCATCGTGAAGCCGGCGCCCATGCACAGGATCGTGTCCGTGCGCGAAAGCGGCGGGAACGCGCCGAGGCTGTAGCATCCGATGTCGCCCGTGACGATCACGTCGAAGTGCGTGAGCGCGAGGAAGAGCCCGCGGTGGGGGCACCCGGGGCAGAGCGTCGGCGGACGGGCCGGCAGGCCGGCCGCCTCGGGCACCGGCGCGGGCAGGGGCGGAAGCGCGAGCTCCGGGAAGAGCGCCCGGCGCACTTCGTAAAGGCGGGCCGGCGTGAGTTCGCCGCAGCGCGGCACGACGTTCTTGCCGTCGCACGGGATGCCGAGCGAACGGACGCGCTCTTCGAGGATCGGGTCGCCTTCGTCGACCACGAGCAGCCGGTCCACGGACGCGGCGAAATCCCGCAGGAGGGCGTCCGGGAACGGCCAGCCCCAGCCGATCTTGAGCACCGAGGCGTCCGGGAAGACCTCGGCGGCGTGCAGGGCCGCGACGCCGTGCGAGACGATGCCGAAGGCCCGGCCGGGACGGCGGATCACGGAATTGAAGTCCGACGCCGAGGCCTCGGCCGCTTGGGCGTCGAGCCGCTCCTCGACCTTGCGGCGCAGAACGCGGCCGTAGACGGGCAGCGGGACGAACTGGGGCACGTCGCGCTCGAAGCGCGTCTCGTTGCGCGGCCGCGGTTCGCGCTCCTCGACGAGCGCGCGCGAATGCGCCACGCAGGTCGTGGTGCGGAGAATCACGGGGCACCGCCATTTTTCCGACAGCTCGAAGCCCTTCACCACGAAATCGCGCGCTTCGGCGGCGTCGGCCGGTTCGAGGCACGGCACCTTGGCGAGGCGCGCGTAGTGGCGCGTGTCCTGCTCGGTCTGCGAAGAATCCTGCCCGGGATCGTCGGCGACGACGATCACCATGCCGCCGCGGACGCCGACGTACGAAAGGGTCATGAGCGGATCGGCCGCGACGTTGAGCCCGACGAGCTTCATCGTGACGAGCGTGCGCGCGCCGGCGATCGACGCCCCGGCGGCGGCTTCGAGCGCCACCTTCTCGTTGGGCGACCACTCGGCGTAGACGCCGCGGTCCTTGTAGAGCGCGAGATTTTCGAGGATTTCCGTGGACGGCGTGCCGGGATAGCCGAACGCGGCCGTCACGCCGCCCTCGAACGCGCCCCGCGCGATCGCCTCGTTTCCGGTGAAAAGGTGTTTCATGTGTCCGATTCTACCACCCCGCTCCCACCCCGGCAACGCGCCCCCGCCGCGCCGCGGCCGCGCTACCGGGCGAGTTCGAGGACGGGGACGAATTCTTCGAGGAAGCGGTCGTCGAAGACGTAGATCGCGGCGCCGGCGTAGCCGAAGCGGTAGGCGAAGCGGAGCTGCTCGAGCGTGCGGAGGGGGGAGAGCCAGGATTCGCGCGCGCCGGCGCCGATGCCGCAGAGGATGCGGCCGCGGCGGCGCTTCTGCGAGGCGGCGAGGTCCGCGAGCTCGGCGAGCGTCGGCATGTAGTTCATCGGAACCGCGCGATCGACCGATTTTTCCGCGAGCCACTTGTGCCAGTCCTGCGCGACGGTGTCGCGGCATTTCGGATACCAGCCGTAGACGGAGGCGGTGAGCTCGCACCCCGGGGCGGCGTCGCGGAGCTCGGCGCGGACGGCGCGGACCACGCCGTCCACGGCGGCGGGGGAGCGCTTCTCGCGAGTCGCGGCGTCCGGATAGCGGATGAAATCAAGGTTCACGCCGTCGATTCCCGTGCGCTTCGCGAGCGTCGCCGCCGCCGCGGCGACGGCGGAGACGTTGGCGCGGACGGCGGGGTCGAGCCAGGGGAGCGCCCTGCCTTCCGGCGAATGTAGCAGCCGGTGCGCCTTTTCAAACGCCTCGAAGCGGTCCGGCGGAGCGCCTTCGAAGCGGAGCGCCGGAAACCATGCGTGGACGCGGATGCCGACCGCGTGGCAGGCCGCGACGGCGTCGGCGAACGGATCGCCCTCGGGGACGGCCGGATCGCGGGGGACGCCCGGAAGAAGCGCGGGCGAGACGGCGAGGGACCCGGCGAAGACCATGACGTCGCTCACGCCGGCGCGGACGAGCGCGCGCGCCGCCTTTTCCCACGTTCCCGCGGCGGCGGGCGGCCGGGCCGACGCCGCCCACACGGCGAGCGGCCGGCCCTTGCGGTCCGGCCCGAGGGGGCGGGCGGCGGCGGCGGCTCGAACGACGGCGGCGGCGGCTTCGAGCGCGTTCGTGCGGGCGGCGCCGTAGAGGCCCTTGCGGCAGAGCGTTTCCGCGGCGTCGTTGCGGGCGCGGGCGGCGTCGAGAAACGTGGAGACGAGCGTCCGGCGCGCGCGCGGCGCGGCGGAAAGGACCGCGGAGGAGGCGGCGGCGAAGGAGAGCGCGCCGGGCGCGGCGTCGCTCCACGCGTCGCGGAGGATCGCCGTCGTGGCGTCGCGCCAGAGCGGGGGATGCAGGGCGCAGGTGAGCGACACGAGCAGTTCGGAACGCGCAACCGCGGGACCGTCGTCGTAGAGCGGGCGCACGAGCCAGAATCCCGCGGGGGAGCGCAGGAGCGCGGCCGGCCCCGGCTTGCCGCGTTCGTCGCGCCAGCGCGCGAGGACGGCCGCGCCGCGTCCCGGCGCCGGCGAGAGGTCGGCGACCATCGCGGCGCGGTTGGAAACCGACGCCGGGGCGTTGAGCGGGCGCGGGGCGTCGAAGCGGTATCCGGTCCACGCGCCGCCGCCGGAGGGCCGGCCGTAGGAAACGACCGGTTTCGCAAGTCCGAAAAAGCCGGCGAGGACCGGCGAAAACGAGCCGTGCACGACGACTCCGCCGCCGCGGGCGACGAACGCTTCCAGCACCGCGCGGTCTCCGGCGGTCGCGGCGTCCGGCAGCACGAGGTGCAACGCGCGGCGTTCCGCGGACGCCGCCGCCGCGAGGCGGGAAAGCGGGAAGACGGCGGCTTCCAGGCCGCCCCGGGAAAGGAGCGACACGACGTTTTCGGCGCGGCTCCGCGAAAACTTCGCCGCCGCGGCTTCGCCCCGGTCGTCCCACACCACGGCGACGGCCGGTCCCTGAACCGGCGCGCGCGCGGCGGACTTCGCCGCGGCCGGCGCGGCGGAAGCGAACGCCGCCGCCGAGACGGCGGCGGCGAAAAGCGCGCGGAGGGGACCCGGCCGCATTTCTAGCGTTCCACGCGAATGCCGAGTTCGCGTTCGAGGCGGGGATCGCGGCGAGCGCCCCGGGAAAGACCGTTGCGATAGAAATCAATTGCGTCGTCGCGGTTGCCGCGCGGATCGAGGAGGAACATCACGTACGCGCAGTCGACGTAGGCGTCGGACCAGTCGGGGTGCTCCTCGAGCAAGAGGTCGAGCTGCAGGAACGCCTCCTGCGGGCGCCCCGACGCCAGGAACGCGGCGGCGCGGAGCGTGCAAACCGCGGGATCGGACGCGGCGCTGTCCGGCACGGCGGAAAGTTCCTCGACGGCGCGCGGGTAGTTGCCGCATTCCAAAAGGGCGCGGGCGAGCAGGACGCGGGCCTCGACCGGCGGCTCGGCGCCGGGCGCGCGCACGATGTCCTCGAGCAGGATCACGGCGTCCGGCGCGCGCGCGGTGCGGATCATTTCGGCGACGGCCCGGAGCTGCACGGCGGGATCGTCGTCCGAAAACGACGGCGACACCGGGACCGAGGACGGGCGGACGGAAACCGAGATCGACGGCTCCGCCGCGGGCGCCGCGGGCGCCGGCTTCGCCTCGGGCGCGGCGGGCGCCGGGGAAGGAGGCGCCGGGGAAGCCGCGGCCGACGGCGCCGGCGGAGCCGGGAGAGGCGGGGGCGGGAGCTCGGACGCGTCCGGGGGTCCGGACGGGGACCCGGAAGCGGATTCGGCGGGTCCGTCCGGGGCGGCGGAAGCGTCCGGGGGCCCGAACGGAGCGGAAGCGCCGTCGAAAAACGGATTGGGAATGCTCGAGCGAAGACGGAGCAGGTCGGGCGACAAGTCGTCCTCGGCGGGGGACGGCGCGGGGAACTCGGCGGCGGGGAACTCGCCCGGAGCGGGGGCCGGCCGGTCGGCCGCCGGATCGGGCGCCGCGCGGGAATCGACGCGGACGAGGTCTGGAATCCCCAGGCGGAAGGCGGGACCCTCCGCCGGCCCGGAAGCGCCCTTGGCGGCGGGGTTCGAGACGGCCGCGGCGTCCTCGCCGCGCCAGGCGGCGTCGGGCTCGGGGACCGCGATTTCACCGGACCGCACGCCGGCCATGAGTTCGCGCATGCGGTCGGCGACTTCGGCGCGGAACGACGCCACTTCGCCGGCCTTGTACTCCGGGAACCGGTCGGCCATCTCGGAGAGCATGCGCCCGACGTCGGAAAGCGCTTCGATCTCGCCCATCACCCGGCCCTCGTCGCGCTCCGCGTCCGCCTTTTCGCGCGCCTCGCCGATGTCGTGCCAGAGGCGGGACCGTTCGCCCGAAAAGAGCGACCAGGCGCCGGCGGGGGACGGGAAGGCCGCGACGGCGACGGCGGCGGCCGAAAGCGCGGAAAGCACGGTGGACGGGAGTTTCATCGGAGAAGCGCGAAAATTCGTTCAGGGCAGGAGTTTGCGAAGCGCGGCGGTGACGGCGGCGCGGCGGACGCGCAGACTGGCGCGGACGCGGCGCAGCTCGGCGTCCAGCCCGTCGAAGAGCGCGGGGTCGGCCGGGGCGCCGAGATGCGTCTTGCGGGCGATCGCGACGTCGGGATCCATGCCGCGGAGGTCTTCGAGATGGTCGCGCACCTGATGGTAGGCGTCGCGGAACGGCATCCCGCCGGCGACGAGTTCCAGCGCGCGGTCGGTGGCGAAGACGCCCGGATCGGCGAACGCGGCGCGCAGGCGGTCCGGATGGACGGCAAGGCCGCCGACGAGGCGCGCGAGGATCCGGAGCGACGCGCGCGTCGTGTCGAACGCCTCCATGACGATCTTCTTCGTGTCCTGAAGGTCGCGATTGTAGCCGCCGGGCATGCCGAGCAGGATGCCGTTCGCCGCCGCGGAAAGGCCGCAGACCTGCGCGGCCTTCGAGCGGACGAGCTCGCAGACGTCCGGGTTGTACTTCTGCGGCATGATCGAAGAACCGGTGCAGAACTCCTTCGGAAGCGAGAAGTAGCCGAACTCCGGCATCGAAAAGAGGATCAGGTCCTGCGCGAGGCGCGACAGCGTGACCATGGTCTGCGCGAGCGCGGCGACCGCCTCGGCCTCGACCTTGCCGCGGGAATTGCCCGCCGCGAGGACGTTCCAGACCGGACGTTCGAACCCGAGGAGGCGGGCCGTCAGCTCCCGGTCGATCGGGAGCGGCACGCCGTAGGAAGCCGCCGAGCCGAGCGGGCAGCGGTCGGCGTTCCCGGCCGCGGCGTCGAGCAGGGGCAGGTCGGCCGTGGCGAGCTCCTCGGCGTACGCGCCGGCCCAGACGCCGACGCTGCTCGGCATGGCCGGCTGCAGGTGCGTGCGCCCGACCATCGGCAGCGCGCGGTGCTTCCGGCCGAACGCCGAGAGCGCCGCGGCGAGATCCGCGACTTCGGCGCGCGCGCCGAAAAACTGGTCGCGCACGAAGAGCCGTACCGCGGTGGCGCTCTGGTCGTTGCGGGAGCGGCCGGTGTGGACGCGTTTGCCGAGGTCGCCGAGCTTCTCGGTGAGATTGCGCTCGATGGCGAGGTGGCAGTCCTGGTCCTCTTCGGTGATTTCGAACGCGCCGGCGCGCGCGCGGTCGCGGATCGCGGCGAGTTCGCGCAGCACGGCGGCGCACTCCGCCTTCGAGAAGATGCGGGGCTCGTACGCCATGCCCGCGAGGGTCTTCACGTGGGCGGCGGTGCCGTAGCAGTCCCACTCGGCGAGCCGCCGGTCGAGGACCGGGTCCTGCCCGACCGTGAAGGCGAGGACGTCGGGATCGACGGCCCCAACGACCGTCTTGGCGTTTGCGGAAGGTTTCTTCATGCGGATCCGGACCTAGAATTCGAGAGCCGCGGCGGCTTCCGAAGGGGCCGCGCCTCCCTCTTCGCCCTCCCCTTCCTCCTCGCGCAGGAGCGGAAGCAGCTTTTCGGCGTCGTTGCGGAGGGCCGCGCGCAGCTCGACCGCGCGCTTGGCGAGGTTCTTCGAGAGCGCCATCGCGCCGAGATCGCCGTTGCCGTGGACGTAGGCGAAGAGAGCGGTGTTGAAGAGCATGTCGCCGTGTTCGGAGGGGGAAATGCCGCCGCGCTCCGGGCGCCGGTTTTCGAGCAGCGCGCGGGAAAGCACGACCCAGTCCGCGACGGTCATCTTCTCGATCGGGAACTCCGGCATCAGGTTGACGACGAGGTTCTTGCCGTCCTTCGAGATGCCCTGGAGGGTCTTTCCGCGGAAGCCGCGCGGGACTTCGCCGTTTTTCTTCACGTCGTCGATCAGCCACTTGCGGAGGGCCTCGATGCGTTCGGCGCGCTCGACGACGAGCCGCAGTTCTTCCTTGCCCTCGGGCGTCGCAAGCTCGGATTCCATGCGCTTCATGCGCTCGGCGAACGTGGCGTACTCGAACTTGTCGAGCAGTTCGCGGCGCGATTCCGCGACCTCGCGGACGCGCCCGGCCTCCTCGGCGCCGCGCGCGGCGGCTTCCGCCGCCTCTTCCTGCTTGCGGAGTTCCGCCTGGCGCGCGGCCTCGGCGGCAGCCGCCTCGGCCTCGCGGCGCTCGCGCTCGCGGACGTACCGCTGGCCTTCCTGGACGACCTTCGCGACGCCGCGGCGCATCTCGCGCGTCGCCTTGTCCATGCGGTCGAGGCGCTCGCGCATGCGGGCGATCTGGTTGGTGCGGGCGTCCCACGCCGATTCGCGGGCCTTGAGCGCGGATTCGAGCGCCGCGAGCGGCACGTCGTCGCGGCTGCCTTCGAAGAGGGGCAGCTCCTCGGCGGCGATGCGTTCGCATTCGCGCAGCGCCGCGCGGACCTCGCGGGCATGGACGAAGACCTTCTGCTCGACGCTCGCGAGGAGCGGGGCCGCCGCCGTGGCGAGGTCGAACGCCCCGCCGCCCGCAGCCGCGAGGGCGTCTCCCGCCATGCCGGCGAGGGCCGCGAGATCGCCGGCAGACGGCGCGGCGTCGGCCGCCGCTTCCGCGGCGCCTTCGGCCGGGGCGCCCTCGGCCGGGGCGGCCGCGG
>CAMNCG010000042.1 GCA_946534105.1 uncultured Verrucomicrobiota bacterium
GTGACGTAGGGCTTCTCCATCTGGTCGGGCTCGATCTCGCCCAGATGGCCGCCCAGACCCTGAAGGGAAAGTTCCAGCTGGGCGCGCAGCCACCCGCGCGCCGTGATCTCGCCGGGACGGAGAGGCGCTAGGTTCGGGCCATTCATCGGACGATGAGCGTGAACGCGACGGGGACGCTGCTGCGCTCCGCCATGAACTCCGCCGGCGCGAGCGCGCGGCCGGTGATCCTGATGTCGTCCAATTCGCCGACGAACGGATACTGCGAACCGTTCCGCGCACCGATGAAGAGGCGCTCGGCCCGAAGCCTCGCGGCGCCGGTGTTGGACGAGAAATGCGTCGCAATCTGGACGCCGTCGCGGTAGAGCCGCACGATGTCGGCCGTCGTCGCGCCGAAGTCGTACACGAGCGCGTAGTGGTGCCAGCGGCCGTCCGCCGCGGACCAGCCGGACACGAGATTGTGCGTCCGCGTCATCTGGAATCCGGCGTACTCGTTGGCGGCGGCGTAGAACGCGCCGGAATTGTTGAGGGCGTTCGCCGATGTCTCCATCACGATTCCGACATCCTGCATGGCCGTTTTCATGAACCATTCCACCGTCATGGATTCGTATGGGTGGAGCGGCAGCGGCGCAAGCGTCGCGAAGCCGCCCTGCGAGCCGTCGAACGCCGCCGAGCCGCCGTCCGTGATGGTCACGCCGCTCCCCGTGAGCGCGTTTCCGTTGCCGCTGGCATCGGCGGCGATGCCGGCCATCTTGTCGAACGGCCAGTAGGCGATTACGTCGTCGAGCGGGCCGGTGCGCTTGCGCAGGAACTGGCCGGGCTGGAGCGCGGCGGCGGTGATGCGGATGTCGTCGATGTCGGCATTGAGGAAGAACTGGCCGTTTTTGCGGGAGCCGATGTAGAGGACGTCGTTGCGCAGGGATGCGCCGGAGTTCCGGGCGGCACCAGCGTAGTCGCTCATGCGGACGCCATCGACGTAGAGGCTGACGCAGTAGGCGTTGCCGGAATTCGAGGAGTCCTTGACGAGGGCGACATGGTGCCAGCCGGCGTTAAGCTGGCATGTCGGCGAATTGCCGCAGCGGTAGCCGTCGGCGAGGCGGAAGAGGCCGTTGACGGCTCCCGGGCCGGCCTCGTCGAGCGAGAAGTAGAAGGCACCGGAATAGCTCGTGGCCTGCTGCGAAAGCTCCATGACCATGCCGAGGGAGTTCGCTCCGGCGTGTCTCCTGACGAAGAACTCGACCGTCGCGTCCGTGCAGGCGCCGAGGTCGAGCGAATTCACCGTCCGCACGTTGCTCGCCGTGCCGTCGAAGGAGGCGCAGCCGTTCGCGAACGTGACGCCCTGCGATCCCTGGAGCGCGTTGCCGTTGCCGCTGGCGTCGGCGAGCGCGTCGCCGTCGTCGAATTTCCAATATGCCCGGACGTCGATGGTGCCGGAGGAGCGGGATTGCAGGAACTGACTAGGCGAAAGGACGCCTTCCGTGATACGCACGTCGTCGATCCTCCCCTTGAACGGGAGGGCCGTCCCGCCGCGCGAGCCGACGTAGAGGCGGTAGGGCCGCAGGATCGAATCGGTGTTGTTCTGCCAGTGGCCCGTCTGGCGGACGCCGTCAAGGTAGAGCTGCACCTTGTCCGCCGCCGTTTCGCCCGCAGGATTGACGATTACGGCCAGATGGTGCCACTGCCCGTCGCAGATGCTTCCGGAGTCGAATTTCTCACCGTTGTAGCGGCCGTTGGACCCCCGTACCATCACGCCTTCCCTCGCGTAGATGTAGAAACTGCCCGGATAGGCGGCCCCCTGCGACTGGTTAGCGGAGATGTTCGGGCTCAGTTCCATGACCATGCCGTCGCAGTCCGGCTCCGCCAGGGCGAAGCACTCGATCGTGTAGGGCTGGTTTTCGCGGAAATCGACGTTGTGCCCCGTGGCGAACTCGCGGGCCGTGCCGTCGAAGACGGCGGCGCCGTCCGCGAAAGTCGCGCCGCCGGCGTTCACGAGGTCGTTGTGACCCGTGATGTCGAATTCGCCGGACGAATCCGAACTGAAATCCCAGTGCGAGAGGGTGTATGTGTCAGCCGACGCGACGAAAGAAAGGGGCATCGCTGCCGCCGCCGCAGACGCGACGGCCAGAGTCCATGTTCGTGCCAAGATTCTCATGCTTGCTCCTGTGTTGTTTTTTATCACCACGGTCTGGCAAACGGCGGACATTGCCGCTCCGCACCGCGGCAACTCGAATGATGCACCATGCCCCGCAAATGAATGGCAGTTTTGGACAAACAATTATATGGGCGTCAACCGCTAACTAGCGCCGCGTTGCGCGCCACGCGCGCATGGAGGTTCCGGTTCGGGCAAGAAACAAGTTCCGAAGTTCCCGGTCGGAACGAAATCCGCAGAAGTCCGCGATTGCGCTGATCGGGAAGTCCGGGCGCGCCAAGTAATCGAAGACCCGCTCCATGCGGACATGCAGGATTTCGTTGAGCGCGGAGTGGCCGGTCGCCTCGCGGAAGCGCAGCTCGAAGAGCTTGCGCGAAACGGGGAACCTGGCGGCGAGCGCGGTTGCGGTGAGTCCGCAGCACGCCTCGGCACGGATCATCTCCACCGCTTTCATCACCCACGGCTCGTGCCGGCCGCGCCCCCGCGTCGATTGCCTCCGGATGCACAGCAGAGGACCGAAGGTGGGATCTTCCGCAACCGGGGTCGCAGTGGAAGCACCATTTCCAATTGCTTTCTTCACGTTCCCCGCGACCGTCATTCTCGTGATCGCCTTCGCGGCCAGATACCCCGAGAGTTCAAAGTCGAGTCTGATGGAGGAGATGGACGATGCAGGCCTGCCGTCATCGGGGACCTCCGCCGCGTCGGCACCGACAAGCGTGACCGAACGCGGACAGACGCGGCCCGCCGAAGCGAGTGCGCTGGCGACCTTTGCCGCGATGCCGTCGTTCACGGCGAAGATTGCGCAATGGGCGGGCAGCGCCGCGACCCAGCGCGACAGCCTCGCCTCCCGGGCGGCTGCGGTCTCTTCAGGGCGTTCCGGAAAAACACGGCATGGCTTGGCGGCCTTGCGGCAACAAGCGCGGAACGCCGCAACGCGCTCGCGCGCCCATGGGTTCGCCCGCTTCGGCCCGCCGCCGACGACCGCATAGCATGGCGGCAGTCCGGAGGAGAGCTCCCCGAACGCCGCCTGGGCGACGGCGGCCTCGTCGCATGAGACCGTGGCGACACCTTGCCATGCGCGTCGCTCCGGCGGATTGAAGTAAACGACGGGCAGAGAGCGGAAAAGGCGTGGCGGAAGGTCGTATTGCGCCAGCCAGCATTCCACGATGCAGCCGACGGCATGGAACTGCTCTATGGTGGCGCGAACGGCGGCGGGAGTCGCCTCCTCCGGGGTCAAGGTCGCCACTCCGAGGTCGAACGCCTTCGCGCAACGACGGATGCCCGACAGTCTGCGCCGCCGCAGCAGAGCGTAGCAGGGATCGTAGCCGACGTAGAGTATGGTGCGGGACATTGCGTTGTCCAACCCGTTGTGTCATTGAACTTGCAATTCACACATACGGCTTCGCGGCGCAATCGACGAGCTTGCGGGACTCGCGGTCGAAGGAGAGGCCGATGAGCCAGATCGGCTTGTCCGAGGCGCGATACGGGTCGGCGTAGCCCTTTTCACGAATCTGGGTGAATGCCGCGTCCGCCGGCTCGCCGACCTTGAGTTCGAAGACGTAGATTCCCTTCTTGTGCTTCGCCACGATGTCGGCGCACCTCCTCGTCCGAGACTTCGCCCATTCCATGTCCATGCGTCCTTAATCACGCCCTATGGCCTCGGCGCGGCGAAGCGCTGAAGGTGCCGTCATGAAGTCTTTGCCTCTCTTTCCTCACCCATGTGTTCCATTCGTCAATCGCTTCTTCAAATGTGTCATGCCACTCTGTCACCGAATGACCAGGACAGTGATCGATGAAGCAATGAACCTTTTCTCCCTTTGGAGAAAAAGCATGATGTGGCGAATATGCCGTCCATCCTTTCCGCTCGCAATGTGGACAGGGCAAAATCGATTCGTTCAATTCTTTCTGGCGTGTCCAATAGGCATTGCTTTCACGGTCGCTTTCCTCGACAACCATGCGCACATTCTCCGGTTTCGACAAGTCAGTTGGTATTCGACAGCTAAAATTCCCATTTGAATTGACATGCTGGAATTGCAAGTCCTTAGGACAAAGGCCGCCCTTTAGTTTCATTGTATAGACAAAATCCAACCCTGGATCTTCTGGCATTCGGTAAAAATCCAAGCTAGGGATGGATTTCATCAGATGAAAAGACAACTCCGTCAAGGGCATGACCGTGCCGGAATTTGAGTCGCAAAATTCAACTAAAGATCGTCCGAGGGCTGTTGGATAGGAGTCTGAAGCCGAGTAAAGAATTTCAGAATCTTTGCCGTCCGAAATGATTACAATTCCCCGTGTCATGACACTGATACTCCTTTTGCGGTCGCAAGGCTTTGGACAAAGGCCGTCTTATCGACGTAAATCGCGTTGTTTTTGCGAAGAACGGCAAAGTCGTCGCTGACGTCGTTGATTTTAGGCAGTGTCTGTTCCGTGTCTTGCATGGCGGAAATCATACCACAATGCGCGGCGAACGCCAAGCATAAAATCCAGATCGCGCTGCCCTAGCGACTCGTCCTCAAACAAAACGTCAAACGGCGGTCCGGATGCCGTCTCCCCTCGGTCCGTCAGGTCTTGCGCGGACGATCCGCCGCGCGGGCCGCGCGGTAGCGCGTGGCGGAGGTTCCGGTTTCGCGCTGGAAGAAGTGCGCGAAATGCCACGCGGACCGGAATCCGAGCAGTTCCGCGATTTCCGCGACCGGAATGTCGCTTGATTCCAGCAGCCGCTTGGCTCGCTCCAGCCGCATGCGCAGCTGCCATCGGTGCGGTGGCATGCCGCATTCGGACGTGAAGACGTGCCGGAATGTCCGGTAGGGCAGGCCGAGCGACGCGGCCAGCGCGTCGAGATTGATCGTTTCGCCGCACTTTTCGGCGAGAAGCGTCTGCGCCCGCCGCACGATTTCCTCGCGCCGCGCGCGGCTCTCCCCGCCACGGGACACTTCCGCGAGTTCGGCCAGAAGCGTGTGCAGCCGCGCCGCCGCCGCATACGGGCGCGTCGTGCCGTCGCTCAGAATGTCGGCCACGGCCGAATTGAAAAGCGCGCGCGCCGGCGCCTCCGCGACGGAATGAAAGCCTCCTTCGCCGCCGAATCCCGCGCCACGCACGAGCCGCCCCGCCATGTCACCCCCGAAGCCCGCCCAGCATGAGCTCCACCCCGTCCGCGGATCCGGCCGATACCGGTGCCAGACTCCCGGTGCGAGCACGAGCAGCGACCCGGGGCCGAGTTCGAAGTGCCGCTCCCCGATCTCCGCCTCCCCGCGCCCTTCCTCCACGAGGCTGATTTGCCATTCCCCGAGCACGCGCCCGCGCTCCCATGTGAAGTAGTATTCGTCGGGATGCTCGTGCGACGGAAACTCGGCGCCCGGATCCGTCCGCCCGCGCCCTGCGCACGTGACGAAAAGTCCCCACTCTTTCTGCGCTTCCACCTCCGGGAAGTATCTGTATCGGTATGGCATGCCCAGAATCATGCCATGCTTTGCCAAAAAGAGCAAGTCAGCCAAAAAGAAGTCTTGACCGGAATTTTGCCCCTGCGTTAGGATGGGCACCGCAAACCGCGATTCAACCAACGCGCGTTCCCCTCCGGTTTCCGATGCAATCTTCCGCTCTCCCGCATGTCAACCGCCGCAAGCCGCTCGCCGCCAACATCGGCCTGGTGAGCGTCGGGCTCGACACCTACTGGGCGCAGTGTCCCGGCCTCCTCGACGACATGAGGCGCAAGGAGGACGCCTTCGCCGCAAAGCTTCAAGGTGGGGCGAGCCGTCCCGGCGAGCCGACCGTTTCAACGGTTCAACCTTTCAACCTTTCAACATGCCGAAGCGCCGCACAGCGGCCACAGGACGCTGTGCGGCGCTTCGGCATGGCGGACAACCCGCAGCGGGCGGCGGCGATGGTTCCGGCGATGAAGGCGGCGGACCTCGACCTGCTCTTCGTGGACATGGCGACCTACGCCACTTCTTCGACGTTCGTCCCGTTCGTGCGAGAACTGACCTGTCCGATTGTCCTGGTGGCGCTCCAGCCCGACGAGCGTCTCGACTACGAGCACGCCACGATCTACCGCCAGCTTCTCAACGACGACCTTTGCGCGGTGCCGGAGTTCACCGGCGTCGCCGAGCGTCTCGGCCGCCCCGTGGCGGACGTGGTGATCGGCCGTCTGGAGGGCGACGCCCGCGCGGACGGCGAAATCCGGCAGTGGTGCGCCGTGGCGCGCGTCCTGCACGACCTGCGGCGCGCCCGCATCGGCCTCATGGGCCACGCTCTGGAGGCGATGTATGACATGCAGGTCGATCCCACCGCCGTAGCCCGCGCCTTCGGGTGCCACGTCGCCCTCTGCGAGCCCGACGAGGTGCTTGCCTTCTACCGCGAATTGCCGGCTGGTGCGGCTCCCTGCGAGCTGCCCGTGCCATCAACTTTTCAACCTTCCAACCTTTCCACGTTTCAACCTTCATCTGCGCAATCCGAGATTGCGCAGATGAAGACCCGCATCCTCGGCTTCTTCGACACGCCGGATCCCGTCTCCGACCCCTGGACCGAGAAGCTCACCGAGCACGACCTCGACGTGGCGGCCCGTGCCGCCGTGGCGCTGGAGCGCTTCATCGAAAAGCGCGCCCTCGACGGTCTCGCCTACTACTACGAGGGACAGCCGGGCTCCGAGACGCGCGATCTCGTCACCAACTTCATCGTCGGCAACTCCCTCCTCACGGCGGCTGGCTTCCCGATGTGCGGCGAGTTCGACCTCAAGAACTGCATCGCGATGATGATCTTCGACCGGCTGGAGATCGGCGGCTCCTTCGCGGAGTTCCATCCGATCGACTTCGGCCGCGACACGGTGCTCGTGGGCCACGACGGCCCGCACCACCTCAACATCGCCGCCGGGCGCCCCGTGCTGCGCTCGCTCAGGAAATACCATGGCAAGCCCGGAAGCGGCGCGGGCGTCGAGTTCTCCATCAAGGAGGGACCGATCACGATGATGTCGATCGGGCTCAAGAGCGACGGCTCGTTCAAGTTCATCGTCGCTGAGGGCGAGTCCGTCGCCGGCCCGATTCCGGCGACCGGCAACACCAACACGCACGGGCGCTTCGGGCCGGATGTCTGCGCCTTCCTGCGCCGCTGGTCGCTCGAAGGCCCCACGCATCACTTCGCGCTCGGCATCGGCCACCACGCCGCCGAGCTGAAGAAGCTCGGTCGCGCCCTCGGCATCGAGACGGTGGTCGTGACGGAGGAAAAGCAATGAACCCTCTTCGCAACATCACGCTTGAAATCAGCGCCAAGGCGCTCGTGGGTGGTGCGGCCTCCGGCCGCGCCGAGCCTCCATCGAAAGGGCCTCGCTCCGTCACAGCCGCAGGCTCCGCCGCGCGCACGATGTTCCGCCAATGGCGCGCGCTGGCCGATCGCGCGGATCAGGTCTCCGTCATGCTCTTTACGGCCGACGGCAGCGAATTGCTGGACTGGTCGGGCGACTTCTCCGACACGTTCGAGTGGGCCTGCTGGTGCGGCTGCGCGAACCACTGTCCTCGACCCGAAAATCCCACGCCGCGCCAGCGCCGCAACACGCACCAGTTCCCGGCGAAGATGTTCCCGGACGATGTCGCCGCGCCGCTGCCGTATGCGTGGCTGCGCGACGCCGTCGCCGCGATCCGCGACGCCGCGCGCGAAGTGCTGGGGCGCGAAATCCGCGTCGGCACGATGTTCGACAACGGCCCGGAGTTAGCGATTTCCGACTTCAAGTTCCGCCGCCACCGCGAGGTGATGCTCGGCAACACGCTTTATCCGGGCAGTTTCCTCGTCTGCTCCGCGTCGCTCCACGCCGACTCCCGCCGCTACGCCGCCTTTCCGCAGGGCATCCCGGAGGGGCTTTCCGTCGGCGCGTTCCTCGGCGCGCAATACCGCGCCTTCGCCCGCGCCTTCGGCTTCGACTACATCTGGCTCTCCAACGGCATGGGATTCGGCCAGGAGACGTGGGGCGTCACGGGCGCGCTCTTCGACAAGCAGGCCTTCCACCCGGAGCGCATCCCGGAGGCGTCGGCGAAGATGCTCGGCTTCTGGCGCGACTTCTTCGCCGCCTGTCCGGAGGCCGTCGTCGAGACGCGAGGCAGCAACTTCTCGGCCGGCGTCGAGATCGCGACCGACGCCGCCCCGCTCGGCCCGCTCTACGCCGAAGGGCGCATCGAGCCGCCGGTCAACTCGCCGTGGGCCGCGCTCAATTTCAACACCGGCCTCGAACTGGCCGCCTGGATGAGCCATGTCGCGGAACTCCCCAAGGGGCGCGGCTTCCCCTTCCGCTTCTATACGCACGACCCGTGGTTCATGAACAGTCCGTGGCTCGACCGCTACGCCCGCGAACCCTGGGACATCTACGCGCCGCTCTCCATTTCCCGAGTCCGCGCCGACGGCTCGGTGCAGACACCCGACAGCGTGGCGTTCCTCTCGGTGGACGACACCCTGGGCCGCATGCCGGACGAGGTGCCGCGCGACGTGGCGCCGCACATTCTCCGCGCATTCGACACCGCCCCCGATCGCCCCGCGCCGCTCGTGTGGGTCTATCCCTTCGGGGAATACTGCGGTGCAGTATTCCCCGAAGGAGTTGAAAAGTTGAAAGTTGAAAAGTTGAACGGTGAAATGCGTGGCGAGGAAATATCCCGCATCTTCAACGAGGACTTCTTCCTTGGCGAGGCGCTCCAGGGCGGCCTGCCGCTCAACACGGTTGTCTCCACCGCCAACTGGCGCGCGTGGGTGAATGGTGGGGCGAGCCGTCCCGGCGAGCCGTCGCCCGCCGGTATCTTCATCCTCCCCGTCTCCGCGCTGCTTTCCGCGGAAAATTTTGCGGCGCTCGAAGCCTGGGAAGCGCGCGGCGCGCGATTTCTGATCTATGGTTCGCTCGCGGGCGCTCCGCAGGCGCTTCTCTCCCGCCTCGGCCTCTCCCTCGCCGAGCCGCTCGACGGCGAGTTCGGGGTGGCGCTTGGGGATGCGGCCTCCGGCCGCGTCTGCGGCTCTCCCGGAGCGTGCGCCCTCCCCGGAGACTTCTGTTCCGTGCCCGGCACGGAAGTGCCGGGCCTCGCCTCCCGCATCCGCGTGACGCCCGCCCTCGACGGCGGCGGCCTCTGCGAAGCGCCCGCAGAGGGGGGGGGCGAGCTCCAGCTCGCCAAGAAACCACGGCGGTCTGGAGACCGCCTCCCCTCTTGGGGCGCAAGCGCCCAGCCGGCGGAAATCCTCGCCGCGGCCGTTTCCTCCTCCGGCGCGCGCCGCGTCCTCGCGGCGCGCCGAGGAGCCTTCGCCTACGTGCGCTCCGTGACGCCCTGCGACGGCATCAACCTCGAAAACCGCCGCCACTTCGACTACGCGCCGCCGACCCAGATCTTCCCCGTCGAGCGCCTCATGCGCGCCGCCCTGGCTGCCCTCTCCGGCTGGAGCTTCGCCGCCGACCTGCCGACGCCCGCCACCCTTCCGCCGCGCACCAACCTTTCGCGCCACGACAACGCCTTCCTCTTCCACATTTACACGCCCGACACCACCGCCTCGCTCCGCGTCCGCACCCCCTATGGCGCACCGCTCCTCACCGAGCGCGAAACCCTCCTCCGCGGCGGCGAGGCGATCTGGCACCCCGACAAGTCGTGGCGCCGCGAGTGCCGCCTTTTCGCGGACGGCCAGGCCGAAGGCGTCGTCTCCGTGAAGACAGGCTTTGCGGCCTATCCCGGCTTCGCCGGGCACCTGCAGGTCAAGGGCCTCGAAAACGCCACCCTCCGCTTCTTCCCGCCTGCGGATTTTGCCGGAAGCCGCGACGGTGGGTCCACCGTCGAACTTGTCCGATCCAACTGGAACATGCTCGCCGAGCCTGTCGCCCCCGAATGGGAGGACACGCCCGACGGCCCGTGCGCCGTGTGGCGCAACGTCACGGGAGACATCTTCATCGGATGGTGAAGGCATGAAAACACTGGCAACCATGGCATTCGCCGCAAGCCTGGCGACATTCGCCGGCGAACCGCCCGCAACGGTTTTGTTCTTCCGGTAAGATGGTCTTCTGGTTCGACGCGACAGGTCGTCGGGGCGGCGAAGTGCCGGCCGCCGTCCGAAACGGCGCGTTGTGCTTCCGCGTCTCGGCGCGCGGCCCCTCCGGCGCGCGCCTCTATTACGAAATCATTGCGGTGTCCGGGGCGCGTCGGGTGCGTTGATCCGGCGCCACCGGCGCATGGAGCAGCCGTGGCGCCTGCGGAAAAGCCGGCGCAACCCGCTGGTGTCGTTGAAGCCTGCCTTGCCGCAGATGGCCTCGACCGAGTCGTCCGTCTCGCGCAGGAGCCGTTGCACCTCGCGCAGACGGCGGTCGTTCAGCGCTCCGAGGACGGTCCCGCCATGCAGCTGCCTGAACCGCAGGTCGAGAAGCGGGCGGCTTGCGTGGACGGCCTTCGCAACGTCGGCGACGGTCGCGCCCTCGCAGGCGTGGGCGTCGATCCAGTCGAGCGCGGCGTTTACAAGAGGCCCGCCAATACCCTGGGGCGCGGTCGAGGCCCGCGCCGACACCCCAAGCACCGGCATTTCGAGGTCGCACCGCCTTGCCTTGCCACCCTCCATCATGCGCCACAGTTCTTCGGCGGCAATCCGTCCGAGCGCCTCGTAGTCCATCGCCACGCTGGAGATGTTCGGGGTCACGTGGAGGCACAGGAACTCATCGTCGTCCACGCCGAGGATTGCCACGTCACGCGGAACGGCAAGTTTTCTTTCCCTGCAGGCCAGCAGCGTGTCTCGCGCCCGCTCGTCAGTCGCAGCAAATACCGCGACCGGCTTCGGCAACGCCGCAAGCCATTCCGCGATCGATGCCAGTTCCTTCCGGCTGGCAAACGACACGTGAAACGTCCCGCCTTGGGCGGAGAAGCGGCTGAACGGCAGCCCGGTCGCCGCAACGGCGGCGCGGAAGGCGTCGCCACGCTCTGCTGACCAGGCCGGATCGCGCGTCGCTTCGACGTATGCGAAGGAGCGATAGCCTCGCCTCTCAAGGAAATGGCGCGCCGCCGCGCGCCCCACGTCGCGGAATCCCACCTGCACCAGCGACATGCGCCGCAGCGGGCACGTAGGCAGCACTGCATCCTTCCACAGGAATACAACGGGAATTGATGTGCCGCCGAAAAGGGGGAATACGACCTCTGAATCGAAGTCGGTAATGGCACCGTCGAGGCTGCGCGACTTTAGTGCGAACTGTATCGTGTCCTCCTGGAATTTGGGCAGCGATTCCACGTCCCAGGACAGGCCGTTTCTGCGTGCGAATGACAGGACGCCGTCCAGCGTCCGCTGTGTCGGCGCTGTGTTCATCCAGTTCGCCACGAGGATGCGCTTCGGACTATGTGGAAGGTCCGCTTCCCCTGCTTTGATTTTCATGCATCCAATCATAGTGTCTGCCATCGCCGCTGTCAATCAAATATTATCTGATTTTCGCGGAAAAATTCATTTGATTATCCTTTTTTCCCAGTTTAGGCATGGTAGTATGTCTGCGCTGTTGCGGGGAGTCGGCAAGGTGCCGGAAAATCCCCACGCGACCTGTCATCACGAACGGAGCAACCATGAATGCAAGGAACTCGACAACCGCAATCGTCGTGGCCGCACTGGCCGCATTCGCCATTCCAGCCCACGCCGGCATCTGGTTCAAGGGCGACGCAACCACGAAGCAGGGCTACTGGGACGACCTGAACTGCTGGTGGACGTGGTACACCTACACGGAGAAGGCGACCGGCCTTGGAAACGCCGATGTCAACATGCCCCACGGCCATGTCGCGATTGTCACCAACGCCACCTCAAATTTCTGGAGCCTGAAGGCGGCTTCGAACGATGCGAACCATCCCGCGACCGTGCGCATCGTGTCCGGCGGGACGCTGAATATCACGCGCGGCGGTACCGAAGAGTTCGGCACGACCTGCAGAGCCGGCGTCTATCCAGAAGGCACATACCGATTCGGGTGCCTCGACATCCAGGCCGGCGCAACGAACGCTGGCGTGCTCGTCGTGGGCGGCACGGGCGTCGGCACGGTGACGAACGCCGGATGCCACTCCTGGGGTGGCGACACGACGATCGGCCGCGACGCCGGTTCCTCCGGCGTTTACGTCCACGACGGCGGCGTCAACAAGCTTGACAACCCGCGGAATCTCGACGTCGGCGTCAATGGCGACGGCGCGCTGCTGGTCAAGTCCGGGACGTTCAACTTCCGTTGGTACGCGAGCGGTAGCAGCATCTACGGCTACACCCGCGTCGGCTGCGGGACGGGAGGAGGCACGGGACTCGTGCAGGTGGAGGACGGGGCGATTTTCCAGGCGGGGCTCCCGTATCTTGGCGGCAATGCCACGACCATTGGCGAAGGCCGCGTCCGGCTGCGCGGGGGGACGTTCCGCGTGATAAGCGATTTCGGGGAGAGCCGGTCCGAGGACTCGATGTGGATCGGCGCGGCCACGGACGGGACGAGGGCGGTCCGAGACGGCTCCTACGGCGAAGTCTCCGGCTGGGGAACCGTCCTGGGGAGAGGGAACGACGCCGGGAGTGTTTACGCCCGTCTCGGCAACGGGCGGATTGTTGCCGACGGCGAAGCCGTGGAGCGGACGCTTGACTGCTCCGCCATGTGGCAGGTGACGAACGTCCTCTTTGGGGCGGAATCGACGCGCTCGAACGGCTGGTTCGCCGTGAACAAGGGCGCGGTGATCATGCCCGGCGTCAACGTCGTGCTGGACAACGGCGGGGACGCCTGGGGCTTTCGGGAGGGGACGAACGCCGTAGGTTGCGGCCGGGGCCTCAGAAAGCCGGACTTGATCAACGCCGTGTTTGTTAACGTGCGGGTGCCATGGAAAGCCGCCGGGAAGAATCTCGGCGTGATGCTCCTCGCGGACGACCGCTCCGACGCCCATGCCGATGCGCTGGACGCGAAATACGCGCCGCTCGGCTTCTGGAAGGCGGGCGTCTTCGACAGCCGCACCTCCTTCACGGAATCGACCCGCCAGGACATCGAGTGGGCGGAACTGGACTTCCGATACGACCAGAGCAAGGTAAAGGATTCGGGCAACCGGCTTGCCGTCCTGCGCTGGAGCGAGACAAACGGCGCTTGGACCCGTCTTGCCCGCTATGGTCGCCAGCCGGACGACTTCATCGTTTCGACAGGGCGGTTCACGGAGCCTTCCGACGATCCCGTTTGGGGAATCGGCCTCTTCTGCGTCGCGGAGGAGATGGAAAGCCCCTTCGTCATGGTCATCCGCTAGGCCGTGCGAGCCATGACGAAGCGCATTGCGGCGTGCATCGGGGCGTTGGCGGCGGCTCTGGCGTCCTCCGCGGACGCCGAACCGTCGACGTTCGTCATCCGTCGCTCGGCGGACTGGATTCCGGCGACGCCATGCACCGAGGTCGCGCCCGGAAGCGCGCTCGACTTCTCCGGATTCGGCTTCGCCGACGGACCCTGCGGCAAATACGGCCGCGTCATCGCGCGCGGTGAACATTTCGAATTTGAGGGCCGTCCGGGCGAGCCGCGGCGTTTCATGGGCGTGAACTTCTGCGAGGGGGGCAACTACCTCCCGCCGGACGAGTCGCGCCGGCTTGTCGAAAACCTCGTCCGCCTCGGCTACAACTCCATCCGCCTCCACCACCATGACGACGCATGGGCGAAAGCCTTGCGCGAACGCGCCGGAGGGGTTCGGGGGGAGGATTCCCCCCGTCCTTTGCCAGACGACATCGCCCGCATGGACGCGCTGATGGCCGCGTGCCGCGAGAAGGGCGTCTATGTCACGACCGACCTCTACGTCTCGCGCAAGGTGCTGTGGCGCGACATCGGCGAGGACCGCGACGGCGACATCCCGACGAGCCGGTTCAAGGTGCTGCTCCATTTCCACGACGGCGCCATGTCCAACTACCTCGCCTTCGCGCGCGGTTTCCTCGAACACGTGAATCCCCATACCGGCCTCCGCTACGCCGATGACCCGACGCTCGCGTGGCTTTCGCTTGTCAACGAGGGGAACCTCGGCAATTGGGATATCGCCCCTTACCGGGAGTTCGAAGACCTGGTGCTGCCGAAGTGGCGCGGGTGGCTGGCGGAACGCCGCGCCGAAGACCCCGCCTACGGGACCGTTCCCGACACCCTGCCGCCGGCCGTGCTCGAAATTCCCAGGGCCGACCGCGTGGTTGCCTTTGACGCCGCCCCCGGTTTCAACGCCGGAGGTTTCTCGCCCACGGCGCACATTGTCGCGTTTCAGCAGTTCCTTGCATCGCTTGAGTCCGACTTCCTTCGGCGGATGCGTGCGTTCCTGCGCGACGAGATTGGCTGCCGTGCCCTCGTGACGAGCATGAACGGCTGGCGCTTCACCACGCCGGAGCAGTTTGTCCGTGACTCGTTCGACTACGTGGACGACCATTTCTACTACGCCCACCCCGAAATGCTTGGCCCGAACTGGACGCTCCCCGCGCGCATTGCCGACAAATACCCCACGAACATCAGCAAGGCCGACGAATTCGGCGTCCCCTACAACGTCACGCGGCGTCTTTTCGGCCACCCGTTCACCGTGTCGGAATACAACTACTGCCCGCCGTGGGAGCATCGCGCCTCCTGCGCCTTCCTGCTTGGAGCCACCGCGGCGCTTCAGGACTGGAGCGCGCTGTGGCGCTTCTGCTGGACGTGCAGCGCCAAGGACGCCGTCGATTCCTCCCGGAAAAGCCTGAACCATTTCGACATGGCCGGCGACCCCGTCGCCACAGCGACGGAGCGGGCCATCGCCTGCCTCTTCCTGCGGCGCGACCTTCCGGTGCTCGACACCGCCCTCGCGACACTCTACCCGCCGGCCGCCCTCGCGCGGCTCGGCAGGGAATCGGCCGACCCCACGTCGTTCGACGCCCGCTGGGCCGCATGGCGCACGAAACTGGGCGGACTCGTCGCCGAAACACCGCCGCCGGGAATATCGGTCTTCCGTCGGTTCGGGGCGGTGGAAGGCCCCCGTACGCGGGACGACCTCGCGTCGGACCTCGGCTGCAATTTCGGCGATGTCGTGACCTCGCCCGACGGCGCGGTCACGGTGGACCGCCGCCGCGGCTCGATCACCGTCGACACGCCGCGGACATCGGGTGGCTTCGTGGACCGCCCCGGCGTGGTCGAGACGAGCCGCTTCCGTGCGGAAGTCGAGGGCGGAACGGCCTCCATCTGGGCGAGTTCCCTGGACGCGCGGCCCCTCGCCGAAACGGACCGCGTTCTCGTCTGCCTCGTCGGCGACGTGCAGAACGACGGCATCGAATACGAGGACGCGACCAGGCGCGTCCTGCGCCACTGGGGGAAGCAGGAGGGGCGCATCGCACGACGTGCAACTGCCGAAGTTTCGATGGCATTAAAGTCGGCAATGTGGAAAGTCTATGCGCTCAATCCGAACGGTTCGCGAAAGCGTGAAATCGCAAGCCGATTAACAGACGGCCTATTGACGTTCCACGCCGATGTCGCAGGCGATCCAAATGAGGCGGAATTCTACTACGAGATAGCGTCGAAGGAGAATTAGAACCTCATATCGATGCTCATGTGACGTGTACACGAACAAAAAAGGAACCATCAATGAATGCTAGACTCGCGGCCATGTGTGCGGCTTCTCTGATAACAAGTTTGGTTTATGGTGGCACAGGCAAGTTCACCGTGGCGACATGGAATATCGGACACTTCTCGCTGGGCGTGAGTTCCGTTTCCAAACTTCCCGCCGCAGAGGGCGACAAGTGGCGAGAAGCCTATCGCACGTTCATCGATCCTGTGGGCGCGCGCATCATGCTCGTCGAAGAGTATTCGCCATACATGGACACCGAGAAGACTTTGCGCACCCCAGAAACTGTTTTCGGAGGATATCAGCTTGCTCTGGAAGGATCTTCCGGCGGTGGCGGCCATGTGAACTCGATCTTTGCGAATGACTGCACACTCACGGATTCAGGTGTTTACGCATACAACTGCCACTTCCAAAACACAAACTTCCATTATATGCTCGCAACTATCGACGGACTTGAAACGCTTGTAATCGCTACGCACCTTGAGCCAGACTGGCCGAAGAATCACGTGGAAATGCGTTCAGGGCAGATAAGCCAGCTTTTGGAGGCTGTAGGAGACTTCCCGCGCGTGATCATCGGCGGCGACTGGAATGTGGATTCTGTCGACGAATGGAAGCCGTTAGCGAATGCCGGGTTTACGCTTGCAAACGATGGGTCCATGAAGACATGGATCGCATGGGATCCCAAGGAAGCGATAGACAGTATCATTGTAAAGGGCTTTGCCGTGTCTGATATGCGCGTCCATTCGGACGGACGTTTAAGCGACCACTGCATGTTTTCGTGCTCTCTTACACCGACAGACGGGCGCAAAACCATGTCAAAATCCAAATTGCCTCGTTACGAACCGTTCTTGACGACAGAGGAGCGCGTTGTATGGAAGAATACGGACATTGCAACCATAAAGGATCTCTCGGCAACGCTTTATGACCGTGGGATTTCTACTCAATTCTTTGCCAAGGGCGTGATAGTCGACCGCACTCCACTATCGTTCGTTGTTCAGTTCCAAGCGAGGGGTTTGTCATGCAGGGCTGTTCGCGCGTATTTCCGGCAGAAGGGTTCGGATATTGTAGCGTATGCCGACAAGGCGGGTTTTGTTGACGGCGAATCGTACTACGGCAAACGCATGCCCGATGAATTGTTCAAGCATGAATTGGCTACCGCCAAAGACTACGGTGAATACGGCGTATGCCGCATCGTGCCCTCTGCGAGCTATCCCATTGTCTGGTGATGATGGTGCGGCAATGGATGGACTTAATGCGGCTCGCCGTGCAAACACCCCCAGTCGGCTTCGCCGACAGCCCCCTCAAAGAAGGAGCCATTTCGCCCCACCGCGCTTTCCCCGAAAGAATTCCGAAACGCCGACGGGGATTCGGCCAACCATCTCTCGTCATTCGGCGGTGACAAAGTTTGGTCACACCCGAGGTGATGGTTGAACTTGACAAAACAGCGTCATTTCTGAATAATTGACGCAGTTTTGTCAAACAATTTGCAACCATGAAAAACAATCCCGTCCCGGAAGAACTGCGAAATCTCGGGACATTTCGCACGAAAGACGCCGAGGCGCTTGGCATCTCCCGCCAGAGGCTCCGCAACTGGCTCGCTCTCGGCCTCCTGCTGGACGAGGCACGCGGAGTGTACCAAACAGCCGACGCGGAACCCGGCAAGTATTTCCAGATAGGCGTGCTGGTGGCACGCGGAGTGCCGTTCGTGGTGTCGCTGCTTTCGGCGCTGCGCATCCACGGGCTTACGACGCAGCTGCCGTCGTCTCTTTGGATTACCGTTCCGCATGGACGCCATTGCCCCGTGGGGAGCGGACTTCACACGGTATGCTGCTACCAGTCGGAGCCAGCCTATTCAACCGGCGTTCTGGAAATGGATCTCGACGGAATCAAGGCGAAGGTGTATTCACCGGCGAAAACCGTCGTGGACTGCTTCAAATATAGGCGCAAGATCGGGCTGGACGTCGCGATGGAGGCTCTGCGCGATGGTTGGAGAAAACGCGCCTTCACGATTCCAGAACTGGACGCCATGGCGGACGTGTGCCGGATGCGGTTCACAATGCGACCTTACGTGGAGGGGCTGCTGTCATGACAGCGAATCTTTCAGCGTCGGTTCTCACTCGCCTTCTGTCGCTTTCCCGGAAAAATGGGTGGGACTACCAGGAGGTCCTTGTGCGCTACGCGACGGAACGCTTCCTCGCGCGAATAGCCGCTTCGCGATGGTCGGACACCTTCATCCTAAAAGGCGGAAACATGTTTGTCGTTTGGCAGGGCGGATTCGATTACAGGCCGACGATGGACACGGATTTCATGTGGCGCGGGCGGGGTGATTCCGCATCGGTGGAGAAGGCAATCCTCGAAATCGTGGAGACTTCTCTCCAAGAAGATGACGCAATCCGCTTTGACATCGCGTCGCTGAAGGTCTCTCCAATCCGCGTTCAGACGCGATATGGCGGCATCGAGGCCACGATCCTGGCCATGATTGGAAGGACGCGCATTCCGCTTCACTTCGACTTTGGTTTCGGCGACAGGGTGTGGCCGGCAATTCGCGACGAACGCTTCCCGTCCCTGCTTGCGATGGAATCCCCACGCGTCCGCGCCTACCCGAAGGAGGCGACCATCGCCGAAAAGTGCCGTGCAATGCTGGAACACGGATTCGAGAACAGCCGCATGAAGGACTTCTACGACGTGTGGTTTCTCGCCAAAAACTACGAGTTCTCCTTTTCCGACTTGGAGACGGCTCTCCGGCAAACCGTCGGTGACATCGATTTTACATCTGCAGGGAATGTCTTTGCCGCGTTTTCGGACGAATTCGCCAGCCATCCTCTCAAACTGGGTCAATGGTCCGGTTTCGTGAAACGTTCGCGGCTTGAGGGAAATGCTCCTACTCTTGCGGAAGCGTGCGCGGAGATTCGGGAGTTTCTCATGCCCCCGCTGCTCAAAATCCAGAATTTAGTCAAGTGGTCACCGGGGCGTGGATGGTTGAAGAATCTCTGATTTCAAGTAATTCCCCCGCAGACGGGCAGAAAGCACTGGCGTCCGCCCAACCTTTCAACTTGGCATTTGGCGGGGCGTTTGATAGAATTGAAGGCATGAACGACAACACCGACAATTTGCGCCCAATTCTCTACGGTGTCTCCGACTACGCCCAGATTCGGAAGAAGAACGCCTGGTTCGTGGACCGCACCGCGAAGATACGCGACCTCGAAAAGGTCGCGTATGCGCTGTTCCTGCGTCCGCGCCGGTTCGGCAAGTCGCTGCTGACTTCCATCTTGGAGGCATACTACGACGTGCGCTATGCAGACCGCTTTGACGAGTTCTTCGCCGGCACGGACATCGGCGCGAATCCTACCGAGGAGCGGAACAAATATCTCATCCTCAAGTTCGACTTCTCAACGGTCTCAAAGGTAGCCGCCAATGTTGAGTCCGATTTCAATGACTACGCCTGTCGCTGCTGCGACGCCTTTGCAATCACGTATGCGGATTATCTTTCCGATGGGCTTTCAGACAGAATTGAAGCGGCACCGGACGCTGGGAAAAAGCTGAACGAGATCGCCATCGGACTCAAGGGGGCCAAGCAAAAACTTTACATCATCATCGACGAATACGACAACTTCACGAACACGATCCTCGCCGAAAGCGGACTCACCGCCTATAACGACCTCTGCCATGGCGACGGGTTCTTCAAGGATTTCTTCGCGCGGCTGAAGGCGGCGACAAGCGGCACCGAGGCGGCGGTTCCGCGTCTCTTCATCACCGGCGTCTCGCCCGTGACGATGGATGACGTGACGAGCGGCTTCAACATCGGCACGAACATTTCGCTTGATTCCGGCTTTGACGACCTGACAGGCTTCCGTCACGACGACCTCCGCGCGATGGCCGACTACTATGCGCCGCGGTGCGGCTTTGACGCGGACAAGGCCGTGGAAGTCTGCCTCGACTGGTTCGACAACTACCGTTTCGGCGCCGCCGACGCGACGCCCGTGGCCAACACCACTCTCGTCCTCAACTTCTTCGACAAGCTCGTCCGCGCCGGAAAGTGGCCGTCCGACTACATCGACGAAAACCTGCGCACGGACTACGCGAAGATTCGACACCTCGTCACCCTGAACCATCGGCTGAACGGCAATTTCCGCGTTCTGGAAAATCTCATGGAGACCGGAACGCTTTCAGAGCGGCTGACCAAGTCGTTCCAGGCCAAGGAACTTTCGCAGAAGGAGAACTTCACGTCGCTTCTTTACTGGTTCGGGATCACGACGATCACGGGCGGCGAGCGAGGCAGGACCCGATTTGGCATACCGAACGAAACCCTGAAGCAACTTGCGGCGAAGATGATCCCCGCCGCCTACGCGGACATCCACCAGATCGACGGCCGCGTCCAGGCGATCAACGACGCC
>CAMNCG010000043.1 GCA_946534105.1 uncultured Verrucomicrobiota bacterium
CGACGGCGCGGGCGCGGGCGCGGCCTTCGAGCGGATGCGCCTCCACGGCGCCGGCGGCCGCGGCCGGGGCGCGCAAATCGAGCTCCTCGGCCACCGAACGCAACGCGAGGGCGCGGGCGGCGAACGCATCCGGATCGGCCGCGACCGAGGCGGAAAGCCCGTCGGGAAAACCGGCGGCGAATTCCGCGGCGCCGGGCCCGGCCACGGTGATCGCGGCGCGGGGGGCGTCCGGCCCGAACGCCATGCGCACGCGGCGCGCGCAGTCCTCCGGCGCGGACCGGGGGAACGCCGCGACGGCTTCGAGCGCGCCGCCGCGTCCTGTGGCGAGAACCCCCTGGCGCCCGTCGCACAGGAAAACCGCGGCGCGCGGCGCGCCGTCGGGAAGCGGACGCTCCGCGCAGGCGAGGCGCCACGCCGCCGGTCCGGGCGGCACGAGGAAACGCGGTCCCGGCGCCGCCGGGGCGCCGCGGAGCGAATCGAGGAACGCCGCGACGTCCGCGCGGCGGGCGACGTGCGCGAGAACCGCCCCTCCGCTCCGTTCGAACCGCCAGACGCACGCGTCCGCCGGGAACGGGAGTTCCGACGCCAGAAGCGCCGAAAGAATGCGGCGGAGCTTCGCCGGCGGAAGCGGCGGCGGCGAAAGCCGGACCGTCAGCACGGCGGACGGCGGCAGCAGCGCGGCGGAGCGAGGCGGAGAAGCTGGGGGGCGGGCGGGCAAGGAAGGGGCGGGGAAAGGCGTTTATCCGATGCCGAGGCGCGTCGCGAGATAGGGCGTGACGCCCCAGGCCTCGCGGAGGTCTTCGTAGTCGGCGACGGCGGTGCCGGTGCCGGGGCGGGAGACGCGGACGGCGCGGATGAGAAGGTTGCGGGCGGTGGCCTCGGGATCGACGAATTCCACCACGGTGGCGCGGTAACCCTTCACGCGGAGAATCTGGGCGCGGAAGGCGTCGGTGAGGATGTCCGCGAGGCGCTCGCGCAGGATGCCGTTGCGGAGGATCGCGCGGTGCGGCCGCAGCTGCGGGTCGAGCGTCTTCTGGAGCGCGTGCTGGCAGCAGGGCGCGGAGACAATTGCGCGGGCGCCGTTTTCGACGCCGAAGGCGATCGCCTCGTCGGTGGCGGTGTCGCAGGCGTGGAGCGAGAGCACGACGTCCGGCGGGGTTTCCGGCTTGAACGCGGCGATGTCCGAGACGACGAACGTCGCGGTGTCCGCGCATTCGAGCGCCTCGGCGACGCGACGGCAGGAGGCGACGACGCCCTCCTTGCGATCGACGCCGCAGAGGTGAACGGCGACGCCGCGCACGGCTTCGAGATACGCCTTCGCCGCAAAGGAAAGGTACGCCTTGCCGCAGCCGCAGTCGACCACGCGGAGCGGGGCCGAGGGATCCTTGCGCGGGGGCAGCTCGTCCAGCGCGGCGTCGATCTGCGCGAGAAACTGGTTCACCTGACGGAACTTCGCCTGCATCGAAGGCTTCACGACGCCGTCCGCTCCGGCGATGCCGAGCGCGACGAGAAGCCGCGCGGAATCGAAGCGGCGGAGCGGGTAGTCCTTCACGCGGTCGTGGGCCGGAGCGGGGGCGTCCGGCGCAGGGGCCGCCTCGGGGCGCGCGGCCGCCGGACGAACGCGCTGGAGAAGGACGTGCCCCTTCCGGGTGGTGCGCAGATGGAGCGCGGAGCCGTCGGACGCCGCGGCATGGGCTTCGAGCAGGACGTTCGCGCTGTTGGCGAGCTCCCAGAGGCGCTTCTTGCACTGGCTGCGGGTGCGATTCGCGGTCTCGGAGGCGCGAACGACCTGCCAGAACGGCTCGGCGCCGACCGTCACGGGACGGATCGAAAGCGCGGCGTTTTCCCCGGGCCCGACGGGATCGCGGAAACGGAACGACGCCGAAGAAAACAGCGGGCTGTCGAACACGAGCGCGGAAATCTCCGCGAGAGCCGCGTGCATCTGCGGGCGGTATTGCGTCTGGACGAGCATGTTCTACAATCCGAGGGTGTCGGCCATCGAGTAGACGCCGGCGGGGCGGGAAGCGAGCCAGGCGGCGGCGCGGAGGGCGCCGCGGGAGAGGCAGTCGCGGGACGTGGCGCGATGGGAGAGGCGAAGCATTTCGCCGTCGCAGGCGAACACGACGTCGTGGTCGCCCACGACGTCGCCGCCGCGAAGCGCATGGAGCGCGATTTCGCCGACGGGGCGCTCTCCGACGATGCCGGAGCGTCCGTCGCGACGCACGGCGGCGAGGTCCTGGCCGCGACCTTCGGCGGCGGCGCGCGCGAGGGATAGCGCGGTGCCGGAGGGCGCGTCCTTCTTGTGGCGGTGGTGCATCTCGACGACCTCGACGTCGAACGCCGTGCCGAGCGCGGCGGAGGCGCGGCGGACGAGAGCTTCAAGGACGTTCACGCCGACGGACATGTTGGACGCGACGAGCACCGGAGCGACGGCGCCGACGGCGAGGGCGGCCGCTCGCTCCTCCGCCGAGAGCGCCGTGGTGCCGACAAGCAGCGCCTTGCGGTGCGCGAGCGCGAGGGCGGCGTGCGCCGGAACGGCCTCGTGGAAGGTGAAATCAACGACGATGTCGCAGGCGGCAACGGCCTCCTCCGCGGCGTCCGTCACGGCGACGCCGCACGGCGACGGCGCGCCGGCGAGCGAGGCGGCGTCCGCGCCGAGGGCGGGCGAACCCGGGGCCTCGACGGCGGCGGCGAGCGCGAGGCCGGGGAAGTCGCGGAGGTTCGCGACAATCGAGCGGCCCATGCGGCCGGCGGCGCCGAAGAGCGCGATGCGGACGGGCGCGGCGCTCATTTGCAGAGCCCGAGGGCGCGCATCGTGTTTTCGAGCTGGAGACGGTGCTCCGGCAGCAGTTCGCAGAGCGGAAGGCGGTAGACTTCCTCGGCCGTGCCCATCATCGCCATCGCGGCCTTGACGGGAACGGGGTTCACTTCGACGAACAGGTCGCAGAAGAGCGGGTAGTAGCGCTCGTGCACCGCGCGCGCGCCGACGAAGTCGCCGGCGAGGGCGAGATTCACCATCTTCACGACGTCGGCGGGGATGACGTTGGAGGCGACGGAGACGACGCCGAGGGCGCCGACGGCCATCATCGGGAGCGTGAGCGCGTCGTCGCCGGAAAGCACGTCGATGCGGTCGCCGCAGGCGGCGCGGATCTGGGAGACGCGGTTGGCGTCGCCGGCGGCCTCCTTGATCCCCTTCACCATCTCGTGGGCGCAGAGGCGCTTCACGACGGAGACCGGGATGTCGCGGCAGGTGCGGCCGGGGGCGTTGTAGAGCAGGACCGGAAGCCCGACATCGGCCACCTCGGCGAAATGCCGGTAGAGACCCTCGGGCGTGGGCTTGTTGTAGTACGGGGCGATCTGGAGCGTGGCGTCCGCGCCGTCGGAAATCGCGTGGCGCGTGAGCTCGACCGCCTCGCGCGTGGAGTTCGCGCCGGTGCCGGCGACGACCTGCATGCGGCCGGCGGCGTATTCGACGGTCTTGCGGATCACCTCCTCGTGCTCCTCGTAGTCGAGGGTCGGGGACTCGCCGGTCGTGCCGACGGGGCATACGCCGGCGATGCCGGCGGCGGCCTGCTGGTCCACGATCGCGTGGAGACAGCCGTAATCGACGGAACCGTCGCGGTTGAACGGCGTGACGAGAGCCGTGTAAGTGCCTTTGAACATGGATGGAAACCCCGGTGGGTGCTGGACGTTTTCGGGCTTGACCCGGACCCCGCGCCCCGGAAACGGCGCGCGGAAGCCCGCATTCTACCAAAATCCGCGGCGTCCGGCTCTTCTCCCGCCGGGGGTGGGCGGTCAGAGGCGGGCGGCGCGGATCTTCATCGCGACGATGCCGCGCGCGCCGATGTCGGCGAGGCGGTCCATCGTCTCGTTGATGGACTTGCGCGGGTGCATGGCCTTCACGGCGACCCAGGCGGGGTCGTTGAGCGGGGCCACGGTGGGGGCGGCGATGCCGGGCGTGAGGCGGGACGCTTCGTCCAGGCGGTCGCGGGGGATGTCGTATTCGAGCATCTCGTACTCGCGGGCGATGAGGATGCCCTGAACGCGGCGCAGGAACGTGCGGGCCGCGGGAAGGGCCGCCGTCGCCTCGTCGCGCGCGACGACGACCGCTTCGCTCTGCATGACCGGATCGCCGACGATGACGAGCCCGGCCTGGCGGAGCGTGGCGCCGCTCTCGACGACGTCCGCCACGGCGTCCGCGACGCCGAGCCGGACGGAGATTTCGACCGCGCCGTCGACGCGCACGACCGTCGCTTCGACGCCCCGGCGCCGGAGGTCGCGCTCGACGATGTTGCGGTACGAGCAGGCGATGCGCTTGCCGGCGAAGGCTTCCGGCACGAGGCCGCTTCCCTCCGGGACGGCGTAGCGGAACGTCGATTTGCCGAAGCCGAGCGGGAGCACTTCGAGGGCCGGCGTCTGGGCGTCCTCGTTGAGGTCGCGCCCGGTGATGCCGAGGTCGATGACGCCGCGGGAAACGTACGTCGCGATGTCGCGCGGGCGCAGGAAGAAGAACTCCACGTCGTTGCGGGCGTCCGTGCGCGCGAGCTCCTTGCCGGAGCGGCGGCAGTCGTAGTCGGCCTCGGAAACGAGCGCGGCCGCGCCCTCGGCGAGGGATCCTTTGTTGGGAAGGGCGATGCGGAGCATGGTCGGATTCACGGTTTGGCGAAACGGACGTCCGCGGCGGCGCGGTGGCCGCCGAGGCCTTCGATGTCCGCGAAGGCGCGAATGACGGGCAGGGCGTCGCGGAGGTCGCTTTTCGCGTAGCGCACGACGCTCGTGCGGTGGCGGAAGTCGTCCACGGTGAGGCCGCCGAACTTCCCGGCGGCGCCGCCGGTGGGAAGGACGTGGCTCGGGCCGGCGGCGAAGTCTCCGGCGCTCTCGGTCGTCCAGTGCCCGGCGAAGACGGCCCCGGCGCGCGTCGCGCGCGGGATCCAGCTTTCGGGACGGCGCAGCGCGAGCTCGAAGTGTTCCGGCGCGAAGCGGTTCACGAGCGCCATGCCGGCGGAAAGGTCCGGGACGCGGACGAGGAGGATGCCGCCCGCGGCGACGACGCGCTCCACGATCGCGCGGCGGGCCATGCCGGCGATCCGGCGCGGCAGCGCGAGGGCGACCTCCCGGGCGAGCTTCGCGGAGTCGGTGACGAACAGCGAACGCTCGTGCCCGGAGCCGTGCTCGGCCTGCGAAAGGAGGTCGGCGGCGACCCATTCGGGATTCGCCGAATCGTCCGCGAGGACCGCGATCTCGCTCGGGCCAGCCACGAGGTCGAGCGCGACCGTGCCGTAGACCTGGCGCTTCGCGGCCGTGACGTAGGCGTTGCCGGGGCCGACGATCTTGTCCACCGGGGCGATCTTCCCGGCGCCGTAGGCCAGGAGGCCGATCGCCTGGATGCCGCCCACGCGGTAGATCTCCGAAACGCCGCACGCCGCCATGGCGAACAGCACCTCGGGGCGCACGGTTCCGTCCTTGCCGCAGGGCGTGCACGCGACGATCCGCGGGACGCCGGCGACCTGCGCGAGCGTCGCGGTCATGACGACCGTGGAGGCGAGCGGCGCGGTGCCGCCCGGAACGTACACGCCGACGCTGGCGAGCGGCGTGAAGCGCTCGCCGAGGAAGCCGCCGCCCGGCGTGGCCTCCTGCCAGTCGGGACGCATCGACTTGCGCGCGAAATCGGCGACGCGCTCGCGCGCCTCCAGAATGCGGGCGCGCGTCTCCTCCGGCACGGCGCGGGCCGCGGCCTCGATCTCGCGCGCCGAAACGCGGAGGCGCGCGGGAGCCAGCGACACGCCGTCGATGCGGCGGGCGGCGTCCAGCACCGCGGCCATGCCGCGCGCGCGGATGTCGGCGAGCAGCTCCGCGGCGACGCTCTCGGCCTTCGGATCGAACGTCGGGCGCGACATGAAGGCGTCGACGCGCGCGGAGCGCGCCCCCGGACGCCACGAAACCACGGAAAACGGTGAAGGGGATTTCGAAATCATCGGACAAAAGGCCTTTCGCGCGCGCATTCTACCACAATGCCCGGCGCATCGTGCCGGGAAAATACAAAAGGGGTCTTGACTTTCAACGTCACTTTGCCTATTCTTCCGCGCCGTCGCAAAACGCCCGGCGTTTTTCCACCGCGAGGCCCCCCATGATTCCACGTTTTCCGAAGTTCCGCCATCCGTTCTTTTCCGTACTGCTCGCCGCGCTGGCCGTGGCCGAGACCGGCTGCGCCACCGTCGAGCGGGCCCGCGAGGCCCAGCGCGACGACGCCGAGCGCACGCTGCGCTGGGAGGAAACGCCGTTCGCGGGGCGCGAAGGCGCCTTGTCGATGCACGAACTGGCCGAGTGGGCGCGCACGAACGCCCCCGCGGTCGTGCAGGCGCGGCAGGACGTGGTGCAGGCCCAGATCGCGCTGCGGTCGGTCAAGGCGTCGTTCGTCCCGGTCGTCGACGGTTCGGTCGCCTACACGTACGCGTCGCAGAACGTGGATCCGCACGACACGTCGTGGGACGGCGACGGCAACTGGGGCGGCAACCTTTCCGTGAACTGGCTCGTCTGGGACTTCGGCCGCACCGGCGCCGCCGCGCGCCGCGCCGCCGCGGCGCTCGCGGCCGCCGACATGGCCGAACGCGAAGCCGAAAACGGCGCGGTCTACGACGTGCGCGCGGCGGTCTACGAGACGAACCGCGCCCGCGAGCTCCTTCGCGTGGCTTCCGCCGCGACGGCGAGCTACAAGGAGCATCTCGACCAGACGCAGGACCGCTTCGACGTCGGCGCCGCGATGAACTACGACGTCACGAAGGCGCGCGTGGACTGGTACGACGCGCGGCTCTCGGAGATCGCGGCCTCGAACGCCTTCGAGCGCGCCCGCGCCTCGCTCGCCCTCGCGCTCGGCCTCGCCGAGAACCCGCGGTTCGAAGTCGAGCAGGCGACGGACTGGTCGCCCGAACTGCCCTCCACCGCCGAGGCGCTCATGGACCTCGCCCGCACCAACGCCCCCGCCCTCGCGTCGCTCCGGGCCCGCGCCGACGCCGCCAAGGACTACGTGGACTGGACGATCTGCGACCTCTACCCGCGGCTGTCCTTCTCGCTGACGTTCGACGCCAAGGGCGACTCCTCTCCCCTTCTCTGGAACTACGCCGCCGTCCCGGCCGTTTCGCAGAGCCTCTTCTCCGCCGGCGCGAAGTCGCGCCAGATCGAAACGGCGGTCGCGCAGCTGCGCGCGGCGCGCAGCGCCCTCGCCGCGGCCGAACAGAAGACCTGGAACGCGATCCTTTCGGCGAAACTCGAAGAAGAACGCGCGGCGGAATCGCTTTCCGTGGCCGAAGCCTCGCTCGAAGCCGCGAAGGAAAACTTCGACGTGGTGTCGAGCCGCTACGACGTCGGCAAGGCCTCTTCGCTCGAGCGCACCGACGCCCAGGTCGCGGTCACGAGCGCCGAAGCGAACGCCATTTCCGCCCGCTACGACTGGCTCGGCGCCAAGATCCTCCTCGCCAAGCTCGTCGGGAACTGATCGCCCGCGGGCCGCCGCCTAGCGGCGGCGGTGGAGCCAGGCGCAGAGGGCCAGGAGGGCGGCGTACCAGGCGGCGACGGCGAGCGGCGGCCAGGGCGCCGTTTCGAAGGACGCTCCCGGAACGGCGGCGGCGAGTTCCGCGACCTTCGCCATGGCGGAGGCCGCGAAGGCGGCGGCGCGGCCCGCCGGCAGCGCGGCGACGGCCGCGGCCGGAAGAAGCGCGGCTTCGGCCAGGGCGACGAGAGCGGCGCAAATGGCGGCGAAGGCGAGCGGCAGGACGACGACGTTGCAGAGCACCGAAGCGGGCGAGACGCGCCCGAACAGGGCGGCGGTGAGGGGCGCCGAGGCGAGCCACGCGGCGAGCGAGACGGGCGGAATGGAGAAAATCCACGCGGCGATCCGGCGGCAGCCCCGCCACGCGAAGCCGAAGCGGCCCCGGCACGCGGGCGAAGCGGCGACGCGGCCGGCGAAGCGCGACGCGGCGGCGCGCGGCGCGGCGAAGAGGCCCTTCCAGCGCTCGTCCAGCGGAGAAGCGAGCGCGACCACCGCCGCCGTGCAGAGAAACGAAAAGACAAATCCGGCGTCGCCGGTCTGGAGCGGATCGGCGGCGAGCAGCAGCACGAGCGCGCCGCACAGGGACAGCAGCGGGTCCGGACGGCGCCCCGCGAGCGGCGCGGCCGCGGCGAAGACGGACATCGCGAGGGCGCGGACCGCGCTCGGACGGCCGCCGGTGAGCGCAACGTACACGGACAGCGCCCCGACGATCGCAAGAAAGGCGGGCCACCGCGGAATCCGGAACAGGCGCACCGCGGCGAGAAGCACCACCGCGATCACGCCGACGTGAAGGCCGGAAATCGCGAACACGTGGATCGTGCCCGACGCGCGGAACGCGGCGGACACGGAGTCCGGGACATCGGCCCGTTCGCCGAGCACCATCGCGCGGACGAGCGCGAGCCCCGTGTCGCCGGGATCGACGCCGATGCCGAGCGCGCGGGAAGCCGCGCGGCGCAGGTCGCGCAACGCCAGGGCGGCGCGCCCGGCGTCGAACTCCGGCGCGCGGCGCGCGAAGCCGCCCCCGCCTCCCCCGCCGCCGCGGAGCGCGACGGCCACGCGCGGGACCGGGCCGCGCAAGGGGATTTCGCGGAGACGCCCTTCGACGAGCCATCCTTCGCCCTCGGCCGGAACCGGAAACGGCGGCCGCTCCGAGCCCATCGACTCCGGACCGTACCATTCGACGCGCACCTTGAGGCCGCGGTCCGGGACCGGGATCTCGTCGTTCTCCATGACGATGAACCGCGGCTCCAGGTCGAACGCGAGCCGCGCCCCGCCGTGCTTCAGCGCGACGACCGACGGCGCGCCGGCGACGCGGCCGGCGAAGGCCGCTTCGCGCGAATCGAGGGCTTCGCGGAAGAGTTCGACGGTTTCCATCCGCCCCGCGTTGCGGACGATCGCGCCGAGCGCGAACGCGAGAAACGCGCAGGAAAAGAGAAGGACGCCCGCGGCCCTGCCCGCGGCGCGCGCGCCGCGGACGCGCCACGGCGCGAAACGGAGCGCGGCGCAGGCGGCGGCGCAAAGCGCGAGCGCGGCCGCGACCGGCGCCGCCCCGAGCGAGGCCGCGCCGCCCGATCCGCCCCACGCCGCCCCGGCCGCCGCGAAAACCGCGGCGCCGAGAAGCGGCCGCCGGGGGCGGCGCGCGTTCATCCGCGGAGCGCGGCGGCGGTGGCCCCGGAAGACGTCGCGGCGACGAGCGCCGGCGGACCGCTCGCGACGACGCGGCCGCCGTCCGCGCCGCCGCCGGGCCCGAGGTCGACCATCCAGTCCGCGGCTCGCATGACCTGGAGGTTGTGCTCCACGACGACGAGCGCGTGCCCTTCGCCGGCCAGGCGGCGCATCACCTTGAGGAGGGCGTCGATGTCGCCGAAATGCAGTCCGGTCGTCGGTTCGTCGAACAGGAGGAGCGAGGGCTTGCGCGCCGCGCGGCCGGAGGCGCCGCGCTTTTCGTCGAGCGCGGCGAGGAATCCGGCGAGCTTGAGGCGCTGGGACTCGCCGCCGGAAAGGGTCGGAACCGGCTGGCCGAGCCGGAGATAGCCGAGCCCGGCGTCCGCGAGCGGACGGAGCGCGGCGACGACCTCCGGGACGTCCGCGAACGCCGCGGCGGCGTCCTCCACCGTGAGGCGCAGGGCGTCGGCGACCGAAAGCGCGCCGGCGCCGTCCGCGCGCGGCACTTTCACCGCGAGCGTTTCTTCGCGGTACCGGCTGCCGCCGCACGCTTCGCACGGCAGGTAGACGTCGGAAAGGAACTGCATCTCGACGTGTTCGAAACCGGACCCTTCGCAGGCGGGACACCGGCCGAGACCGGAATTGAAGCTGAAGTCGCCGACGCCGAGGCCGCGCGCCTTCGCCTCCGGGGACGCCGCGAAGACCTTGCGGATGGCGTCGAACGCCCCGACGAAACTCGCGGGCGTGGAGCGCGCGCTCTTGCCGATCGGAGTCTGGTCCACCATCTCGACCGAAGCGAACGCCTCCGCGCCTTCGAGCGCGCGGAACGCGCCGCATTCGGGCGCCGGCAGGCCGAGCGCGCGCCGCACGGCCGGATACAGCACGTCGCAGACAAGCGTCGATTTTCCGGATCCGGAAACGCCCGTCACCACGGTGATCGCGCCAAGGGGAAACTCGACGTCGACCCCCTTGAGATTGTGTTCGGAAGCGCCGAGAAGACGCAGGCGCGGGCGCCGCGCGGGGGAATCCCACGCCGCGGCGGGCTCCGCCGCCTCCGGAAGCGCCGCGGAAGCAGCGGGGCCGCGCGCCGCCGCGCGCCGCGCGCCGGCCGGGGCGCGGACGGCGCCGGACGCCTTCTTCCCCTCGGCGACGTGCCGCGCGAGCCACGGCGCGGTGACGGACGCCTTGCTGCGGAGCAGTTGCGGCACGGTGCCGTCGAACACGACCGACCCGCCGCGCTCGCCCGGGCCGGGCCCGAGCTCGATCACGCGGTCGGCCGCGAGGATCACGGCGGGGTCGTGCTCCACGACGAGCACGGTGTTCCCGGCGTCGCGCAGGCGGCGCAGGAGCGCGACAAGGCGACCGGTGTCGGCGGGGTGGAGCCCGACGGAAGGCTCGTCCAGGACGAACAGCGTACCGACGAGATCGGAACCGAGCGCGGTCGTGAGCGCGATGCGCTGCGCCTCGCCGCCGGAAAGCGTGCGCGACTGCCGGTCGAGCCCGAGATAGCCCACGCCCGCCTCTTCGAGGTAGCGCAGGCGCGGCAGGGCGCCGTCGAGGACCGCGAGCGCGGCGTCGCCGCGCGGCGTGCCGGGGCGGCACCCGGAGGCGAGCGTTTCGAGGAACCGCCGCGCGCCGGAAACCGTGCGGGCGGAGAGGGACGGCACGTCGAGCGCTTCGCCGCCGGCGACGACCTTCCAGTCGAGCGCGGCCGGGCGCAGGCGCGCGCCGCCGCACGCGGGACACGGCGCGTACTCGCGGTACCGGGAAAGCATCACGCGGACGTGGAGCTTGTACGAGCGGCTTTCGAGCCAGCGGAAGAACTCCGACACGCCGGGCCACAGGCCGCTTTCCCAGTCGTCCGTCTCGCCTTCCCAAATCCACTTCTTCCGCTCCGGCGGAAGGTCGCGCCACGGCACGTCGAGGGGGAAACCGATTTTCTTCGCGCGCCGCACGAGGCCGCGCTGGACCATGTCGAACGACGCCGTCTGGAAGGGCTTGAGGCACCCCTGCCCGACCGAGAGCCCCGGATCCGGCACGACGAGCGCCTCCGAAACGCCGATCACGCGGCCGAACCCGCGGCACTTCGGGCACGCGCCGACCGGGGAATTGAACGAAAAGAGGTTCGGCGACGGCTTCTCGAAGACGTGTCCGCAGTCCGGGCATTCGAGCGACGAGCGGTACCGCAGGGGTCCGCCCTCGGAGCGGTCCTCCGCGAGCGGCACGACGAGCGCCGCGCCGCCGCCCTTGGCGAACGCCGTTTCGAGCGCTTCGGCGAAGCGCGCGGCGGCGCCTTCGGCCGGGACGCGGACGGCGTCCACGGAGACGCGCAGCGCGCCTCCGGGCGCGTCGCAAACGCGGGTCCAGCCCTGCGACGAAAGTAGCGCCAGCGCCTCGTCGCGCGAAACCGAAGCGGGGACGCCCACCTCGAAGGCCACGACGACGCGGCGCGACGCGAGCCCGCGGCGACGCAGGTCCGCGAGGACCGACGCCACGGTCGCGGGAACGACCTCCTTCCCGCAATGCGGGCAGAACGGCCGGGCGCACGAGGCGAACAGCTGCTTGAACGAATCCGCAAGCTCCGTCATCGTGCCGACCGTCGAGCGCGAATTGCGCACCGGGTTGCCCTGGCGGATCGCGATCGCCGGCGGCAGGCCGTCCACGGAATCGACGAGCGGCGGCGGAAGACGTTCGAGAAACTGGCGCGCGTACGGCGAAAACGTCTCCACGTAGCGGCGCTGGCCCTCGGCGTAGACGGTGTCGAACACGAGCGACGACTTGCCGGAACCGGAGACGCCGGTCACCACGGTGAAGGAGCCGACCGGGATGTCGACGTCGATGGCGCGCAGGTTGTTCTGGCGCGCGCCGCGGACCCGGATGCACTCGACCTGTGTCTTCTTCGCGGACATGGAAAAACGCGCCTAGTACGGGGGAAGCGTGAGGATCATGCCCTCGACGAGCCGGTCGCTGCCGCCGAGCACGTCGCGGTTCGCGGCCCGGATGTCGGCCATGCGGGACGCGTCTCCGTACGCCTTCTGCGCGATGGACCAGAGCGCGTCGCCGCGGCGCACCTTGTACGTGCGCGGCGCGGCCGCGATCTCGGGGGCCGCGGCGGTCGTGGCGGTTTCGCGCGCGAACGCCTCCTCGGCGGCGCGGGCGAGATCGCCGCTCGGCGCCGAAACGACGCCCTGGCGCTGAAAGACGTCAAGCTGGCGGTCCTTGGCCAGAATTTCACGCTGGAGCCGGTCGGCCTCGCTTTTCGCTCGGTCGCGCTCGGCGAAGGCGGCCGCAGCTGCGGAACGCGACTCCGCAAGCTCGGCTTCGAGTTCGGAAATGCGGCGCTGCTGCTCTCGGGAGCCGGGAAGCGACGCGGCGTCCGGCGCGTCGCCGGAAGAAGCCCGGCGCGCGATCTGGTCGCGCGCGGCGCGCATGCGCTCGCGCACCATCTCCTCCTTGTCGGACCCCGGGGCGAGCCGCAGGTACGCGCGGTATTCGCCGATCGCGGAGTAGGGATCGCCGGCGAGATCGTGCAGGAGGATGCCGAGCTGAAGACGCGCGTAAGGGTCGGAGGGACGCGCCACGACGATGTCTTCGTACAGCGCGCGCGCCTCGTCCACGCGGCCCGCGAGCTGCGCCGCGCGCGCCTTCTCCGAAGCCTCGGAAAGAGCCCGATCATCGGCCTTCAGGCGCTCGATGCGCGCCCCCGGACCGCAACCGGAAAGCGCGGCCGCGGCGGCCAGCGCGGCGACGGCCGCGGCCGAAAAACGGAATGCCTTGAAAACGTGCTGCATGCCGCCGATTCTAGCATCCGCCGCGCCGCGCCGCAACGCGGGCGATGGAAACGGGCGTGACCAAACGCTGTCAGCGCCTTCGGCGCGCCCGTACGCGGGCTTGCGCTTGCGTGCGCGCCCTTGCCTTTGCCCTTGTGCGTTGCTGCTTCCCGAACCGCCGCCGCCGGTCGAGGGGCCGCTCCCCACTGGGCTCCGCTTCCCCTTCCGCATCCCCTCCGCGCCGAGCACAAGGCCGCGCCCGATGCGCGCGAGACCGCCGCCCGGACCTTGGCCGGACCGCTCAAAATCCGACCGAATTCTCGCGAGACATTTCTTTGATAATAAATGGATATTTCACATAGAATTCGGTGCGATTTTGGGGGCGTTTCCGGGGCGGCCCGGAGGCGGGGATTCGGCGAGGACCGGGAGGGACAGACCTCTTCTCCTCATGTCCGCCCGCCAAAGTCAAGTCCGCCCCGAACTTCCGAACTTCCTCCGGCGATGTGCTGGTTTCTCCTCCGTCGCGGGAAACATTCCCGTGCCCTGACGCGAAAGTCCCGTCTCCGGGCGGGGCGAGCGGGGTGGGGCGAGCCGTCCCGGCGAGCCGCAATCGACGCAATCGACGCTCCCGACAAAATCGGGTATCGCCCCGGTCCAAATGCCACCGGGCGCCCCCGGCTTCGTCGATTGCGTCGCTTCTGTCGATTGCGTCGAAAACCCTCTGGAATGCGGCCCGCCCGGCGAGCGGGCCCTACCGGCAGGAACCGGCCGCCGGGCGGCACGAGGAAAGCAGTCTGTCCCTGCCTGCCCCGCCCCCTTCCCGCCCCGTTCCTGCCTGCCTTCCGTCAGGGCGCACTCTCCGGACGCGCCGCCATTCGCGCGGCTCACCGAATTCTACGATTGATATTTGCTAAGTATCAGTGTATATTGTTTGTAGAATTCGGCGAAGGCCGCGCCTCCGCCATCCCCGCCCCCAGATCCGGCCCGCCGACGAGAGGATGACGGGCCGACGAGACGACAAGATCGCGCCTCCCGGCGCTTCGCGAAAACGAGGCCCAATGGCTCGTCGTCCCGTCTTCTTGTCGTCTCGTCGTCCTCAAAATTCGCACGTCCCCCCCCATTCTGTACTCGGCATTCCGCATTCCGCATTGCGCATCCCCGGTAGGGACGCATCCACGACGCATCCGCCGACCCTCGCGCGAAATGGGCGGAGGAGGGAGAATTGAATGCTGGATGGGAAGAGGGTCATTGTATCCGCGATTCTTGAAGAACCGAAAGAATGGAAGAATGGAAGAATCGAATACGCTCGCTTTGCTCGCTACTGGGCGAACCCTTGGACGGGACGAACGGGAATGCCGCGGAAGCGGTAGTAGCTGACCGTACTGCGGGCGCCGGAATAGAAGTAGAGGCGCCAGGCGAGGTCGGAATGGTTCTCGACCGGGACGGACGACCAGTAGTAGCCGCCCGAACCGGAACTATTGAGCGAAGTCTCGTTGCCGTAGCCGGCGGCGGGGAGGAAGATGCTGGCGGAGGCGTAGTCGCCCCGTCCGCTGACGACATAGCCGTTTACGCCGTTCATGGTCTTCCACGTCCAGTCACAGTTGTTTTTAAGGTCGGATATTTCCTGATCCGTCGGCATCCGCCATGCGCCGCCCCAGTACACGTGCGCCGCGTCGTGCCCTGGCGCGAGGGCACCCGACGACGTGATCCACCCCTCGCTTTGGAGCGTCGAGTTGCTCTTGTTGTAGGTCGGCGTGTTGCCGGAGCCGAACGAGAAGTTCGATGACGAACCGTCGCTCGCGACCCATGCGTCGCCCTCGCGGCGGTAGCCTACCGTGTCGCCCCACCAGAAGTAGAGGCCGTAGTCCTCCGGTTTCTCCGCGCCGATATTCTTCCTAGCCCAGCAAGGGCCGCCATTCCAGAGCTGTACGCTTCCGGACAGGGTCCATACTGCATACAGGGTGAAGATTTCGCCTTCGGTCGAAGCGAGATTGAGGACGGACTGATTGTCGAAGTAGACGACGGAACCGGTTTCGTTCGTCGCCCAGCCGGCGAAGGTGTAGTCGGTACGCGCGAAGGCGTTCGACGTGAGGGCCTGTGCCGCGCCGTAGGTGAAGCGCTCGTCCGGCATGGAACCCGTTGCGTCCGTCGCGTTCTTGTTGAACCGGACGGAATACGCATTCGGCGACCACGTGGCGTGGAGATGCACGGTGGCGCCGGCGGTGGAGGCGAGATTGGAAACCGTCGCCCCGTCGGCATAGACGGCCGGACCCGTCGGGGACAGGGCCCATCCCGAGAACGAGTGGCCGTGGAGGGCGTAGCCGCAGCCGGACAGCGGCGCGGAGGCGCCGTAGACGAAGGCCTGCGGCTCCATCCAGCCGGTCCCGCCGTTCGGATTGAACCCGACCGAGTAGGGGACCGGCGTCCAGACGGCGTGGAGGTCGACCGTGGAGCCGTTCGTTCCGAGATTCGCGACGAGCTCCCGGTCCGCATACCGGACGGGGCCGCCCGGCGCGAGGGACCAGCCGGCGAAGGCGTGGCCGGCAAGCGAAAACGCGTTGGGCAGAAGATTCTGCGCCTGTCCGGCGACGAAGTCCTGCCCGTCCATCGCCCCGGCGCCGCCGTTCGGATTGAAGCGCACGGCGTAGCCGTTCTGGGTCCAGCTGGCGTAGAGGCGGACGCCGGATCCGACCTCGGCCAGGTTCGACACGGACTGGCGGTCGCCGTAAAGGGGCGCGCCGGTCGGGCTTCTGGCCCATCCGGCGAAGGAGGACCCCGCAAGGGAGAAGGCGCTCGCGGAGAGGGGCTGCGAGAGGCCCCACGTGAACGTCTGGTCCGGCATTTCGCCAGTGCCGCCATTGGCGTCGAACGAAACCGTGAAGGTCCCCGCGGTCCACCGGGCGTAGAGCGTCACGGTTTCGCCGGCCTCCGTGCCGAGGTTCGCGACCGACTGCCCGTCGGTGTAGGCGACGAGGCCGTCCGGCGTCGCGGACCAGCCCGCGAAGGAATGGCCGTCGAGCCGGAAGGCGTTTGCGCGGAGCGGCTGCGGGGTCCCGTAGACGAACGCCTGCGGCGGCATCGTCCCGGCGGCGCCGGCGGCGTTGGCGTCGAACGCGACGGTGAACGACGCGCCGGCCCAGGCGGCGTAGAGCGTCACGGCGGTTCCGGCCTCGGTCGCGAGATTGAGGTAGACGGTGTCGCCCGGCTGCCACACCGCCAGTCCGGTCGCGTTCGTCGCCCATCCGGCGAACGTCCATCCGGGACGGACAAACCCGTTTTCGGGAAGGGTGGAAAGCCGGCCGATGACGGCGGAGAAGGGCGCGGTCGCCCCGGACGTCGCGCCGTTTCCGTCAAGCAGCACGTCGTATCGGAGGATTTCCGGCGGGGCCGCCTGCGTCCAGAACGCGACGCCCTCGTAGGCCCAGTTGGGGTTCGATTCCCGGATCGTCCGCATCTCGGTTTCCGATATCGTGAAGAAGTGGTGCCGGTAGGACTTGCTCCAGAACCGGTAGATCGGCGTGCCGACGCCTTCGGGCGCGGAGGCGGCGTCCGGATACACGTAGAACGCGACCCCCTCGTATTTCCAGTTCGGGTTCGTGTCGCGGACCGTCCTCATTTCCGCCTCGTCGACCGTGTAGAAGTGCCCGCGGTAGTTTTTCGAGTAGAAGCGGTGCAGGGGGACGGTGCCCTCCTGCTGCGTCTTTGCGGCGTAGTAGGCGATGCCCTCGTATTTCCAGTTCGGGTTCGTGCACGTCAGGGTCGCGCTTTCGACGGGATCCATCGTGTAGAAATGCCCCCTGTAGTTCTTCGAGTAGAACCGGAACACGGGCTGCCACGGGTCGGTGTCGGGAAGCGACCAGCGGGCGAAAAGGCTCATCATGGTCTCCGGGGCGACCGACTGGACGGTGACGAGAGTCCCAAGCCCGGGGTTTGGATTGTCGTACCAGCCCTCGAACACATACCCGTCCCGGACGGGGATCGGGAGATGGCGGAGCATCTCCCCGCCCGGATACGTGGCGGACGCGGTGTCAACCGTTCCGCCGTTGGCGTCGAAAAGGACGATGCAGACGCCGGCGTTCCCCACCGATTTCATGGCATGGGGGCCGGGATCCGCCCTCAAGGCGGGCGCGGACCGGATGCGAAGGCCGGCCTCTTCCCGGTCCTCGCGGCCGGTTCCTGAAAAGTCCGGCGTCGGGGAGCCCAGCAGGGGACATACCCCGAAAGCGTGGATTCCGACATTGGTGACGCTTTCGGGGAGCGAAACGGAGGCGAGCGAGGAGCATCCGTAGAAGGCGTAGTCGCCGATGCTCCCGACGCCGTCCGGGACCACGACGGATTCGATGCGGTCGCATCCGTAGAACGCCATCGCGTCGATGTCCGTCACGGGAACGCCTTCGAACGAATCCGGAATGACGACATGGCCGGAAGCCGAGGCGGGTACGGCGCGGAGACGCGCGGAGACGCCCACGCGGGCCGTCTCCCCGGCGCCGGCATCGCCAACCACCGCGTAGGACCACGGCAGACTATCCACCACGGCCACGTTGCACCAGGCCCCGTCGTCATCTACGAAAGGGACGTCGATCGGACCGGACAGAAACTGGTCATCCGGCGGAGCCGCGAAAACCGGCTCCCCTTCGGGCCGCGCGAACACTCCGAAGGCGAAAACCGCAAGGACAAGCGGAATGAAGGAAAAGCGTTTCATAGGCGGTGGTAACGTAGTGGCAAGCCGCTGGTTGATACTCGTCAACGAATCTTTCGCATGGTTGAATCGATCGGCAAGATATTCTCCGGTTTTGCGGAACTATCCGGCTCTTTGCCCGTTGTTGTGGAAAAGACCCTGCACACCGGCGGCGGTTGGCGGGGCTTCCACAACTACGGACGAAGATCCACTAGCGACTTTGCAGAAGCAAATGTTATGTGGTTGGTGGTTCTGGGTGGCGGGATGGGCCTTGCGGGCGGCTACGGGAAGGGATTATGGGGGAAATACAGGGGAAAGTCAAGCGACTTTTGCCCGCGCCGCTCACCGAATTCTATGATTGATATTTGCTGAATATTATCGACTTCTCGACCAAAGGATGAAACGACCCAAGGACAAAAGGTCGCGCCTCCGCCGCCAACGGGTGAGGAGGCGCGATCCTTTCGTCGTTACGTCCTGTTGTCCTTTCGTCGGGGCAGCCCGGAACGGGAGCGAATCAGGCGCACGGCTGATTCCGGCGGGAGATCGGGCGGTGCGGACAAGGTACGGGCGCTGACAACGTTTGGTCACACCCCCTTGATCTTTTGGATTGAAACGTCCGGGGAATCGTGGTAGTTTTGGAGCTGTCCCGTTTTCTGGCGGAAACCCATGACGAATGCAACCGCGCAGCGCAAAAAAATGCTGGAAGCGCCGGTCGCGGGCCTGGTCTCGCGGCTCGCGGTGCCGACGGTCGCGAGCATGCTCGTCACGAACCTCTACAACGCCGGCGACGCCTGGTTCGTGAGCCGGATCGGGACGTCCGCCTCGGGCGCCGTGGGGATCGTCTTCGCGCTCATGGCGGTGTTCCAGGCGTTCGGCTTCCTTTTCGGACACGGCGCCGGGAGCACCATTTCGCGCCGGCTCGGCGCCGGCGACGTCGCGGGCGCGCGCGTCTACGCATCGACGAGCTTCTTCTCGGCGCTTGCCGCCGGCGCCGCGGTGTCGGCGTTCGGCGCGGTTTTCCTGGAGCCGCTCGCGCGGGCGTTCGGCAGCACGGACACGATCCTGCCCTACGCGAAGCAGTACATGCGCTGGATCCTCCTCTCCGGCCCGTTCTTCACGGCAAGTTGCGTGATGAACAACATCCTGCGCTACGAAGGCCGCGCCGCGCTCGCGATGGTGGGCCTGCTTTCCGGTTCCGCGATCAACCTCGCGCTCGACCCGATCCTCATGTTCGGTCTGGGGCTCGGCGTGACGGGCGCCGGCATCGCGACGGCGGTCGCGCAGACGGCGAGTTTCGCGATCCTGCTTTCGATGTTCGGCCGGGGCCGCACGGCGAGCGCGTTCCGTCCGGGGCTGGTTTCGCTCAAGCGGAAGGTCGTCGGTTCGATCCTCGCGATCGGTTCGCCGAGCCTCCTGCGGAACGCCTGCGGCGCGGTCGCGCCCGTGCTCCTCAACCACCAGGCCGCGGCGTGGGGCGACGCGGCGATCGCGGCGATGTCGATCGTCGGACGGATCGGCTTCCTCGTCGCGGCGGTGTCGATCGGCATCGGCCAGGGATTCCAGCCGGTGGCGGGCTTCAACTGGGGCGCGGGACGCGCCGACCGCGTGCGCGCGGCGCTTCGCTTCACGGCCGCGGCGGGCTGCGCGCTCGCGGCGACCCTCGCCCTGCCCTGCGCGCTGGCGTCCGCCGAAGTCGTGGCCGCGTTCCGGAACGATCCGGACGTCATCGCCGTCGGCGCCCCCGCGCTTCGCTGGCAGTCGCTCACGATCGTGCTCAACCACCCGACGGTCTGCACGAACATGCTCTTCCAGGTACTCGGCCTCAGCGGGCGCGCCGCGCTGCTTTCGACGATGCGGAGCGGCCTGTTCTTCTTCCCGCTCATCCTCTCGCTGCCCCGCTTCTGGGGCGTTGCCGGCGTCGAGCTCGCGCAGCCGATCGCCGACCTCGTCTCGTTCGCGGTCTCGATGCCGTTTCTCGCGCACTGGTACCGCAAAAGCAAGCGCCTCTGATCACTTCAGGAGCCGCACGTGGCGCGCCCGGGGGCGCGTGAAACGGCGGACTGGAGTCCGCCGCCCCCCTGCGGGGCGACCGGGATTCGCGGACTCGCGGGGGCGGAAACGAAAAAGGCCCCCGGAACCGTGTGGAACCGGGGGTCTCCGAAAAAAACCTTGGCAGCGCGCTACTCTCCCACGGCCGATTGCCGCAGTACCCTCGCCACTGGGGCCCTTC
>CAMNCG010000044.1 GCA_946534105.1 uncultured Verrucomicrobiota bacterium
TACTGGACTTCTTGCGTTGAGGGGGGAGGTTTTTGCAGGCTATGGGATGGTAGTGATCGGGCTTGCATACGCCGCGCGGGAGACTTTCGCCTTCGAGGAGCCAGTTCGGCGCGTCGACGATGCGGCGAGATCGCGCAGCCCCGTGAAGGGGCTGCGGCGCAGGTGGGGAGCGCAGGTGGGGAGTGCCAACCTGCACTGCGGCCCCTTTACGGGGCCGCATGAACCGGGGCCGTGGCGGCGGTATCTGGGTGGTGGCGGGCGTGGTTGCCGGTGGCGGAGAGGCCGGCGTGGACGCCGCCCCAGACGCCGCCGCCGAAGTCTTCGGCGGCGTTGCCTGTGACGGTGCAATCTTCGGTGGAGCCGCCCCAGACGCCGCCGCCCATCCAGGCGGCGGCGTTGCCGCGCACCGTGCAGCGGACGAGGCGCGAGCCGAAGGCGCCGCCGCCGCAAAACTCGGCGAGGTTCCCTTCGAGGACGCAGTCTTCGAGCGTGCCGCCGAAGGCGCCGCCGCCGCAATCGGCGTGTCCGCCGCGGAGCGTGAAGCCGACGAGCCGAGAGGCGCCGCAGGGCGGCGATTCGGGCGAGACGAGCCGCGCGGCAAGGCGCATCGACGCAGGGCCTCCAACGGTTGGCGCAAGAAACGAGAGCGGCATCTGGTAGGCATGCTGAAGCCGGTCGAAGAGCCGCGACTGGCGGCGGGAAAGCCACTCGGGCGCCAGCGTGGCGCAGCGGTTGGTCACGCCTTCGGCGCGGAGAAGCGAGGCGTCGATCACCGTGCGCTCCGGGCCGTCGATTGCGCGAAGCGTGACCGCCTTGCCGCCCGTGGAGATCGGGGCGTAGACGCCGGCGGGCACCTCGATCACCGCGCCGGCCGGGGCGGCGGCGATCGCCTCGCTGATCGCGCAGCCCCGTAAAGGGACTGCGGCGCAGGCGGGTACCAACCTGCACTGAGGCCCCTCTGCGGGGCCGCATGATCCGGCCCCGGCGGAGACGCGGGCAAGCGAGCAGGCGCCGGCAAGATCGGAAACGCCGCGGAGAAAGACGGCAAGAAAGGCAAGCCAGAAGAGGCGCGGAACAAACCGCTTCCAGTGGCCGCCGCGGATCGGGGACGTGCGGCGGTGCCACACGGGCCGCGCCGTGGCGGCGAGATACGCGCCTCCAAGCGCGACAACCGCCGCGGCCTCGGCGAAAACGAGGGCCACGGACCGCACCCGAGGCGGGCGCACGGAATAATGCTCCCAACACCACCATGCAACGAGAAGCGGTGGGAGAAGGAAAAGGAGACGGGCTTTCGCCCGGAAGCGGGCGAAGCCGATCCACGCCAGGGAAAGCGACGCGGCGGCGGCGAGGCCGCATTCGGAGGCGGAGAGATTGGCGGTTGTCTGGCAAAGATACTGCACATCGGCCCATTCGGACTTGGCGACGAGCGCGAACCACGCCCAGAGCGCCAGGAAGAAGCCTCCGACGAGGACGATGAACGAAACGACGGTTGCCATCGCATCGAGCCGCCGGCCGCTGAAACGCTCGCGCGCCTCCTCCGACGCCCAGTCGAGGAGCCAGAACCACCAGAAGAGGCAGAACAGGCGAAGAAAATCGCGCCCCGCCACGAGCCCGAGATACTCCAGCCCCCACGCTCCCGGGAACGGGAACATGTCGGCCGGAAGAAACGACGAGGCAACACCGTCCATGGCGCTCCGTCAGCCTCCTAAATTACCGATCATAGCGTCGTTCATGAGCGCAATGGTCTTGTAGACGCCGAGGATGATCGGACCCACGATGGAACCGAGGACCACGATCATGATCGGGGTAAGGAGGTCGAGCATGCGCTTGAGGAGCGCACGGGCCTGCTCGTCGTAGTACTCCATGATCGGGCGGAGCATCTCGGAAAACCGGCCGGACTCCTCGCCTGCGCGGATCATCTGCCGGACAAGCCCCGGATAGACGGGGATCTCCTTCTCCTCCGACATGGCTTCCGAAATCCCGTAGCCGTTCTTGAGGATGTTGTCGTGGACGCGCTCGATGCTCGCCTCGAAAATGGCGTCGCCGACGCTGTTGCGCACGAGGAGGAGCGAATCGCCGATCGCGATGCCGGAATCGTGATTGGAGGTGAGAACTTCAAGAAAGCGCACAATGGAGAAGTGCTTGATCAGGACGCCGGCGAGCGGGATCTTGCGCGTCATCACGGTCAGCGCGTAGCGCGTGGAGCGGAACTTCATGAGCACCGAGCAGAGGAACACGACGCCCACGATGACCGCAGGAGGCAGGATGAGCATGTGCTTGTTGTCGTGCAGGTAGAAGAGCGTCCGGATCGCGAACGGAAGCTGCGTGGTGAACTTCGCGATCTGATCCTCGCCAATGAATTTGATGAGCGCCTCGGGGATCATCACGGCGAGAACCGTGCAGACGCCGACGAACACGACGAGCGTAAAGGCCGGGTACATGAGGGCGCTCGTCGTCTCGCGCTTCGTGTCGGCGATGCGCTTGAAGGTGTTCGACAGGCGCGAGAGCGCCTGGTCGAGGCGGCCGTTCTCCTCGCCCGTGTGGATCGTCTCGCGCATGAGCGGCGGAAAGGCGCGGCGGCAGCGGGGATCCGACATCGACGCATACAGGCTGTCGCCGACGCGGAGGTGCTCCAGAACGATGAGGAGCTTCTTCTTGAGCCACGGATTTGGCGTCTCCTCCAGCGTCATCTGCACGATCTGCAGCATCTGGACGCCCGAAGAATAGAGCGCGCGGAAGATTTCGCACATGAGCGCGAGCTCGGCGGTGGTGACGCCGAAGCGCGGAATCCGGACGCGGAGCTTGTTGAACGCCGCAAGCCGCTCCTTCCAGGTCTTCTCGGTGGAAGCCTGGACGAGCAGAACGTTCCAGCCGCGGGCCTGCAGCTCGGTGCGCAGGAGCGCCTCGGTGGCGCTCTCGAACGCGCCGCGGAGGACGGCGGGGTTTTCGCGGGTGCGGTAGAGGACGTTGAAGGAGGGCATGTCTACAGATCCTCGGAAGCGAGATCCTTGAGCGAGATCGAGGCGATCTCCTCCAGCGACGTGATGCCGGCGGCGACCATGTCGACGCCGTCTTCGATCATCGGGCGGTAGCCGGAATGCTCCCGGGCGATTTCCTCGAGCTGGCGGGACGGCAGATTGCGCTCGATGCCGGAAACGAGCTCCGGCGATGACGCCGCCATTTCCATGACGGCGATGCGGCCCGAATAGCCGCTTCCGTTGCAGCGAAGACAGCCGCCGGGGCGGCGGACCGTGGCCGCCGGGGCGGTGAGAGCCGGGAGATACGGCTTGAGGCGGCTGTGCGAGAGCATGTCGGGGAGTGCCGCCGGATCGATCACGTTCGCCTCCTCCTTCCCGCAATGCTCGCAGAAGCGGCGGACGAGACGCTGCGCCTGCACGAGGCGCAGCGTGGAGGCGACGAGAAACGGCGTGACGCCGAGGTCCTGGAGACGCGAAACGGAGCCGAGCGAATCGTTGGTGTGGAGCGTCGCGAGGATGAGGTGGCCCGTGAGGGCGGCCTGGACGGCGATCTGCGCCGTTTCGGAATCGCGGATCTCCCCGACGAGCATGATGTCCGGGTCCTGGCGCAGGAGCGAGCGGAGAGTGGCGGCGAACGTGACGCCGGCGGCGTCGTTCACCTGCGTCTGGTTCGCGCCCCTGATCGAGTATTCGACCGGGTCCTCGATGGTGACGATGTTCTTGCGGTCGCCGAAAACGTCCTCGCGCAGGAGGTGCAGGAGCGCGATGTTGAGCGTGGTCGTCTTGCCCGAGCCGGTGGGACCGGTCACGAGGACGATGCCGTCGCGGGTCCGGAGGGCGGTGTCGAACCGCTTGAGAAGAACGGGATCCCAGATGGCGCCGGCGAGACCCTGGCGGGAGAGTTTGCCGAGCGCGTCGGGATCGAGAAGACGCATCACCATCTTCTGGCCGTGGACGACGGGAATGGCGGACACGCGCACATCGAGGACGTGCAGGTGCCCGCCCTCGGTGTAGGAAATGCGAAGGGAGCCGTCGAGCGGCCGGCGGTTGTCGCTGATGTCCATGTCGGCCTGAGCCTTGATCCAGGTGACGAACTGGGACATCACCCGGAGCGACACGTTGCGGGCGAGGTATTCGAGAATGCCGTGGACGCGGATGCGGATGCGGCCGCCGCCCTCCATGGGCTCGACGTGGATGTCGGACGCATGGCGGGCGATGGCCTCCACGATCCACGCGCGGCTCTGCTTGATGACGGGATCGTCCCCGGACTGGGGATCCATCGGCACGGGTTCGCCGGCGTTCGCGGTCCGCGCCGGACCCTCATCCGCCACGACGCTCTGGAAATAGGCACGGTTCAGGACGAGCTTGAGGAGGTCCGGCGGCATCCACACGAGGACGACGGGAAGACTGCGCGCGGTGTCGGGATGCAGGTTGAAGAAGTTCTGCATCCGGTTCCAGAGCTGGGTGGAAAGATACGGACGGACGGAGATGCGGGCGGAGACGCGGACGAAAACGTAGAGCGTCTCGGGGCCGAACTGCTCGTCGGACACGATGCCGGAAGGCAGAAAGCCCTCCTGGTCCATCAGCGTCGCGGGCTGCTCCTGGGCGACGTCGGCAAGCATCGAACCGGATTCGGCGCGGACGGACTTGTTCATGCGCTGCATGAAGTCCCAGTCGCAGATGGCATCGAGAAGGGGCTCGCCGTCGAGCTTGTCGGACGCGGTCGGGCGGACGGCGTCCCGCCGACCGGTCTCCCATCGGCCGGTCCCGGAGCGGTCGCCGCGCGCCTTTCGCTCCGCCTCTTCGCGGCGGCCGATCTCGAAGGCGCGGACAAACATCGCCTCGGAGAGACTGGCGTTGCGAGCCCGGATGTTCTGGCAGATGAACCCGGAACCCGGCAGGGCGGCGGGAACCAGCGGGGGCGCAAGCGGCGGCGGCGGACCGCCGGAAGCAGATGGAGGATCGCGGACCGAGGCGCCCCACCCGCGCCCGCCCGCGCCGCCTCCGGCACCGTTTCCCTCTCCGGACTCCTTGCCTCCGACAAGCCACCATCCAAGCATTCCGGGTTCCTCCGTTTCCTACCATCCAGACGACAGGGTGAGACACAGCAAATCGCACACGGGGCGATTCGCGGGATCCCGGTACCGGAAAAGAATCGCGTTGCGGGAAAGCACGCTGCGCTTGTCGAGCAGCAGCGCGTCGCCCTCGGGGAAGGTGATGCTGTCGCCGAGCTTCGCCTCGTAGCCGCCCTCGAAACGCACAAGCGAGTAGTTGGCGCCGCTGTCGAGCACCCGGTATTCGAGCGAGAGATCGGGCCAGCGGTCGCGGAAAGCTGCCGCGGGATTCGGATCGGAGTACACAACCTCCAGCCACGCGCAGTGGCTGGTCACGCAAAGGACGCGGAAACCGCAGAGATTGCGCTCGAGGTCCGGCGCGATCAGGGCCTTGTTCGGCTTTCCGGGCGGCACGTGGAGCCGGGCGTAGATCCGGCTTCCCCCGATCTGCATGTAGCCGGCGCGCCCATACAGCGCGATCGACTTTTTCCAGATCGGGAACAATTTCGGCAGCTCGACGCGGATTTCGTCCGACGCCTCGCCGACCTGCAGCACGATCGACCCGGCAGGGCGGATGCCGGAAAGGTTGACCTTCCACGCGCGTTCGGACGCATTGGTCTCGATCGACCACGAACGCCAGAGCGGCGAGTCAAGCGACTGCTTTTCGGGACCGAAGGACGCGAGTCCCTTCTCCACGAGCGCCTCGATCGGCGTTTCGCCGAACTGGCGGTACTGGCGCGGCTTCACGGAAAAGGAGCCTTCTCCGCGACCGCCGGTCTTGGACGCCTCGGCCTTCACCTCGAATTCATCCGTCGTGCTGCGAATCGAAAGTTCGATCGACGGAACGACGCCCAGGGCGTCGGAAAACACCTTGAATTCCTCTTTTCCGGGACCGCCCGACGGAGCCTTCCAGGCGTTTCCGGCGGTCTGCGTCTTTTGGGAAAAACCGGGAATCGGGATCCTTCCGTCGTAGGCGAGTTTCCCGAGAAGTCCCAGCGCGAGGAGCGGGAGCAGGACGACCGACGCCGGCGTCTTGTTGTTTTTCTTTGCCATCTCGTGACCTCCTTACTTTCCCGCCTTCCCGAACGTGGCGGCGTCCGGCTGCGCCCCGGGCGCCGCGCCGTCGAGCAGCACCGGGACGATGCCGTCCATTTCAAAACGCACCACACCGCCGTCCCCGGAAAACCGAATCTCGGCCGACTCGGGCTCGTACCCCCAACCGGCGCCGAAGAAGCCGCGGAGACCGTCGGCGACGGCGGAGACGGCGACCGGGGCGTTCGTGGACGAAAAGCCGTAGTGCCACGCGGCGAACGCGCAGCGCGACGTCCTGTCCGGCCGACCGGCCACGACAAGGTGACGGCCGCCCGGGTTCGCCGCCGTCGGAAAACGAACGGTGAAGCGCTGGTCGGCGTCCCCCGGGAGGGCGGGCACGGGAGGAACTCCGGGCGGCAGGACGCCGGTTTCGGCGCCGAGCGCGAGGAGATTCACCGTCTCGTGCTCCGGGGCCCGCCTTTCGCCGGGCGTGGCGTCGAACGGATCGAACAGCGCGGCGCGGATGGCGTTGGTGAGTCCGCAGACCTTGTCGTCGAGACTGCGACGGGACGCCTTGATGTCGTCGACGTTCGGCATGCGGGCCTGAAAGACCCGGAGTGCCACCGCCTCCACGAAATTGGAGCCGCGCATGAAGGAATCCATTTTCCGTTCCCACGGCAGGCGCCCGGTGGTGGCGACCTGCCAGAGGCGGTAGAACTCCGCGGCGACGTCGCGCGACTGGAAATCAAACGCGCTCGGGTCGAAATGCTGCCTCATCCATTCGCCTGGATCGAGGGAACGCTCGTATTCCCGGATCATCTTCTCCTGCCGAGCCCGGTTCCTCGCGTCGAGTTTCAACTTCAGATTTTCGACCGACTTCTCCTCGCCGCCCGACTTCGACGCGCCGAGTTTCATCTTGCGAAGCTCGGCGGACATGTTCGCGAGGGCGGCGACGACGGAATCGAGCTGCGGGGAAACGGGGAGGAGCGGCGCGCCGGGAAGCGTCCAGGACGCATCGACGGATTCCCCGGCCTTGCCGCCGTCGGCGAACTTGAGAACTGCGGCGGACGGAGCGTTGGACGGGGCCCACGGCCGCGCGGCGAGCGCGATGGCGTTTGTGGCAAAGGCGCGGATCTCGGCGCCTTTCTCTTCGCCGAACGGCGCGAGCGTGCGCCACTTCACGCCGAAGGACAAAGGCCGGGCGTCGGAAATGGAGGCGTCCGAATGCACGAGGTCGCCGTCCTTCGCGGGCCTGAATCTGATCATGGCCGAATCCGGAGCCATCGCGGGGCCGGCCTGCAAATCGTCGCGCGGCAGGCCGGGCGCCGAGGCAATGGAGGCCACGGCGTCGAGCGCATTGGTGAACGCCGCGCCGGACGGCACCCAGACGAGGCGCAGGTACCTGGCCCACGCCAGATAGTCCCCGCGAAGGTCGTTCCATGCGTCGGAGATCTCCCAGACGCGGTTCGCCGTCGTCTGCAAAGACTCGACGCGGTTCGTCTCTCCTCGGGGGACGTAGCCAAGCGTCACCACGTCGGCAAACGTCGGGCGCAGGGAAACGGACCTGACCCACAGGCCGAATCCGACCGCGGCGAGCAGCACGGCGACGACCGACGCGGCGGCGACGCGGCGCAAAGACGCCTTGCGCTGCCAGTAGAACGACGAATAATCGAGAACGTAGGCCATGGTCTAGTTGCCTCCCTGGAGGGCCATTCCGAAAGCGATGCAGGCGGGACCGAACCGGCGGCGCACTGGTTCGAGCGCCGAGGGTTCCACGTGCACGTTCGCGTTCGCGAACGGGTCCCAGACCGGAAAAGAAGCCCCGGTCGCGCCTTCCGGCGCGAGCAGCAACGGCACGGGATCCGAAGAGAGCGTCGGGTGCGACCCGCGCACGAAATCGATCCATTCGCGCACGAGCTGCGGCTCCACTTCCTGTCCTTCCAACAGCTGGTATTCGACGCCGTCCACGAGCCGCCACTCGTCCATGACGCACGAAACCACCGTCGCTTCGCCGGGTGCCACGACGATGCGGCAGACGCCGTCGGCGAGCACGTTGTCGGGGCAGAGCTGCGAAAAGAGATTGGCCAAAGCCGCGACCGGGGACGCCACGTGAGGCGCGGCGATTTTGCGGGCGCGCCAGTTCTTCACGTCCGACAGGATCGCGGATTTCACGGCGCCGCCGCCCACGAGATGCCTGCGGCCGGGACCGGCGATCTCGGCGCCGCAAAGGACGACGGACTCGGCGACGCTGTTGAAGCGCTGCTCGACCTGAGTCTGAAGCAGCGCCGCTTTCTGGAACTCCGCCCCTTCCGGCACGTCGATCGCGAGCGAAAAATGGTTCATGGCGCCGCTCTTGCGGGTGGGAGTCACCCAGAACGGCGTCTTGCCGACGCGGGAAGCGAGTTCCGCGGCGAATCCCCTGTCGCGCAGGGAGCCGTCAAGGCACCAGTTCACCCACCAGCCGTCGCGGCCGCCGCGCACGGCCATGGCGATCGCCTGCGCGCCCTGGAGCGCGCAACCGACGCACGGACGCGGGAGAGCCGCCTCGAAGTCGCGTTGGAATATCGTTTTCATGGATCGGAGTGTTTCGGAAGCATCAGCGGAAATGGGACGGGGAAACGAGGCGCATGAGTTCGGCGCGGGTGGCGACGCCAAGTTTCGACATGGCGCGCCGGAGGTAGGTGCCCACGCTGGAAACGGAAATGCCGAGCAGGGAGGAAACCTCCTTTTCCTGCGCGCCGCCGACGATTTTGCCGACCACGGCGCGCTCGCGCTCGGAAAGGGAGGAAAGAGGGGACTTCGCGACGCCGGCCGCGACGGCCGGGTCGTTGCGCCAGAATTTGCCCCGGTCTCCGGCCGGAACCGCAAAGGAGCGGTCATCGAGGAGAAGGGAACGCAGCGTCTCGAAGCGCACACCCTTCGTGGCGTACGCATCGGCCTCGAGCTCGAAGGCCCGGTTGCGGTACATGAGATTGTCGAACATGGAGACCATGACGACGCGGGATCGCGCAGCCCCTTCACGGGGGCGCATGATTTGCCGCATGCTTTTCAGCACGTCGAAGCCGGAAGCGGAGCCGCCGAGGTCGATGTCGAGCATGACGACGTCGGGGCGGAGAGCCGCCGCCTTTTCGACGGCGGAGGGGGCGTCGGAAGCGATGCCGACGAGTTCCAGCGCCGGATCTTGCGCGAACTGGCGCGAGAGGACGTCGAGAAGCATCGTCTGGTCGTCGACGAGAAGGAGGCGTCGGCGGACCGGCTCACGGTTCGCGTTCATGCCGCCGCCTCCTTTGCCACGGGGATGCGGAACGAAACCTCCACGCCGCCATCGCGATGGCGGCGCACCGAGAAGGAACCGTCCGCGGCGCGGACGCGCTCGCGAAGGAGCGTGAGCCCGAGTCCTTCGCGGATGGCCCCCGTTCCGGTTCCGTTGTCGGAAACCGAACCGGAAACCCGGCCGTCCGATACGGCGACCTTCACCTCGACGCGGTCGCCGTCGGAATGGCGGGCGGCGTTGACGACCGACTCCTGCACGATCCGCATCACGGTCATGACCGTCGGTTCCGGCAGGTCGTCCACGGGCCCCTCGAAGGAAAAACCGATGCGCTGGCGGCCCGCTTCGCCCATCGTCTCCGACAGGCCGCGAAGCATCGCGGAAAGACCGAGGGAACCGACCGGCTTCGGATACAGGGTCCGGGAAACGCCGCGAACGAGCGCGAGCAACCGGTCGATCGCGGCCTCGCAGCGCCCGAACGAACCGCCGAGCGGAGAGCGGCGAGCGAGGTCGAGTTCCATGCGAAGCGCGGTGAGGCCTCCGCCGATCTCGTCGTGGAGGACGCTCCCGAGCATTTCGCCGCGCGAATCGCGGTCCAGCTGGAGCGCCCCGACGGCCTGGCGGAGCTTCTCCTCGCGCGTTTCGAGATCGCGCGTCCGCAGGAGGTAGAACCGGAGCTCCACGACGGCAAGCGCGAGAATGACGAGCGTCCCGTACCCCATGGCGACCATCGGGAAATAGATGCGGAACGAAACCGCGCCGCCATCGCGCACGGCCATGTACGTCCCCGCATACAGGCCGGTGCCGATGACGAGCAGCACGACGGCGAGGACCATCGTGGAGAGCATGGCGACGAGCGAGACGGACGGACGGGGCATGACCGTTGAAAAGTTGAAAAGTTGAAAGGCTGGAGGGGAACGGGGAATCAGAAGAAGCCGAATTTTTTTCTGGGGGAGGCGGAAGGATTCGACGAAGTGGCGGACGGACCGGTGACGGGCGATGGAGAAGGACGATTCTCGCCGTTCCCCGCCGCCCCGCCCGGGCTTTCCGGCGCGCCTCCGCCTTTCTCGCGGCGCTCGAATTCGCGTGTGCGGATGGCGATCTCCAGATCGGTCGTGCGGTTGGAAAACGCAAGGGCGTCCTCCTTGGAGATGTCGCCCCGCTCCCAGGCGTCGAACAGGGACTGGTTTTTGGAAACCATGCCGTACTGGAGCGAACCGTCGCGGATCGCGTCGTCGATCTTGGCGTATTCCCCGTCCTTCACGAGACTCGCGATGAAGGGAGTGTTGACCATGATCTCCTGCACGCAGACGCGACCCTTTCCGTCCGCGCGGGGCACGAGGCTCTGGCAGACGATGCCGCGGAGCGTGGTGGCGAGCTTGAGGCGGATCTGGCGCTGCTCGTCGGGCGGAAAGGTGTTGACGATGCGGTCGACGCTCTGCTTGGCGTCGTTGGTGTGGAGCGTCGAAAGGACGAGGTGGCCGGTTTCGGCGGCCTGCGTGGCGATGCGCATCGTCTCGGCGTCGCGCATCTCGCCGACGAGGATGACGTCCGGGTCCTGGCGGAGGGCGCGGCGGAGCGCCTCGGCGAACGAGGCGGTGTCGATGCCGACCTCTCGCTGGTTGATGAGGCACCTGAGGTCGTCGTGGACGAATTCGATCGGATCTTCGATCGTGATGACGTGGAGGCCTTCGGTCTCGTTGAGCTCGCGCATCATCGCGGCAAGCGTGGTCGACTTGCCGGAGCCGGTCGGACCGGTGAGAAGGACGAGTCCCTGCGCGTTGTGGGCGAGGGTCTTCAGGACCGGCGGAAAGCCGAGTTCGTCGAGCGACTTGATGGCGCGCGGAATGCAGCGCATGACGACGCCCGGCTCGCCCATGCGACGAAAGACGTTCACGCGGAAACGGTCGCGGACGGAGGCCGGCTGGTAGGAGGCGTCGAGTTCCTCCTCCTCCTCGAAACGGCGGATCTGGCGCTCGGTGAACATCGAGGACACCATCTCCATGACGCTTTCCCGGGTCAGTTCCGGCTCGTCGAGTTCACGGAGCGCGCCGTCAACGCGGACGATGGGCTTGCGGCCGACCTTGAGATGCAGGTCGGACGCGCCGGCCTCCACCATTTCGAGGAGCAGTTTGTCGATGTACTTCATCACCAGGGGGATTCCGACGTGTCGGGAGCGGAGCGGACGGGAGAAGCTGCGCGGGGAGGCGGCACGGAAGGGGCGCCCCTTGCCGTGGCCGGAGCCGGTGCGGATTGCGCCTTGGTCGTGGCGGCGAAGCGCGCGTACTCCTCCGGCGACATCGCCTCCATGTCGATGAGCTTGTCCACGCTGAGGCCGAACCCGTGGAGGTACTCGACGAGAGAGGAGGCGCGGTTGGCCTTTTCAAGCGCGGCGCTGTAGCGCAGCACCCCGTCGCGGATCTTGCACGCGAGCGAATATTCGAGCGGACACTGGCCCTCCTTGATGCCCATCGCCATCGTCGCGTAGAGTTTCTGCGTCTGGTTCTCGCGGATCAGGGTGGAGATGGCGGGATTGGCGAGCATGATCTCGCGCCCCGCGACGCGGCCCTTGCCGGTCGCGCGATGCATCAGGGTCTGGCACACGACCGCGCGGAGGACCGCGCCGAGCTGGGTGCGGACCATCTCCTGCTGCGCGGGCGGAAACACGTCGATCACGCGGTCCACGGTCTGCGCGGCGTCGGTCGTGTGCAGGGTGGCGAACACGAGGTGGCCGGTTTCGGCGGCGGTGAGGGCGAGCGAGATCGTCTCGAGGTCGCGCATTTCGCCGACGAGGATCACGTCCGGGTCTTCGCGGAGCGCCGAACGGAGCGCATTGGCGAAACTCTGCGTGTGGGCGTGGAGTTCGCGCTGGGAGACGACGCAGCTCTGCTCGGGATGGACGAATTCGATCGGATCCTCGATCGTGAGGATGTGGTCCTTTCGGGTGCGGTTGATCTCGTCGAGCATCGTCGCGAGCGTTGTCGTCTTTCCGGATCCGGTGGGGCCGGTCACGAGGACAAGGCCGCGCGGGATGCGGGTCAGGTCCATGATCGCGGGCTCGAGGTCGATCTGCTCCGGCGTGAGAATCTTGTCCGGGATGAGGCGGAACACGGCGGCGAGGCCGAGATTCTGCCGGAACATGTTGATGCGGAACCGGACGGAGTGGCCGGGAAGCTGCAGGGCGTAGGAAATGTCGAGTTCCCAGTGCTCGTCGAGCTCCTTGCGCTGGTCGTCGCGGAGGATCGAATAGAGCAGGCGCTCGCTCTGCTCGGCGGTGAGGGGTTCCCAGTCGTTCTGGCGCTCCACTTCGCCGTCGATGCGGAACGTCGGACGGCGACCGGGCGCGAGGTGGACGTCGGAAGCGCCCACCTGGTCGGCAAGCGCCATGATTTCGAAGATTTCGAGAGGCCGGCTCATTTCATCACTCCCGCGACGAGGAACATCAGGCACACGACGAAGACGACCATGTACAGGAAGTAGACAAGGCCGAAAAAGGAAAGGAACGCCGAATTCGACTTCATCCCGAACCAGCACAGGAAATATCCGGTTGCCGCGGCAAGGGCGCCGAACCCGAGAATCCAGGCGAACGAAAAGTTGCCGAGCCGCCAGGGAAAGAACGCGTACCGCAGTTTCCACGACGCCGGAGCCGTCCTGGCGTTTTCGACGGTCCAGGCTAAGAAGGCGCGGCGGCCGGATTCCCACGGCCACGAAATGCCGACGACGGCACCGTCGGAAAACTTGCCGATTCCGTCCGACAGGACGATTTTGAGCGGCGGCGGCGGCGGTTCGGGCCATTTCTCCTGTTCCGCGAGCATCTCGCGGCGAACGAGTTTGCGCCTCTCTTCCAGCGGCATGTCCCATGGACCGCCCTCCTGCACAACGAGAATCCTGCGCCATCGCGGAAGGCTCGTCTCCTCGAGGTCGTTCAATCGGAAGAGCTTGTCGGCCAGTTTTCGATCAGGCCCCGGATCCGCGGAACGGAAGCGCTTGCGCCATGCGGAACAGAGCGAAAGGCCGCGATCCACCCGTTCGGGCAGTTCTCCGGCATTCTGCGCGTCGAGGGCGTCCGCAAGCATTCGGGAAACATCGCTTTCCATGGCTTCCAGTTTTGCCGACAGCGAATGCGCCCTCTGCCACGACACGACGCTCGCGCCGCCCAGGACGAGCAGCGCGGCGACGAGGCAGAAAATCCGGAAAAACCGCCGGAACGGCCGCGAAACCGCGTCCTCGACCGATTCGCCCCAGGCGTTGGCGATTTCCTTTTTCTTGAAGGGATTCTTCATCTTCTTTCAACTTGTCCCTCAGCGACGCACTTGCTTCTTCCGGGTCGCATACGTTCCGTGCGTGTCGTAGGTGTAAACCATGGTCCGCCCGTCCGCGTCCGGGCGTTGATACGGGTCCACCCGCACGACCGTGGAAATTTCCCGGACCGGATCTTCCGACGTTTCCCAGTCGAGCAACGTCGAATACTCGTATGCCGGCGTCACGGACAATCTGGCAAGCCTGTCGTAACTGTTTTCAAGCGCCTTGCGCGACCCGTCTTCGTTCGTTCCGAACTCCCGCTCGTAAAGCGTTCTGGCCGCAACGGTCATCCGAAGCCCCGTAGAACAGGCCTCGGAAAACGTCTTCATGAATTTTTCGTCGAGCGTCTTGACTTCGAAATTGTGCGTCGCGCGAATCGCCTCGTCACTGTCGGAACGGATGCGGGTTTGTTCGAACAATGAAACGAACCGGCCCGACAGTTGGATTCCCTTGAACGACGATTCCTCCTTCATGGTTTCGGTTGCGATGAGCTCGTCCACGCCGTTGTAGCGGCAATAAAGCTCCACGTTCGCCTGGGATTGCGCAGCTCCTTCGGGCCACACGCTTGTCTGCTTCATCCAGATGGCGTGCAGGGTGTGCGGTTCGGATCCCGGGTTCCCAAGAAATGGTGCGGTTTCTTCCTTTGGCGTAAGCGCGAAATACAGAATGTCGCCGTCCTTTCCGGCCTTCGCCTTCCTCACGTCGGTAAACTCGACCTTGTACCTTCTTCCGTACGGATCGCTCGTCCACAAGACATTCGGAACGTCGCCGGAATCGATGTCGATCCACATGGCGTTCACGTCAACCGGCTCCGAGTCGTTGTTTCCCAGTTCGACGACGTGTTTTCCTTTGTCGTTGACCGCCAATTTCGCGTCGCCGGAAAAACCGACGCCGGACGCCTTTCCGAAACGTGTCGCGTTCCGGACCTCGTCGCTGTTCGAAAACGAATCGAACTGCCCGCTTCCGGGAACGGGAAACACGCGCTGCGCGGGGCATATGCTGACGCCTATCGGGCCGCGTGTCGTCTCAAACCCCAACCGATTCGTTTCGACCGGAAGCCACTCGGTGTTCATGCCGACCGTCTTGAGCCATCGCAAGGCGGAACGGGTTGCGGCCTGCTGCTGAATCTCGCGCTCGCGGTCCAGCCTCATCTCCACTTGGCGCCGGAACGAAACCAACCGCCCGAAACCAAGCAGCAGGACCGTGAAAGCGAGCAACATGACGGCCGTTATCAAGATGCCGCCCTGTCGGCCGTCCCCCGCCCCGCGAACCGTTTTGCAACGGATTTCCATCAGTTCACATTCCATAATTTGACGAGCCTTTCAGCCGAAACGGGGATGCGGATTTCGTCTCCGCGAACATCCTCCGCAACCACGGAGGCGTCAAGCCGAACCGAGAGAAAACCGGGTGCCGCGTTCGACACGGAAAGCTTGGCCAGCCGAGTCTCTTCCGGCACGGTTTCCAGCAAGGGAGACGGATCCATCCGGCGGGACGTCCCGTGCATGACATGGTCTACGACGTTCGAAAACGTCGATTCGACACCCGCCGACATGGGATGGAGCCTTGTGAAAAACACTTGGGAAATCCGGTTCGTTTCCAATGAAACGCCTCCGGCCTCCAGAGGAAATCCGAGACAAACGTCGCAAGAAACCCCGTCGGAAAGGCTGGTCGCACTCTCGATCCGCTTTCCGTCGGCCGTTTCCCACCACCATTCGTCGGCAAGCGAAATCTGCCTTTCGAGCCGATCGAGCCCCAGCACAAGCGACGTTCTTACAAACGCTTCCCGCCGCATCGCCTTTTCCAGGCGGGAGGCGCGGAGAAACCCGTATCCGGCAAAAACCGAAACGATTCCGACCAACGCCATCACGACCATCAGTTCGACAAGGGAAAATCCGGCACGTTCCCGAGGCGGCAGTCTCATGGCTCCTCCCCCAATTGGCGTTCAAGCAAAGCCTTGAGCGAAGCGTACGGCCGTCGGGCCGTACCATCCGTCGTGTCGTAAAGAGAGACCGTGCACCAGACGCCGTTGGTCCAAGCGGACGGGCCGGCTTTTTGCGACACGAAAATCGAACATCCTATCGGCACGTTCTGTCCGGGCCAAAGTTCAAAGACCCCGTTTTCCGGGATGTTCTTTCCCGTCCATTCTTTCGGAAATCCGGTCTTTTCGTCCAATCGGTACCACGTGTCCGGAACCGCCTCCTGCTCGTCCGACAGCGCCGTCATCGCATCCAATATCCCGGCCGCCTTTTCGACGGCGGCGTAGCGGAAGGATTCCTTGCGCACCGCCTGGATGTTGTTCATCGCCGCCCAGGAGCAGAAGACGATGAACAGCAGAAGGATCGAGACGAGCACCTCGACGAGAGACTGGCCGGAGCGGAAATCGCGCAGATCGCGCAGCCCCGTGAAGGGGCTGCGGCGCAGGTGGGGGGGTGGCGGCGTCAGCCGCCGGAGGGAGATCGCCGTGCAGGACATGCGCATCGAGATCGGCATTCAGGAAGGAATCGCGGGCTTTTCGTTGCGAGTGCCGGAGTCGGCGTCATTCATCCGCTTCGAAAACCGTGACCGTGACGGTCGCGGGCTCCGCCTCCGGTTCCGCCGCATCTTCTTCCTGCGTCTCAGGCGCTTCCCCTTCGGAGACCTCGACCTCGGCGTCCTCCGCCTTGCGGCCGAAGAACTTCTCGCGGATCGACTGCTTGATCGCCTTCTCGCGGCGTTTCATCGGATCCTTCTCCTCGTCGATTGCCACGTCCTTGAGGTCGCGACCGAGTCCTTTCATCATCGGATGGACGATTTCCATGCTCGGCGTTTCAAATCCGGTTTCCGGTTTTTCATCGTCAAGGATCGTCGGCCGGATGAGAATGACCAGATTGCGACGCTCCGAACTCGTAGAATTGTGGCGGAAAAGACGGCCAAGGAGCGGAATGTCGCCAAGAATCGGGACTTTTGTCACCGTTTCCATTTGCTGGTTTCTGACGAGTCCGCCGAGCATGAGCGTACCGCCCGAAGGAACAACGACACGAGTGTCGAGTTCCTGCGACTGAAGACGCGGATACGACAACTCGTCTCCATCCAGCGTAACCTTCACCGGAGAGCCGGATTGATTCGTGATTTTCGGATGAACCCAAAGACGAACGCCCTTTCCGTCTTCCGTCACCTCGGGGCCGACCCACAGCATGGTTCCGGTCACGAGTTCGTACCACTCCAGATCGTGGGCGATCGCGTTGTTGATCCCGCCGGCAACGGCCGTTGTTTCGATTTGAGCTATTGGTTCCACATTTCCGACGTGGAGCATGGCCTCGCTATGATCGCCGATCGTGAGAACGGGATTGGCTAGCACCTTGCTGTCTCCATCCTCTTGAACCATCTCCAAGACAAAACTAAAATCAAGCGGTCCGACGATGGATTTAAAACTGTGGCCGCGCGTCCGGGCATGATCGCGGTTCCGTTCGCCTTCATACGTATTGTTGAATTTGTCCACCCACGTGTAATTGTCGTTCCGGACATCTCCTTTCGACCATGTCGCTGCGCGTTCCGCCGAGTCGGACGACTGATCGTCCGAAGCACGAGAAAGCGCCCGCGTCGCATCATGATCAACGGAAATGGTTCTAGACTTATTCCACGAATCCTTCGATGAACTTGAAGAGCCGCTTTCATAATTGCGCTTGTAACCCAGATCCAGAAAATTGATGGTAAGCGGGGTCTTGGCGGACATCTCGTTGATCTTGACACCAAGCTTTTTCTCTCCGTTGTCGGAAAGGTCCAAAATCAGAGCTTCGATGAGGACCTGCTTCTCGCGGACATCCATTTCGTGAACCAGTTTCTCCAGACGGTCGAGGTTGCCGGGATTGTCGTAGAGGAGGATGGCCGGCGGATTCTTCGGCCGCAGGAGGTTGCCCCACGAACCGGAAGAAACGGAACTGGAATCGCCAATTGTGCTGTTGCCGGTGGAAAGGGAGGAGGACGTGGACGAAAGATTGTGCCGGAAAGAATTCACGTTGTCCTTCTTCGCCTTCTCCTGATACGGGGCAACCTGAATCCTCGCATTGACATTCTCCGTCGCGGCGAGGGCGTTGATGCGGTCCACGATGTCCTCGGGATTGGCGTGGAAGACCCGGACGTAGCGCATTTCCATCTTGACCGCGTTGCGGTCCGCCGCCTCCAGCTCGCGGAATTTCTCCTTGGTGGCGACGCGGACCATGCCGTCCTTCTCGTCGAACGTGTAGTCGGGTTCGAGGACGGACCGCAGGACAGTGCGCCATTCGGCCTCGCCCTGCGTGCGGTACGTGACGCGGCGGGGACCTTCCGTCTTGGCGACGGCGGAATCGGTTAACTGGTTGACGTTGACCGGAGCCGTTTCGTCGGCTTCCTCCCGGTCGTCCGTCACCTGATCCTTCGGTTCCATGTAGGACGTGAGGATGTTGGCCTTGGAAGCGTCGGCGATCATGAGCACGACGTCGTAGAGCGTCTTGTCCTTGACCGCGAGCTGGATGCGGGTGTGGTTGCGGGCGAGCTTCTGCACGTCGGACTGGGTGTGCTTGGCGCTCACGTCGTCGGAAAGGCCGAGGTACACGAACCGGGAATCGGGATCGTCCCAGATGTCGACGGTGTCGTCCGGAAGGAGTTCGCCGAGAAGCGTCCGGAAGTTTTCGCTTTCAAGCTTGTCGGGCCGAACATACGGCTCGGAAAGACGCTCCAGTCCGTTCGTGCCGAGCGGCGAAAGCGTCTTTCCGGCCGAGCGAGCGATTTCATGCATGGCGTCGAGGATCGTCTTGCCCTCGGCGGCGTCGGGAACGGCGACCTTCTTTTCGTCGAAAATGCCGCCGGTGGATGCGGTTGCCGAACCGGCATCCGGCTCTTCGTAGAAACTGGACACGGACGTCGGAGCGTCCGCCTCTTCGAGTCCTTGCGCCGGTTCTCCGTCCGAACCGAGCGCGGCGACTTTCAGGTTGAAGGCGCCGCCTCCGGGAATCTGCGAATCGTCCGGAACCGGCGCGGGATCGGTCTGGGCCGAGGAGAAACTGACGGCGCACAGGAGCCCGAAGAGGGCCACGATGCAGCCGATCGCGGACGTTCCGATTTTCAGGGAACCGGATTTCGATTTGTCTTTTTCGTTCATGGTGGATTGCGGATGGTGTTGGTGATTCGGAAAAAACGGGTCGGCGGGAAACGGCCCGCGGCCCGAAGGGGGAGAGGACTACCGCTTGTCGGCGCACCCGACGAGGGAGGAGGCCGAATCGCTCCAGAGGTAGGCGGGGGAGGCGTTGAGGAGCGACACGAGGAGGACGTCGGCGTCGGAGACGGAGCCGGCTTTCCACTTCGATTCCGCGGCGGAGAGTTCGGAAGCCGAGATCTTGAAGTCCTTGTTGGTGTCGTGCGGAGAGAGGAGCGTCCCGGCGTGGAAGGCGGTGGTCGCCAGATACTTGGAGGGGTTGATGCGCTGCTTGTGGTACATGAGCGGACCGGTCACCGTGACGGATTCTCCAGGGTCGAGAACCGTGTTGCGGTTGCCAACCGATTTCACGGCCGCCTGCACGGCGGCGGTGAGGTTGTAGTAGTCGGAGCCGTCGGGAAGTTTGCCCGTCGGGTTGTAGAGGTACCATGTCGGACGCGATCCCGGCGTGGCGAGCCAGTAGTTCGCGGCCAGCGGGAACGCGAGGTTTCCGGCGTTCTTGACGGTGATCGACCCGTGGAAGAGCCCGTCGGAGCGGGAAAGCGTCCAAACGACCGAAACCTGCAGTTTCGGAGAGCCGGGGACGTGCGTGTTCGTGATCGTCCAGGTGGTGCCGGACTGCGAAACGGAGGCGGTGTACCCGGCGGGAACGGACGGCTCGCGCACCGTGTAGGAAACGAGCCTGCCCGCCGCGTATTTCGGAAGGCCGGTCCACGTCTTCGACGCACCGGACGCCATGGCGGCGAAATCTTCCCGTTTCACACCGTCCGCGTAGAGCGAGAGCGTTGCGGAAGCGGGACGGAGTTTGTCTTTGTCGTTCGAGTCGTTCCAGATCTTCCTGGCCGTCACGGAAACGGTTTCCGGAACGTACTTGTTCGTGACGGTCCAGACATCGCCGACATGGGTGATGGAGTTGGTGTAGCCGGT
>CAMNCG010000045.1 GCA_946534105.1 uncultured Verrucomicrobiota bacterium
TGTCGCCCGTGCCGTCCGGCTGCGCCAGCTGAAGCCGCAGCGACTTGGTCGTCGTGCCGTCCCAGAGGTTCCCGACGGACATCTGATAGCAATAGTCGCCAGACGGGATTCCACTTATGGCGGATGAAGTCACGGCATACGGGCGATTCGAGACGACGGTGTAAACTCCATCGGCGGTCTCGAAGCCGACAAGGGAGATTTCGTCGTCAAGCGTTCCCGCGTTCGAGAAAATCTTTTTGTAGGAGTCGCCGTCGATCGTGACGCCGCCGGGCGCGCACCACTCGAGATACTGCGGCGCGCCGGACTCCGGACGGATCACGGTGACGTCGCCAGCCGAGGTGACGGCGTTCTGGAATTCGAGTTCGCCAGGGGCGAGGAACGTGATCGTCGCGCCATCGGCGAAGGCAATCGCCTCGCCCGTGACCGTCAGGCGCTCGCCGTCCTCCGGCGTCACCACGACGCTCCTGACCGCGCCGTTCCGGTCGGTCGCGAAGGCGACCTTGCCGGAAAGCGAAGCGGCCGCCTCGTTGACGTTGTCTGCGCATGCGGCGGGCGCGCCGCACAGGACGGCACCGGCGGCGATGGCGACCGCTGCGGCCGACGCTGCGGTGTTCGAATGGATTCCGAAACGTGGTATGTTCATGATGTTTTTTTCCTGTGATTGATCGCTGCGGTCATGAACGGGACGGAACTCCCGTTCGGGGGTCATAATATCATGTTGGCAATGTGTGTCAAGTGCAAAATGTGCAAAATAAAAAAACGACTTTGGAAAGGTGTCGGCAACTGCGGATTTTCCGCTTCGGTCAGCGGAAGGAATCGCCGGGAATGTAGCGCACGACGTCCATGACGGGGGGCGCCGCGGCGCCGGCGATCCGGGCCAGCATCGCGCCTGCGGCGGCCCGGCCCGTGGCGGCGGGATCGAACTCGAAGCGCGAGAGCGAGCGCGGATAGACGGGAGCGAAACCCTTGTTGGCGACCGTGACGGCGAATACGTCGCGTGGAATGGAGACGCCCATTTCGGAGAGCCCGGCAAGGCCGCCCACGGCCAGGAAGTCGTCCGTCCAGAACACCAGCTGCGGCCAATCCGCGCGGGGACGGGAGAACCGATCCTGCATCATTTTCATGCCCATGCGCTCCAGGCGTTCGAGCGACCCAAGCCCGCGGTCGCAGCGCACCGCGCACTGTTCGACGGCCATTCCCGCCCCGCGGATCGCCTCGCAAAGCGGACCGAGAATCTGCCTGTCGGCGATTCCGGCGACGAAGACGCGCCGGACGTCCGCCGCGCGGCACTGCGCAAGGAACGGCGAAAGGTTGCCGAGCGGAGCGGCGGTGGCGTCCGCGCTCGGATCGCTCTGCTTCGTCGTGAACGGAACGCCCGACCGTTCGAGCAGACGCATGACATGGGGCGGGCAGAAGAGCGAAAACGCGAAGTCGTTGTTGCGCCGCAGCGCCATGTCGAGCAGGGAGCAGTCCAGAACGCCGTTGGAATGCCTTGGAAGCGCCACGACGTCGAAAAGGTATCCCCTGGAGTTGAAGATTCGGCGCATTTCCCCCAGAAGCGTGACGGCGTGGTAGCCGCCCTCGCGGTCGGCCGGCATCACCGCGAGAATCCTCCCCTTCCACGCCGGTTCGCCTTTCCCGACGACGATGCAGCCGATTCGCCGGCGCGGCTGCAGAAGTCCCTCCGAGGCAAGGGCCGTGATCGCTTCGCGCGGGATGCGCACGCTGGTTCCCAGCAGACGTGCGAATTCGTGGATCGTCGGCAGCACCTCGCCGTCGCGGTAGAATCCGGAGACGATCGCCGCGCGAAGCCCGTCCGCCATTTGAACGGACAGCGGCACCGCCATCTTGCGGTCAAGCGAGAAGGGGATCCGATTTCCCGCGCGCTTGCCGATTCCAGTTGCGGAGATGGACTTTTTGTCGGCAACGGTCATGACGCGGGAGATACTACATGCCGTTGGGATTGGTGTCAAATTACGGATGGCGCGGGGGCTCGTTCATGGCCCGCAATTCGTAGGAGTCCAGCGTTGTTTCGGTTGGGAGCGCTTCGCCCGTGACGGCGTCGCGGAGGCCGGACGGGAGCCGGATGGCGCAGGGCGCGAAGCCGGTGTTGAGCGCGTAATACCAGCGAACGCCGTCCACGACGGCGGTGCGCAAGATGGCCTTGGTTGCGCAGGACGGAGCCTGCGCATCAGGATGCAGAGCCTGCGCATCAGGATGCTGTGCCTGCGCATCCTCGAACTTCACGGCCGGGAGGGCGCGGAAGTGGCGCATGAAGGGCGCGAGCACCTCTTCGGTGCCGAGCGTGCTTACGAGGAACCCGCCTTTCGCGAAGGCGAAAAGGTCGCCGTGCGCGAGCGCCATGGCGTAGGGACGGAGCGCTTCGCGGCCGGACGCGTTGAAGTGCGTGACGCGCCAGCCGGGTTCGACGAGCCACGGGGCGCGGAGGCGGCCGTCGCCGGACTTGCGCACTTTTCCCGGCGGCGAGCCGATGGCGGTCTCGTAGTAGCTGTCGTGGAGGATGGCCGACGGGAAGCCGGTCTCCCGCGCCGGGGCGTAGGCGCCGGGCGTTTCCGGAAGATCGCGGACGAACTCGATGTCGCTCTCCGAAACTCCCTTCGTCTTGCGCAGTTCGTCACGATACCAGCATGGCATGGTCAGGACGCCGAGCGAAAGGTTGGGGATGGTTGCGAGGCGGGCGGCGTCGATGCCGGCCTCCCGGAGCGAGCGGTCGATCATGTCGCCTTCGCGCAGGTCGGGGCGCGCCGCCATGCGCGGGCGCCACGGCGGCGATGCGCCGACCCAGAGCCGCAGGTCGGGGCGGCGCTCGGCCATGCGCGCCGCCATGCGCCCGTAGAGGCGGGCGAGGGTTTCGCAGCGCCAGTCGATCCACTCTTCGAGAAGCGCGGGGTCGGAGCGCAGGGCGGCGGCGAACTGGGTTGCGCAGGGCAGAGCCTGTTTTGCGCAGGGCTGAGCCTGCGCATCAGGATGGAGGGCCTGCGTATCTTTATCGGGGAGGCGGGCTTCAGCCCGCTCCCTGCAAAAGGCGGCGATGGAGTAGGCGTTGTAGCCGGCTTCGAGGCTGCCCCACCAGAGCGCGTTCACGGAGTTGAAGAGGTCGATGTAGATGCCCTTGAAGGAGGAGTGCCCGGCGCATTCATCGAGGATCGCGTCGATTTCCGCCAGAATCGCGTCCTGCACCGCCGGATGCGAGATGTTGAAGTAGGGCTTTGTGAAGTGCCATCCTGCCCAGTTGGGGTAGCCGGTGTCGAGGAGGGAAACCGGGGAGTCCGCGAGCGAGCCGTCGAGGAGCGAGCGGAGCGAAAGCGCCCCTTCGAGGCCCGGGAAGCGGTGCTGGTTCATGGAGGCGTAGAATCCGAGTCCGTCGCGGTCGAAGCGGCGGCAGATTTCACGCAGGTAGTGCGGAACGTGCGGACGCGGCTTGTAGCGGTCGCAGATGAGTCCGGGATACCAGACCGCCGGATAGACCAGCGTGTCCGCGCCCGTGAACTTCATGTAGGCCGCAAGGCGGTCGATCACGCGCTTCGTCCCGTCGAGCGTCTGGAAGCCCGCGCCGAAATCCCACGTGACGGCAGGGTCTTCGTAGCGGATGGCGAAGTTGCGCCGCGGCGCGGTGGCGGAGGGCGCGACGGCTTCGCCCACCGCCGGGAGCGCACCCGAATCGATTGCATAGACGCGGATGCGCGAAACGGCGGCGCTTTCGCCCGCCCCGCGCGTCATGGCGATGAGCGTGATGTCGAGCGCCTCGCCTTCCGCCGGGGCGACGGTTTCGCGCGGCCAGTAGAGGTAGCGCTTGGTGGCGATCTTTCCGGTGAGCGGATGCTCGATGCCGGTTTCGACTCCCGCCTGAAGCCCGTAGTCGAATTTGGGCTTGGACGACGCGAACACGGTAAAGTCGGCCGTGCGGGCGCGGTCGTCGGGGTAGTCGATTTCAAAGCAGAGGAGCGGCGCGGCCGTGTCGAGGAGAAAGCGCACCGCGTAGCGGTCGCCGTGTCCGTCCCCGGCTTCAAGAAAGCGGACGCCTCCGAGTTCGCCGGTTTTCCAGGTGCCGGTGGAGGCGAAGCGGTTGGTGTCGCCGGAAAGGGCGAGCGCGGCGGGATCGACATCCGCAAGGAGCCGCATCCCGGCGGGGACGCCGCAAAGGTCCGAGCGCGCAAGGATGGCGGGATTCGGGGAAGGCGGCCCAGCCGGATCGCGCCACGGCTCGCTCCAGCCCCAGTCGGCAATGTTCCACGGCGGCGGAACCGGGGCGGGCTTGGTCGGATCGCGGCGAAGGACGGCGGCGACGGGCGTCATGCTGTCGCCGAACTTCGTCGGCGGCTCCGCCGCGACTTCGGGCGGCTCGGACGACAGGATTCCATGGTCGCCGAACTCGACGCAGTCGATGAAGAGCCGCCCGCCGCCCGGCGCGGTGAACTCCAGATCGAGAAAAAGGTCCGTCGCGTCGTCCGGCACGGGGCAGGCGCTCTCGATGCGGACGCCGTCGCGTCCGATTTCGACGACGGACGGGAAGAGCCGCCCCTTCGACTGCCAGACTGCGCCGTCGCCACGCTTGACGCCTGGCATGGCGGCGACTTTGGCCGGTTCGTCGTCCGATTCGCCCCGGAGCGCCGCGACGAAGGCGATGTCGCGTCCCGCGAACCGCGCGGGATCGGGCACAGGGAAGCGCATCCGCACGGTTTCCGCGCCGCCACCGAACGCCTCGCGCAAATCTGCGACCCATCCGCCACCTTCTTCCACTACGCGGACCGCCTCGCCTGTTGCGGGGCGTTCCGGGAAGACGGAAACGGTCGGGGCCATCGGCGAAGCCGCGGCGCAGCGGCAGGCCATGAGGACGGCGGTGAGGGACAGGGGGAGTCGTTTCATGAGGCGGATTGGAAATTGAAAATGCGTCTGGCGCCCGCTAGGAACGGGGGCCAGTCTTCGCGCGAAATCGAGTGAGGGCCGTGCTTGCAGTGCCACGAGACGTCGCCGTGAAAAGGCTGCCGCGAATGCAAGGCGGCGGGCGGAGGAAGACGGTCCGCGCCGAAGAGGCGATAGACGGGGGCGACGGCCTGGGCGGCGGCGAATTGAATTTCGGGCGGGGCGTAGATGTCGCCGTCCGAGGTGCAGAGATGGAGGTGGCGCGGAGCGATGCAGCCGAGAAGCGAGGCGGTGTCGAACGGAGGCGGCGGCAAGGCGCCGCGCCGCGACTCGGCCTCTTCGGCGGAGAGCGCGGAGTCGGCAATCGACGTCCAGCGGCGCAGCTCCGGCGAGAACCACGCCGGGAATTTGAGATTCGGAACGAGCGTGAGCGACTTTCCTCCGCCGCCGCTCGCGCAGCAAAGGGCAAAGCGACCGTCGAACGCCGCCGCGATCACGGCGGTGAAGGCCAGGCGGCTGTGCCCGGCGACCGCCACGCGCCGTGCGTCGATTTCCGGCAACGTTTCAAGGAGGTCGAGAACCCGCGCGTCGCCCCACGCCCATGTCGAGAGGGCGAGCGGCGGCGCGGGACGCCGCGGCGGCGGGAAAATCCGCCAGACCGACTCCGCGGCGCCATCGAGCGCCTCGCGGCCCGGCGTGGCGCTGTAGTCGGGATAGACGGCGCCATGGCAGAACGTGGCGACGGCGAATCCGGAGGCGAGGATGTCGCGCACCGGCAGACGCTCCGCGCGGGATCCGCGCGGGACGTCCTGCGGCTTCACGCCGCGATGGAGCGGACAATCCGGCGGGATGACGGCGGGATCGTCCGCAACGGAATGGTTGCCGAGAAAGTTCGGGCAGACGAACGCCGGCGCCGGTCCGGCCGCATCGGCCGGCAAATAGACGAGGACGTCGAACGAATGCGCGCCGGCTTCGTCGCGCGAGACAATGCGGAATTGCCGCCGCAGGGCCAGGCCGTCGAACGCCACGCCGCTCTCGACAAGCTCGAACCGCGTCTCGGCCGGCCTCGGCGGCATCGGGCCGAAGATTTCGCGCTCGAAGAATCGAAGGATGCGCGGCCGCGCGTCGCAAACCCACTCGGCGGCCGTCGCGATGCGGCGGCCGCCCGGAAGTAGCAGTGGATCGAATGGTGGCATCGCGCGGCAAATCTCCCGTTGTTACCGGACAACCATGGTGAAGGCGGGATCGGTGTAATACGGCAGTTCGTATGCGCCGATGTCGATGCGGGCCTTCCAGATGCGGGGGTTGCCCGCAAGGTCGTAGGACGACACGCCCCCGGCGAGCATGTAGTCGATGCCGCGATTCACGAGGGGCGACTGGCGCGAGGCCGGGGCGTAGTCTCCGGCGGCTGGCGCCGCGAAGGCCGCAGAGTCAACGACGCGGCAGGCGGAGTTGATCGCAGCGCCGTCCGTGGCACAGGCCGTGAAGCGCGCGGAGGCCGCAGTCGCATCGACGCCGGTGAGCGGCATCCACACGGCGTTGCCGCCATCTGCCGTAACGCGATTGTCGTAAATCACGGTGTTGGCGATCGTCGCGGCGGCGGTCTTTACGACCACGCCGCCGCAGCTCTTGCCCGTGTTGCCGGCGACGGTGCAGTTCAGCAACTTGGCGGAACCTTCGACGCAAACCGGGACGACAGATTGCCTGGTGCCCGTGAAGAAGCAACTTTCGATGACGCCGCCGCGCGCGTAGAGGCTCGTGCCGCACGGGCGTTTTTCGGTAAGGTCGAGATTGGTCGAGAGCTTTCCGCCAGTGAGGATGCAGCGCGACAGCCGGCCGCCTTGGAGGAAGACGTTGCCACCGGCGGTCGAGAAGCGCTCCACGGTCCCGTCGCGAATGATGCAGTTTTCAACCGTTCCGCCCGCGCTTTCGATCCAGACGTTTCCGCCGTTAGCGGCGGTTCCGGAGGTCAGCGAGGCGTTGGCTTCGGCGGCGGTCTGCCCGTCGGACGGTTCGTTGAGGACATGACCGCCGTAGATTGTGAGACCGCTCACGCGTGCGGCGGCGTTGGCGAGCCGGAAGACGCGGGCGTAGCCGCATGGCGCCCCGGAGGCGGTGACCGAGGCGTCGGCGGGATCGCCCGTGGCGCCGATCACGGCGACGGGGGCCGTGAGGACGACGGCCGAAAGGTCGTTCGCCTCGGCGTAGTCGCCGGGCAGGACGTAGACCGCGCCTCCGGCGGTGCCAAGCGATTCCACGGCGCTCGCGATGTGCAGCATGGGGGCGTCGGGCGTTTCGCCGGCGGCGGAGTCGTCGCCGTCCGGCGAGACGAAGCGCACCGCATCGCTCCCGGCCACGTATGCGACGCCGGCGCTGACGGAAGCCGTGAATTCGCCCGAAACGCCGACTAAGGAGGCGGATGCCACACCCGGGCCGGGTATGGTCGCGGAGAAACCGCCGCCCGGCTGCACCGCGCCCAGCTCCACCTCGAAGGGGACGCCGTTCGTGGCGGCATGGAGCGTCACGTCGGCCGCCGACGATTCGGCGGCGAGGGTGCCGGAGACAACGAACGAGCCGTCGGAAGCGCCAATGGAGGCATTCTCGAAATAGACGCCCGGAAGCGCACCGTAGAGCGTGATGCCGCTCACGAGCATCCACGACGAGTTTCCGTTCGACGCAAGGAATTTGAAGCGAAGGTGCTTGTAGCGCGTCGCCGCATTTTCAAAATGGAAGAGACGCGTTTCCCCGGCGCCGCCGACTTCTCCGATGTTCCAACCGGTCTGGCCGCTCTCGGACGAGAGCAGCGTCCATTCGTTGGGGGATTCCGCCAACGCGCCATAGACCTCCCACGACTTCGGAGCGCGGTTTGCCCCTTGATTTGAGTTGTGCTTGTTCACATTGACCGCGTAGGTGCTGAAAAGGCACGGCTCCGCGAGCGTGACTTCGATGTACCATTCGGTGTATCCGCTGGCGCTCCTCAAATCGAACATCGAGAGTTTCGATGCATCGAAGAATTCGGCGACGGTGTACGAAGTACCCGCCTTTGCCTTTCCCGTGAAATCGGTACCGACGGCCAGCGCGGCGGGAAGCGCGCCTCCGGGGAGGTCGCTTTCCTCAATGCGCTCTGCCCGGGCCGTGCCGGCAAGGGCTCCAATGCACAGCGCGGCCATCAAGCCATGCCGCCAGATGCGGGATGTGGTGTGTCTCTGTGGTTTCATGGATTACTCCTTTGTGTTGGTGGTTTCTGAAACAAAATCAATGGCGGAGCGCTCCGCAAGGATGCAGGGCGAGTCGTAAACGGGGACGTCGAGGTAGCGGACGCAGGAGCGGCACTTGACGACGCGCTCCTTCGGGAATTCGTATACTCGGCCGGAGAGGATATCGATCCATACCGGATCGCTCAGCGGTTCGCCGCCGAACTGCTCGAAGACTGCCGGGCGGGTCTCGAAGGAGTCGCCCGGGCGCTCGTAGCGCAGGATGCGCTCGTCGGGCGCCGGCGCGGGGAGCCAGCGCGAACCGACGGCAAGCGCGGGATCGATGAAGTCCCGGCCGTGCGACCAGAAGGCCATTGCGCAGGGTTGAGCCTGCGAATCGGCATGGAAGGCGTACGCGGAGAGCGAGAGATCGACCGAGCGCAGGGAGGTGGGCTGGAGGAGCGGGGCGCCGGCTCCCGGCGCTTCCGCGCCGGGCACAGAACAGAGTGCCGCGCACGGAAGTGCGCGGAATATGCTCGCCAGATTCTGCACGGCGTAGTAGGCGCGCTTCACGGCGATGACGCGATGCTCCTCGTCGGCGCGCAGCAGCCCCTTGCGGTTGATTTCGCGCCCGACGTGGTTGAAGTCGCAGATCGTGAAAATCGACGACTCCACGCCGTGGCCGATGTCGCCCAGCATGCGCCGCAGGTCCCACTTGGCCTGCGACACTTCGCTCCAGGCCTTGCGCTTCAGGGCGAAGAAGGTCGTCATCTCGCTGGGGGCGCCGTTCTCGCCCTGGCGGAGCCGCGCGTGCGGCGCGAGGCGCGCGACGACTTCCTTCTGCGCCTCGACGTTCTCGTAGCTCGCTTCCGGCGCCTCCTGGTAGCCGTGGTAGATGAACCAGTCGAAGAGCGTCGCGTCGGCGCCAAGCGCGCGAATGCACTCTTCGAGGAACTCCGCGCGGTTCCGCGCGAGCGAGAGGCCGGCGATGCGGGCGCCGGGGATGTTCCTTTTCACGATCCGCGCGGTGCGGACGTTGAACGCGGCGATCTGCTCCGGCGTCTTGGGCGCGGAGCCGTCGGAGGGCGAGATGTCCGGCTCGTTCCACATGAACCACGTACCGACGCGGCCGGCGAAGTGGCGCGTGATCGCATCGACCCAGGCATCCCAGGCGGAGAGACCTTCGTCCGAGACCGGGAATCCGGCGCCGAGGTCGAAGCCGCCGCCGCCGGGATAGATCGGATTGCCGTAGCCCGTTTCGAGAACCGGGTCGAGGCCGCGGGCGCGGGCGTCGTCCACGATGTGGTCGAGCCACGCGAAATCGTAGGCGCCGCGCACGCGCTCGCATTTGGCCCATCCGGCCTGGAGCCGGATTTGCCGGAGCCCCAGCGGCGCGAGGTATTCCTTGTACTGGTCGTAGTCGGCGAAATCGCGGTCGAGCGTTTCGCAGCCGAGGGTCCAGTGATCGCACGGCCTGAAGGGCCGCGCCGCCGAGTCGGGCTGGCGGAGTGTGCCGATGCGCCGGAGTCCGGGGTTGAGCGTGGTAAAGACGCGGTCGGGTGATGTGGAGATGGGTGGGATCATAGGGCTTTTTCCGATTGTTGCGCGAGATTTTGGGTGCGGCGGCGGAGGTCGCGGAGGTCGATTTTCTTGCAGCCGCGCCACCAATTTTTCCACTTGCCGGCGCAGTACTCCGGCTCGCGGGCGAGAATGGCGTCGATGAGGAAGAGGGCTGTATCACCCGGCGCTTCCGCGCCGGGCACTCTGTTCTGTGCCGCGCACGGAAGTGCGCGGTTCACCTGCCAGCGCAGCAGCGCCGCGAGCCATGCGGAGAAATCGCGCATGAAGAGCGCCGGGTGGAAGAGCTGCGAATATGCGAAGGGGCGGCATTCCTCCGGGAGGCGCGCAAAGAGCGGCGCTGCGGCATCGGCGGCGCGGGCGAAGGCGGCGGACTGCGCGTCGAGCGCGGCGACGGCGGCGGCGCGCGTCCCGGGCTGCGGGTTGAAGGCGGGGTAAATCGAGGCGTAAAAGAGGTCGGCGGGCGGTTTGTTGCCGACGAACGGATCCCACGAGGGATCTCCGGCCGGGACTTCGCCGCGCTCGAAGGGCTGGAAGACCTTGCGGATGGCGGTCTTCCGGATATGGCCGTCGAGGAAAAGGGGCCAGCCGGTCTGCGGCTGGATCGCCGGGGCGGCGTCGTAGGCGGCGAAGGCGGCGCGCCAGGCGGCACGGTCTTCTACCGGGAAGTGGCGCTCTAGCCAGCGCATCTCCCACGCGGCGGCGTCGAAGGCCGCGCCTTCGCGGAGGACGCGCGACGAGGCGTCGAGGCCGCGCGCGAATTCGCGGACGTTCGCGACGTTGAGGAGCGCGTATTCCGAGGCGCCGACGGAAAGCGCTTCGCCCAGCACGGCGGCCGTGCGCGCCGGCGGCACGAGCGGAGCCAGATGCGGCCCCGCGTCGAAGATCGCGTGGTGGTAGTAGATGCCGCGTGGTTTTGCCGTCGCCCGGGCCTCCGGGCGACAATCCCCCGCCCATTGCCACCCGGGTCCGTTGTCGGAGACCACGACCATCGCGCCGTCGGGGACGCGGAGCAGGCCGCGTCCGTAAAAGACCGCGCCTTCGCCCCAGAGCGTGACCGTGGCGAGGCGCCCTTCGCGCGGGACGCCGATTTCGTCGAGAATCGCCATCTGCCGCTCCATTGCGGCGGAAATGACGGCCGCGCGGTCGGCGTCCGAGACCGGCGCGGTGGCGTCGGCGCTCCACATCGGGCGGTCCGCGACGCCGCGCAGGCCGAGCTGCCAGATCACGTTCGGAAAACGCGCCCACGCCTGCGCCGTGGCGCGCCAGACCTCCTCCACTTCGCGCGGGTGGCTCGTCCAGGAGAACGGCACGTCGCGCCCGCACGCCTTCCAGTACGCCTGGAAGGTGAAGGCGCTCGTGCCGAGGGGCTCGACGTGGTGCTGGGTCAGGAACACGCCGCGCGCGGCGAAAATCTCCGCGAGGCGCGCTTCCGGCGGGTTGAGGAGGTTGACGAAACTCGCCGGGATGGCGAGGTTCATGCGGCAGCGCACGAGCGCTTCCGCGACGCGCTCCGCCACGTCCTCGGCGACGACGGTGCCGTAGAAGGGGTAGTCGATGTCGCGCCGCCCGCCGCCGTTGTGCCAGCCGGTGAGCAGGTCTTCGTCGTTGAGGAACCACCCGCGGAAGCGGAAGGCGGGCGGACCGGCGTGGAGCGCGGGCGCATCGAGCACGAGCGACTCCGCGTGCGGATAGGGCGCGTCGTTCCAGAAGGCGAGCGGATCGACGCCGAGGACATCGTCGAGAAAGGCGTAAACGCCGAACATCGTGCCGCGAGGGTCGGAGCCGGCGATGCGCAGGACGCCGCCGGCATCGACCGCGACGTCGAAGACCTCCCACTCGTCGCGCGGAAACGTGGCGACGAACACGTCGCCCGGCGCCGGCGCGTCGCCGCGCGCAAGCGCGGGGCGGACGCCCGTGATCTTCTCCACGTCGCCCGCCAGGTCTTCGGCTGCGCGGAAGACATACTCCGGCTCGCCCGCCGCCACGAGAACACGCGCGGCGGCGCCAGCATTGGAAACGAGCCGGAAAGGGGAATGCGCCATGGTTGGCGGAATCAGACACCGGCGGAGGCGAGGAAGCCACCATCGACGGGGACGGTGATGCCGGTGACGAACGCCGCGCGGGTGTCGTCGAGGAGCCATTCCACGCAGCCGAGGAGATCCTCGGCCTCGCCGAAGCGTCCCATGGGCGTGTGGGCCATCACCTGTTCGCCGCGCGGCGAGAGGCCGCCATCGGGCGTGCAGAGGTATTTGCGAGAGCGCTCGTTGACCATGAAGCCGGGGGCGACCGCGTTCACGCGAACATGCGCCGGGGCCATGTATTGCGCGAAGAACTGCGTCCAGTTCGCGATGGCGGCCTTGGCCATCGCGTAGGGGGCGACGCGCGTAAGCGGGCGGTAGGTGTTCATCGAGGCGAAGTTGAGGATCGACCCGCCGCCGGCGCGCGCCATCTGGAGGCCGAAGATGCGCGAGGGAATCACCGTGCCGAGCGTGTTGATCTCCAGCACCCTGCGGAAAGCGGCCATGTCGATGTCGAAGAAACCGCGATCGCTTTGGCCGGCTGACAGCCGGCCATCATGAGGGGCGAGGTCGGCTTCGGAGAAGCGCAGGCGCGTGGGCATGGCGGCGGGGTTGTTGCCGCCGGCGCCGTTCACGAGGAAGCGGCAGGGCCCCCATTCGGCCAGCACGCGGTCGGCCATGGCCTGGATCGCCGCCTCGTCCGTAACGTCGGCGGGCTCGATCCGGATGTTCCGCGCGTCGCCGGAAGCGGCGATGGTTTCGGCGACCTTTTCGAGCTTTTCGCGGGTGCGGCCGACGAGCACGACCTTGCAGCCGAGAGCGGCGAGATGCTTTGCGATGGCGGAGCAGAGCGTTCCGCCCGCGCCGGTGACGACGGCGACATGATCTTTGAATTGCGGATTCATGGCGTAAACATCCTTTTTGCGTTGCGGTAGCAGACGTTTTCGAGAAGCGGGAAGAGGAGGGCGGGGTCGTCGGGAAAGTCGCCGGAAGCGACTTTGCCGGCGACCCACTTGCAGAGAATGCGGCGGAACCAGTCGTGGCGCGCGAGGGAGAGGAGCGAGCGGGAATCGGTGGTCATGCCGACGAAGGTCGAGAGAACGCCGTATGCGGCGTTCTTTTCCAGCACGTCGCGGACACCGTGGGCGTGGTCGCACCACCACCACGCCGGGCCGAGCTGGACATGCCCCGGCGAACCCTCCTTGGTGAAGGAGCCCGAAAGCACCGCAAGCTGCGCATGGGCCTCGGGATTGAGCGTGAGGAGGATCGTGTGCGGGAGCGCCCCTTCGCGCTCCAGCGCGTCGAGAAACGCCGCCACGGCGGCGGGATCGACGGGCGAGCGCATTCCGGCGTAGCCGCCGGCCGGCCCGGCGACGGCGCGCAGGCGGGAGGAAGTCTCGCGCAACGCGCCGAGGTGCAGCAGGAGCGTCCAGCCATGCGCGGCGGCAAACTGGCAGGCTGACAGAGTGGAATTATCCGGGGGCTCCGCGCCCCCGGGCCCCCTCTGGCAGGCTGACAGCCTGCCATCATGAAGGGCGCTGGCGTCGTCCACCGAGATGTCCACCACCCGGCAGCCGGCGGCGGCGAAGCGCTCCAACGCCTCTTCCGGCACTTCGTCGCCGGCGTTGAGGCGCAGGGAAGGGACGACGCGAGGTTTTGCACCCGGCGCGTCCGCGCCGGGTCGCGCTGCCATGCGCGAAACACCGCTCCCCGCGACGCAGGGGCTCAGCACCTCGGCATTGACCTTCCGCAGGATCTTCGACGGCGTCCAGTCGGAGAGCGGGACGTTCTCCGCGCCGTCGAGACCGAGGAGGGACAGCTCGGCCTTCGCCCAGTCGAAAAGCGGGTTGCCGACGAGCTTGGGAAGCGTGCGCTTCCAGGCGGCCCATTTTTCCGCCTCCGGCGCGTCGCCGGTGACGAGCCGTTCCGGCTCGCCGCAGATGCGCATCGCGCGGTGCTTGTAGGGATCGGGCGCCACCCAGACGGAGTAAAGCGATCCCAACGGCCGGTCTTCCGACAACGCGCGGACGTCGAGATGGTTGTGCCAATCGACGAGCGGCAGGTCGCGGACCGCGGCGTGGAGAGTCTCGAATGTTGCGTTCACGAACCCGATGGTAGCACCGCCGGCGGCGAAAAACATTCCGTTCGGGAAGCGATTTGCATTCCGAAACGGAAGAGCGTAACATCCGCGGCATGGACGCGATTCTCTACTTCCAGGCGAAAGGCTCCGTCTTCGCGCCGGAAAAACTCGCCGGCGCGGAGGAAGTCGCCGCCGCGGCCGGAGTGCACGTGCAGGTGGTCGACGAAGCGCCGGACGCGCGACGCTTCGCCGACCTCGCGGACTTCTGGCGTCCGCTCGGCGCCATCGTCGATTGCGGATCGATCGAACACCCGGACGCCGCCGCGTTCGGGACGGTCCCGGCGGTGTTCCTGAGCGGCGTTCCGGACGATCTGCCGCCGGGAGCGATGTGCGTGCGGCACGACTCCGCCGCGACGGCGCGGCGCGCCGCGCGCGAACTCATGGAAACCGGCTTCCGGAACTTCGCGTTCGTCCCGAGCCGCGAACCGCGCCGGTGGAGCAACGAGCGGGGCGAAGCGTTCGCGGAGGCGATCCGGCTGAACGGATTGCGGTGCGTCGAAATGGAACGGCCGGCGGAGGGCGGCGGCGCCACGGCGTGGCAGCGCGCCCTGCGGACATTCGTCCGCGCCCTGCCCTTCCCCTGCGGCCTCTTCGCCGCGAACGACGCCACCGCGGCCGAAGTGCTCGTGGCGGCGCGGTTCGAAGACGTGGCCGTTCCGGAAAAACTGGCCGTGCTCGGCGTGGACGACTTCGCCCCGGTTTGCGAACGCACGGCTCCGACGCTCTCGTCCGTGCGGCCGGACTTCCGCGGCGCGGGGCGCACCGCGGCGCTGATGCTTCTCGAAAGGGCGCGCGCGGCGTCCGGCGGCGGAAAAAGCGCGAAGCCGGACGCCGTCCGGACGTTCGGCCCGCTGGGCGTCTCGCGGCGGGCCTCCACGCGCGCGCCGGCCGTCGGCGACAAATGCGCGGCCGACGCGCTGGAAACCATCCGGCGCGAAGCCTGCTCGGGACTCCGCGCGCGGGACGCCGCCGCGCTGTTCCCGTGCTCGCGGCGCATGGCCGACGCCCGTTTCCGCGCCGCGACCGGGCGCAGTTTCCTCGAAGAGATCCACGCGGCGCGGCTCGACCGGGCCAAACGGCTCCTCGAAGAAACCGACATGCCGCTCAAGGCGCTCGCGGACTTCTGCGGCTTCGAAACCTCCAACGCCCTGCGCAAGTTCTTCCGCGCCGCCACCGGCGCCACGATGAAACAGTGGCGCCGCCGGTCCCGGGCTTCCGGCGGCGTGCCGGGAGAAGGACGGCGGCGCGGGGCCTCCGGAAGGAAAGACGCGGACTAGTCCACGCGGCCGGTGTAGGCGTCGGAGCCGGCGTTGTCGAGCGTCTCGGCGAAGAAGGCGTCCACCGCCCGGTCGCGCGCCTTGTCCCACGGGCGGGGGTTGCCGCCGAGCTGGACGACCCAGAGCTTGAGGCGCTTCCTGTCGAGGTCCACCATGCAGTTGGTGCCGAACGCGCCGCCGTGGCCGACCCAGCCGTCCTTCGTCACGTTGAGGCCGAGCGAGTATCCTCCCATGCCGGCGGGACGGGACGAAGTCGCGAGCACCTCGCGGACGGTCTCCTCCTTGAGGATGCGCACGCCGTTGTCGCCGACGCCGCCGTTCATGATCATGCGGTAGAACTTGAGCTGGTCGCGGGCGGTGGTCCAGAGCCCGGCGCCGGCGGAGGGGAAGACGTGGTCGCCGTCGTACGGGCGCTGCTCCCAGTCGTTCTGGACGCGGTACGTGGCCGGCGCCCCCGCGTGGCAGTCGTACATCTCGAAATGGGCGTCGATCTGCTCCTTCGTCGGCTTGAAGCGAGTCTCGGTCATGCCAAGCGGATCGAGGACGCGCTCCTGAAGAAACCGGTCCCACGGCATGCCGGCCACGGTCTGGACGACGGCGGCGCCGATGTCGATGCCGGTGTTGGAGTACTTGGTCTGCGTGCCGGGCTGGAACAGGAGCGGCTGCGAAGCGGCCGTCGCCGCGACGGAGCGGATCGGCATGCCGCCGGACCAGCCGCCTCCGGGAATGACAGGCTGCTTGGCCGGGATTTCGAACGGGAAGCCGCCGGTGTGGTTCATCACCATGCGCACCGTGAGCTCGTTGGTGGCGGCGACGAACGTGCGCACGCCATTCGTCTCGGACTGCTTCACCCACAGGTTCTTGAACTCCGGCAGGAACTTCGACACCGGATCGTCGAGCGAAAGGAGGCCCTCTTCGACGAGGATCGCCACCGTGACGCCGCAGAACCCCTTCGTCTGCGAGCACTGCATGAACGGCGTGTCGAGCGAAACGGGACGCTCGGCGGCGACATCCGCCCAGCCCATGCACGCGACCTGCTCGCGGCCGGTCGAGCCGTCGTACACGACGCTCACGGCGCCGGGCAGTTCGCCGCTTTCCAGCCACGGGCGGAGGGCGTCGCCCACCGCGGTGCCCTCGGCGAGGGGCTTCTCCGCGGCGAAGGCGCCGCCGCAGAGCGCAAGAGCCGCCGAAACGGCGGCGAAAACGGAAACGTCGGATCTCTTCATCTTCGCGAAAGCCCCTCTCCGGGGCACGGAACGGGGATTTTCATCGGAAAAGAAACCCGGAACCAAGCGGACAAACGCGGGATTCCGGGTTTCAAAACTGGTGGCAAGGGTGGGAATCGGACCCACGACACAGGGATTTTCAGTCCCCTGCTCTACCAACTGAGCTACCTCGCCGTCGCGCCGCGCCGGACTGCCTGAAGGGCGGAACGTGCGTTGCGAGGGAAAACGTTAGCAAATTCCAGGCGGCAATGCAAGCGTTTTTTTTTTCGGAAGGCAACCGCCGGGATCGCCCGGGATGTGGTAGGATTGCTCGGCACCATACACACAACGAAAGGCGCAAGGCGCCAAGACAGAAGATGAAGACCAATCCCCGCACCGCCGCGTTCATGGCGCAGTTCCCGTTCGAGGGGCTCACCTACGACGACGTTTCCTTGGTTCTGCAATACGCGGACTTCCTCCCGGACACGACCGACCTTTCGACGCGGCTCACTTCGCGCATCCGCATCAACGTGCCGTTTCTCTCGGCGGCGATGGATACCGTGACCGAGGCGCCGATGGCGGTCGCGATGGCGATGCAGGGCGGAATCGGCGTCATCCACAAGAACCTCACGATCGAGCGCCAGGCCGATCAGGTGAGCCAGGTGAAGCACCACCTCAACGGCCTCATCCACGCTCCCGTGGCGTTCCACGTCGGCCAGACGCTTGACGAAGTCCTCGCCGAGCGCGAGGCGAGGCACTTCAAGTTTTCCGGCTTCCCGATCCTCGACGAGGCGGGGCACGTCGCCGGCGTCCTCACCTCCAAGGACATCGACTACGCCGAAGACACCTCGCTCAAGGTCGAGGAGGTGATGACGAAACCCGCGCTCACCGCGCCCGCCGGCACCACGCTCCAGGAGGCCTACCGCATCATGCGCGGTGCCAAGAAGGGCAAGCTCCCGCTCGTCGACGCCGATGGAAAACTCGTCGGGCTCTACTCGTTCACGGACGTGCGCGACCTCGTGGAGCAGACGCTCCCGATGGCGAACCGAGACTCGCAGTACCGCCTCCGCGTCGCGGCGGCGGTGTCCGGCGGCAAGGACTACGAACGCGCCGAAGCGCTCGCGGCCGAAGGTGTGGACGTCTTCGTCGTCGACTCCGCGCACGGGCACACCAAGGGCATCGTCGACATGGTGCGGTGGCTCGTGCAGAAGTTCCCGGAGATCGATGTCATCGCCGGCAACGTCGCGACCGGCGAGGGCGCCGTGGCGCTCCGAGACGCCGGCGCGCACGCGGTGAAGGTCGGCATCGGGCCCGGCTCGATCTGCACGACGCGCGTCGTGTGCGGCGTCGGCGTGCCGCAGATCACGGCGGTGTGGGAAGCCTCGAAGGCGCTCGAGGGATCGGTCCCGGTGATCGCCGACGGCGGCATCCGCTACAGCGGCGACGTGCCGAAGGCGATCGTCGCCGGCGCCGAAAGCGTGATGCTCGGCTCCATCCTCGCCGGCACCGACGAATCGCCGGGCGAAAAGATCATCCAGGACGGGCGCCAGTACGTCGTGTACCGCGGCATGGGTTCCATGGCCGCCATGCAGGCGTTCGAGGGGTCCCGCAAGCGCTACGGCCAGAGCCACCGCAAGATGAAGGACCTCGTCCCGGAAGGCATCGAGGGCATCATCCCGTACGCCGGCACGGTCCAGAAGGTGATGACGCAGTTCTGCGGCGGCCTCCGCTCTTCGCTCGGCTACAACGGCGCGCATTCGATCGAAGAACTGCACGACACGGGCCGCTTCATCCGCGTTTCGCCCGCCGGCGTCGCCGAAGCGCACCCGCACGACATCCGCATCACGCGCGAAGCCCCCAACTACTCCCGCGGCTAGAGGAAACGCGGCGTGATGAAATCCCTCGGCGAATACATCCACGAAATCCCGGACTTCCCCGCTCCGGGCGTCCTGTTCCGCGACATCACCGGCATCCTCGACTCCGGCGCCGGGTTCCGGCTCTGCTGCCAGGAGCTGGAAGCCCGGCTCATCGAAACCGACTTCGACGTCGTGGCCGGCATCGAATCGCGCGGATTCATCTTCGGAGCGCCGCTCGCGGACCGCTTCCGCAAGCCTTTCGTGCCGATCCGCAAGAAAGGCAAGCTGCCGCGCGAAACGGTTTCGGCGACGTACGACCTCGAATACGGGCAGGCCACGATCGAGATCCACAGGGACGCGATCCACCCCGGCCAGAAGGTTGTGCTCGTGGACGACCTTCTCGCCACGGGCGGCACGATGGCCGCCGCCTGCTCGCTCGTCGAACGCCTCGGCGGCGAAGTGGCGATGACGATGTTCGTCGTCGAGCTCCTCGGCTTCGGCGCCCGCGCCGGCAAACTCGCCGGGCGTCCGGTCGAGACCCTCCTTTCCTTCCCGGGCAAATAGCCCTCCCCTCACTCCCTCCGCTCACGCGACGGCAAACACGATGAACAAGGTCATCTGCATCGACGGCCCTTCCGGCTCCGGCAAGTCCACGACCGCGCACGCGGTTTCCGAGCGCCTCGGCGTCCTTTTCGTGGACTCCGGCGCGTTGTACCGCATCATGACGTGGCAATGCCTCCTCGCGGGCGTGGACACGTCGGACCCCGCGGCCGTGGCGGCGTTCTGCCGCGGAGTGAAGGTTGCTTTCGTCGTGAAGGGGAACCGCGTCGCGTACGAAGTCGGCGGCGAAGAACCCGGCGACCGGATCCGCACGCCGGAGATCAACGCTCACGTGAGCCCGGTTTCCGCCGTTCCCGAGGTGCGCGCCATCGTCACCGGATGGCTCCGCAAGATGCCGGAACTCGGCGACATCGTCGTCGAGGGCCGCGACATCGGCTCCATCGTGTATCCCGATTCCAAGTACCGCTTCTACCTCGACTGCGATCCCGACGAACGCGCCCGCCGCCGCCAGAAGGAGGACGCCGGAAAGGGGTTCGTGCAGACCGAGGCGCAGGTCAAGGCCTCGCTTCTCGCCCGCGACAAGATCGACTCCTCGCGCAAGACCGCCCCGCTCAAGATTCCCGAAGGCGCGATCGTCATCGACACCACGCGCCTTTCCGTGGACGGCGTCGTGGACGCCATCGCGTCGCATCTCGGCTAGTGTCCAGCTTTCCGAAATCGCTGCTCGTCTCCGCCGCCGCACACGCACTGCTCGCGGCCGCGCTCTGCATTTGCCTGGACAACGTCCGGCAATCCCCCGCCCTCGACCTTTCCGCCGTCGAAATCTCCTTTGCGGACGCCGATTCCGCCGAAACGCCCCCTTCCCTCCCCTCTCTGGGCCTCGGAATTCCCATCTGAGACACCAGG
>CAMNCG010000046.1 GCA_946534105.1 uncultured Verrucomicrobiota bacterium
GCTCCGTCGGCAACGGCGGCATGATGAACATCGGCATCGCGCCCAACGCGGACGGAGTCCTCGACGAGGAGGACGTGGCGGCGCTCCGCCTCTTCGGGACGCTCCGCAGGGAGCTCTTCGCCTGCGAGGTAGCGTCCGCCGCCTTGGCGTCGGCGTCGGCAACGCCGGTCTCCGAGCCGTTCAACGTCGTCATCATGCGCGAGGACGTCGCGCGCGGCGAGCGGGTGGACGGCTGGGAGCTGCTGGCGGACGGCAGGCCGCTTCTGCGCGGACGCTCGATCGGCGCCAAGCGCATCCGCGTCCTGCCGGAGCCCTGCGCCGCAAGGCGGTGCGCTCTGCGCGTCACGGCCGGCGCGGAAGGAGCGGCCGCCTCGTTTGCGCTCTACCGCGCCGATGGGGAGGTCGTCCGGCGCATCCTCGCCGCCACCGCACCCGCGGATGAAACCGACACCGCCAAGTGGATGGAGGCCGGACGGTGAAAGGCGGACGCAAGACGGTGTTGACGGTGCTACCGTCCGGGGCGCCGATCGCGCAGGAGGCTCTGGCCGGCATCCGCTCCGTCGCCGATGCCTACCGCTGGCGTTTCATCTCCATCGACGGCATTCGCAACGACCGGGGCGAATTCCTGATCAGCCGGTCGCCGCAAACCGTCAGCTCCTTCGCCGACCTCTGCTCGGTCGTGCGCCCGGACGGCCTGATCCTCTGGAGCCGGACACTCTCCCCGGACGACGTGCGCAAGACGCTGGGCGCGCGCGCCAAATGCGTCTTCATCGAAAGCTCCGAGGCGGAGACGGAGCGTTGCGTCTGCGTGTCGGGCGATTCCGTGTCCATCGCCGCGCTGGCGACGAGGGAACTCCTGCTCACCGACCGCGCCGACTTCGCGTTCGTCCCCTACGCCGGCGAGGAGAACTGGGACGTCGAGCGCGGAGCCGAGTTCAGGCGCCTGATCCTGCTAGCCGGAAAGCGCTTCCACGCCGCCCCCGCCGTTTCCGCGGCCGCGGAGCCGAAACGGCGGAACGCGGCGCGGGGCCGGGGCGGATCCGCCACGGCCGCCGGATGGCTCGCCGCGCTCCCGAAGCCATGCGGCATCTTCGCCGCAAACGACCTCGCCGCCGAACGCATTGCCGGCGAATGCGCGGCGTTGGGACTCCGCGTCCCGAACGACGTTGCCATCGTGGGCGTGGACGACACCGAATACATCTGCGAGAACTCCACCCCAACGCTCAGCAGCGTCGTGCAGGACATCTACTCCGAGGGTGTCGCGGCGGCTCAGATGCTCTCGGAATGGATGGACAACCCGCGCCGCGCGCCCGCTTCGCGCACGGTTCCGGCGGCGCGCATCGTCCGGCGCGCCTCCTCGCGCGTCGTCCTCGATGACCGCGTGGCGCGGGCTCTCGAAACCATCCGCCTCCACGCGTGCGACGAAGGGTTCGGGCCGCCGGACGTCGTTCGCGCGATGTGTCTGAGCCGCGCCCCCGCGTTCCGCCTCTTCAAGCGCATCGACGGAAGGACGATCCTGGACGAAATCCATGCCGTCCGGCTGGAACGCGCCATGTCGATGCTCGTCGAGGGACGCCGGGCCGACGCCGTGGCGTCGGCCTGCGGCTACGCCTCGGTCGCCGACTTCCGCCGCGTCTTCCGGAAGCGCGTCGGCGAAACCGTCCGCAATTGGACGAATTCGCAGCGCATGCCGTCCCGCTAGACTGGCCGCGGCCCGCCGCAGCCACTTCTAGGACCGGCGGGACCTGGGGGTGCGGCCTCCGGCCGCGCTCGTTCCTTTCGTCCCTAACCTTGCAACTAGAAAGCAGTCAAACAGCCGAACGAGTTTGACGTTGCCCCAATTGACAGGACGCCAATGGCACAAATGTCAATGCAAGGTGGGAGGCGGTCTCCCGACCGCCGGTTTGGGACGACGGCGGACTGGAGTCCGCCTCCCCTCTTTCCATGCCGGCGCTATGGTTCGCCGGCGATCTCGGCGAGACGTGCGCAGAGCCGTTCGAAGGGGACGAACCGCCCGCCGCCCGGAATCGGGAACGGTGCGGCTCGACAGAGGACGGTCGCCGTCTTGACCGGGAACGACTTGGCGAGCGACCGGAGGTTTTTGGCGAGGAAGGCGTCCGGCGTCCGCGCGGCCTTGATTTCGAAAAGGTGCAGCTCGCGGCCCGCGTCGAGCGCGAGATCGGCCTCCACCCCGTTCGAGTCGCGGACGAAGAAGAAGTCTTCCGCCCGTCCCGCGTTCGCCTTCCATTTCATGGCCTCCGAGACGACGTAGTTTTCGAACAGCCCGCCGAAGAGAGGGTCGCGCCCGACCTGCCCCGGCGTGCGAAGGCGAAGGAGATGCGCGGCGAGACCGGGGTCGGTGAAATAGACCTTCGGCGTCTTGACGAGGCGTTTGCCGAAGTTGCCGTGCCACGGGGGAAGACGGAACACGACATAGCTCGCCTCCAAGACGGACAGCCACTTGCGCAAGGTCGGCGCGCTGACGCCGATTTCGCCGGCCATCGACTCGAAATTCACGAGTTGTCCGACTCGCCCCGCAAGCAATCGGACGAACGTCTCGAACGCGAGGCGGTTTTCGACCTGCACGAGCAGGTTGACGTCCCGCTCGACGTACGTCCGGTAGTAATCCTCGTAGATGCGGGCCGGCCGCAGCGACGCGGCGTGGACGCGGGGCAGGCCTCCGCGGAGAATGCCCGTTTCGGCATCGGGCGGGGCGATGCCTGCCGCCTCCAGTTCGTCGCGGGAAAGCGGCAGCAGCGTCAGAAGCGCCGTCCGGCCCGCAAGCGACTGCGAGACCGCCGCGCGGAGGACGGGCTGATGCGATCCCGTGAGGATGTATTGGCCCGGCGCTCCCGATTCGTCCACCCGCACTTGGATCCGGCTCAGCAGTTCCGGGACGCGTTGCGCCTCGTCGACGATCGCCGGGGCCGGAAACGCGCGGAAGAACGACTCCGGGTCCTGCATCGCCAGCGCGCGGACCTCGGGCAATTCCAGGTTGGCGTAGGCATGCGAAGGGAACGTCTTGCGGACGAGCGTCGTCTTGCCGGCTTGACGGGGCCCGTAAACCGTCACGACTGGCATTTCGCCGGCCCGTTCGCGCAAAAGCGGTTCGATGATGCGGGGAATGTACATGTGCGGTTGTCTCCGTTGCGGAAAACACTACCAGAATCGCCGCCGAAAGACAAGTTTGTTTTTATGACAATCAAAAGTTGAACTTTTGATTGTCATAATTTTTCCTTGTCATTCCCGATCACCCGGCCGTTTCCGAACGCATGTACCCGGCGTACGAGCATCTCCGCGAGGGACAGACCCTCCCCGCGCGCCAGCGTCTCCTTCACCTTGTGCCTCGACACGCCCTCCGCCTCGGCCATCCATTCCTCGAATTCCTTCGCCACGAGGGGCGAGGAAGTCTGTCCCTCTTTTTATCCGACCCAAGGACGAAAGGACGACAGGACAAAAGGTCGTGCCCCGGACGCCTTCGGAACGCGGGGACGGAGAAGAAAGTCCCCCGGGAGGTCTGTCCCTCCCCGCCCTGCTCGCGAACTCGCGAAGGGGGCGTTGCGGCGAGTGCCGCGCTCTGCTATGATGGAAGGGCGGAACATGGAGCGCGACATGGCAAGAACGCACGGAATCCGCCGTCTCGCCGCCGGAGCGCATGGTTTTCCGGCGCTTTCGCGGCCAGGGGCGGATGCTCCCGGAAAAGTCCTGGCCATCCTTACGAAGTCGGACGAGCCCGCCCGCCGCGAGTGCAAACGCCTCCAGGCGCGAGGAGGGCTGCACGGCCTGGAGTTTTTTTCCGCCGAGTGCTACCGGGCGGCCGACGGCGCCGTGGTCGTGGAACGGTCGGCGATCCTCGCCGGCGGTTCGTTGCCGGCGCTCGTGGAGCGTCTGGCTCCGGACGGGATCCTGATCTGCGGCAATCTCCACTACTTCGACGAAGACGGCACGCTTTCCGCGCTCGGCGTCCCGATCGTCTCCGTCGCCGGCGCCCCCGAACGCCCCCGCCCGGCGCGGCCGGGCGCGAGGGGGTTCGTCCTGACGGACGAGGGGAGCATCGCCTCCTGCGCCGCGCAACACCTTCTCGCGCTTGGCTTCCGGGACTTCGGCTACGTTCCGTTTTCCGGTGGCGCGGACTGGAGCCGAAGGCGCCGCGATCTCTTCCGGCGGCGGATCGCCGCCGCGGGGAAGGCGTTCCACGGCTTTGACGACGTCGCCGACGCGCCGGCCCGCGCGGACGCGCTCTCGCGCTGGCTGGCGGGCCTGCCGAAGCCGAGCGGGATCTTCGCCGCCAACGATGTCGCGGGCGAGGAGGTGCTGCGGCTCTGCGCGCGGTTGGGACTTCGCGTCCCGAACGACGTCGCCGTGCTCGGCGTGGACAACCGCGCGGACATCTGCGAGGAGACCGCCCCCACCCTCTCCAGCGTGGCCACGGACCTCACCGCGCAATGCGACGAGGCGGTCGCGCTTCTCGCCGAACTGATGGAGGGCGGGGCGCGGAGGCGGGTCGTCCGCACGGTGCCGGCGCGAGGGGTCGTCGAGAGGTCCTCCACCCGCCTGCTGCGCGACGCCCGCGTGGCCCGCGCCCTTGAGTTCATCCGCCTCCACGCCTGCGACGAGGGCTTCTCCGTGCGCGACGTCGTCCAATCCATGTGCGTTTGCCGCACCTTGGCCGACCGCCTTTTCCGGTCGGTCGCGGGCCATTCGATTCTCCGGGAAATTCACACCGCGCGCATCGAGCGCGCCAAGGAAATGCTTGCCTCCGGGAAGCGCCCCGACATCGTTGCGGCGGAATGCGGCTATTCCTCCACGGACGACTTCCGCCGGGCCTTCCGCCAGCGCACGGGCATGACGCCAAGGAAGTGGGCGCATGGCCCGCGTGTTTGATTTGTCTGAAAATAAATACCGGATTGCTCCGCCTTTTGCGCCTGCCAATGTATAGGATTGGCGGCGTCGCGCAGGAATGGCCTCCGCGTCGGAGACCTTCGGTAGGCGCGCCACACCTGCGCGCAAGCGCAAACCAAGGAGCAAATGCAAATGGGCACAACCAGGCATTATTCTACACCGGCGGCCAGGCGGGGAATCCGCGCATCCGCCATCATGGCCGCTTTTGCGGCGGCATTGGCCATCGCGCCGCTATCGGCGAGCGCTACGGCCGAACTCACTGATTCAGCCATCCTAGGCAAACTTCAGTTCTGGGTCGCAGCTGACGACGCGGCGCACATCGCCACCGTCGATGGCAAGTTGCGGTGGTTCGACAAGCGCGAGACAAGCACCGCGACGCCCACGCGCATCTACGCCGAGAGCGCCGGCGCGAACAACCCGACCGTCGCCACGGTCGCGACAAACAACCAGTCCCGGACGGCAATGGACTTCGGCAACAGCAATTCCGGCCGCTACATGGCGTGGAAAAAGCCCAATGGGACGACCGTTCCCATCACCGACTACAACATCCGCCATGTCTTCGCCGTCTATTCGATGAAGGGCACCTTCTTCGGCAACATCTTCGGCTCTGTCGATTCCACCTCCAGCGCATTTGTCTATGCCAAGGCATCGGGAGACACGACGGAACTGCCTTTTTTCATCAACGACGACTCCCGCTCCATCATCTGGAACGGGCGCGCCTGGTTCGACGGCCGACGCTTCGACAGCTACCACGAAAGGCCGTCTTTCGCCCTCTATCGCCATGGCTTCCACCTTCTTGAAGTCGAACCGACGCCCTGGAAAGGCGGTTTCGCCAATGCATTTTTCTATCGGAATACTTCAAATCCCGCCGGCAACGGCGGCGGCTACCTCTGCGAGGCGCTGACCTTCACGAACGCGCTCACCGAGGCGGAGCGCGCGCTCGTCGAGGACTACCTCATGAATCGCTGGTCGCTGGGCACGCGCGACAAGCTCGTCCATGTTGCGGACGGCGAAACGCAAACCATCGACGCCTCCTCCGGCGATGTCGCCGAAGACAGGCTGCGCTTCGCCGGCTCCGGAACGATTCGGAAAACCGGGAGCGGCACCTTCACCTACGCCTCGCAGACCATGCACGACTTCCGGGGCGCTCTTGAAATCGCCGCCGGTTCCGTCCATCTCGTGACACCGCTTCCAGTTGCCGCGTCGGCTGGCGACCGCTTCACCGTCACGGCCGGCGCAGGACGCATCGTGACGCGCACGGCTGACGCGGGCGCGGGAACCATCGTCAAGGACGGCGCCGGCGAACTGACGCTTGCCGAAGTCCCCGCCGATGTCACGAAACTCGATGTCCGCGCCGGAACGCTCACCGTCCGCCGCAAGCCGGCCAATGTCGGGTACGTCCTCGGCTCGCCCGTCACCGTTGTGATTCCCAATGCCGATTTCGAGGAGATTATCGGAGATGCCTCGCTGGACAGTGGTTGCATGAGTCTGGGATCCACGGCGGCGCACGGCTGGCGCGGGAAGAACAGCTACCTGTTCCACTGGCCGGACTGGAAGGACACAGCGCCATCAGCCGCAGTAGGCAAGGTGAAAGGTTCTTCGTTCCTTGGCAGCGTCCCGCCGCCAAGCGGTGACTGCGCCCTCTACTTCTATTGGAATCCATCCTGGGCGGAAACGGATGTCGCCATTCCCGCCCCCGGCGTTTATGAACTGACGCTAGGCGTATACGGTCGGAATGGTGATAGCTTCCTCGGCAGAAACGCCGTTGTCTCGCTGCTCGACAACGGGGACAATGTCATCGCCCGCTTTGGCCGCGCCATTTGGGTTGATCAGGGGCGGCCTGGAGAGAAGACGCTCAAGGCGGAAATTCCGGCGGCCGGCACCTATCGCCTTCGCTTCGACAGCACAGGCGCCTTCGCGATCGACAACCTCCGCCTCGCCAAGGTCGCGGAAATCGACGACTCCGTCTTCCCGATTCCGAGTGGCGACTTCGAGAATGCCACCATGCGCACAGGCGCGGACGCAAAGGCCATCAGCAGTGAGAATACATGCGACGGCTGGACGCTTGGCCTGGATTCCGGGACGCTGAACGCGACGCAGCCCGAAGTCGCGCTCACCACGCGCACCATGCAGCAAAGCGGCCGCTACGAGGCCCAAAACGGCGGCGGCGCCTTCTACAACGATTCCCGCGCGCCGCGCGGCGGCTACGTCGAACTGCTATTCCGCAAGGCGGGCGCATACGCGACAACTGCGACGTTCACGGCCCCTGCCGGGACGAACTATCTGCGCTGCGCGGCGGCATACATCAACGTGTCGCCCGCAACGATCGAGGCCACGGTCGTGGTCGGCGGCCAGACCATCTCGCTCGGATCGCTCGCGCCGGACAACAAGCTGATGCGCGACAGGTTCTTCCCCGTGCCGCTCGCCCTGGACGCCCCCGCTGCGGCGACGCTCACGCTCCGCTGCACGGCGGGCGGAGACGGATCCTGGACGCATGGCACCGTCATCGACGACCTCGTGTTCGTCCCGTTTGCCGACGAGGCAATCGGCGACAACCTCGTCGCGAACGGCGACTTCGAGGCGACCGCCGCCCCATACGGATGGTCTGTCGCGAATGGCTGGGTCAACCGCACATACAGCGTGGCATACGGTGCCTTGGGGACAGATCCGTCCGGCGGATCGCAATTCCTCTCCCTACATGGAGCCGGGACCTTCGCCGTCCAGGACATTGCCTTCCCGGCCGTCGGCCGCTACCGTCTCCGCTTCCGCTACCGCAACCGGAACAGCAGTGGTTTTGCATCCAAGCCGGTGACGGCATGGCTCGCCAAGGACGGCGCAACGAACGTCCTGTGCCGCGTGGGCGTCTCCGGCAACGACGTGAAATACACCGCGTACGTCGATGAAATCGCAGACTTCGACGTCCCGGAAACGGCAACCTACCGCCTGGGTCTTTCCGCAACCGCAGCTGGCCACACATTCATCGACGATGTGGAAATCCGCCGCATTTCCGACCGCTTCGACGACTCCGCGCCCGCCCTTCCCGCCTCGCTGGAGATGTCTGTCGCGGAAGGCGCGCATGTCGTGCTGGACTTCCGCGGCGTCCAGAAAGTCGAAAGCCTGCGGCTCGGCGGACACTACGTCTCCGGCCTCGTCGGTGCCGGCACGTTCCCCGAATACGTTTCCGGATCCGGCGTCCTCGACGTTCCTACGCGGGCGACGTTGATCGTGATGAAGTAGGGAGCGCGGAAGATGCCCTTCGCCGCATTCGTTCTCGCCGCCGCGCTTGCGGTGCCGGCGGCGGGCGAAGCGCGCCGGATCCAGGCGCACTTCGACGCCCTCCCGATGGAGATCGGCCGCGACCGCTACCTCGGCGAGGGCTGCACGGCCGTGCCGAAGGACGGCGGCATGGAGGTTGTTCCCTCCTCTTCCTCCTTTTCCATCCGCAAGGCGTGGCAGCATCCCAACCCCGGATCGCCACGGCTCGCGGGCGCGGAGGCGTTCGTCCTTTCGCTCTCCCGCGCCGTTCCCGGCGGCACGGTCCGGCTGGAGCTCCGCGACGAGGCGCTGAAACCGCTGCCGCCCCTGGAAGCGCCATGGGGGGAAACCGTCCGCTTCCCGTCCCGCATCCCTCGCGGGAAGGGATGCTACGTCGCGTCCCTGTCGTTCAAGTCCCCCGGCGAAGCGGCGCCGGCGGCCTTTACGATTCTCGGCATGGAGGCGCTCGTCCCCGGCACGGCCGCGGAGGCGCTCGCGCTCGACGTCGACACGGGAAACGACATCCACGTCGTGAACAGACCGGGTGGCGCGGCGGCGGCGACGTTCCGCAACCTCTCCGCCGAAGCGGGCGCATGGAGCGGCCGCATCGTCCTTTCGGACTTCTTCGGCAAGGTTGCAGAACTCCCCTTCGACTGCCGCCTCGCGCCGGGCGGAACGGCCGCCGTCCCGCTGCCCGTCCCCGGGAAGTTCGGAATCTACCGCGTGAAGGCCGAGATCGCCGCCGGGGACGGCTCCGCCGCGACGAAGACCGTCTCGTTCGCGAAGCTCGTCCCGCGCGAAGCCACGCCGCGCTGGCCGCGCGGGACTTTCCGCCCGGGGGTGAACTACCACGTCTCGTGCTATCCCGAAGCCGACCGCCGGCGCCTCGACGAAGCGCTCGTGGCGATGGGCGCGAAGCTTTGCCGCGCCGACTTGTTCCATCCGCTCCTCGTCTGCCCGCAGGAGGGCGTCTTCGACTGGGAGCCTTCGGAAACGATGCTTGCCGAACTGGAGGCGTGCGGGATCGACATCGACGCCATCGTCTACCGATGCCCGGAATGGGCGAGGGCCGACGCATGGAAAACGCCCGAAGCCGGGAAACTCCGCGCCAAGGCCAGCTTCCCGACGCGCCCCGGCTTCTTCCGCGACTTCTGCGAACGCCTCGCCGGACGCTACGGAACGCGCATCGCCTACTACGAGGTGGGCAACGAATGGGACATGAAGGACGAGCGGACGCTTCCCTACGACGAGGCCGCGCGCATCCAGCGCGAGGCGTACGCCGGAATCAAGGCCGGATGCCCGGACGCCCTCTGCATCCCCAACGGCTGGGCGCTCCCAATCGCGAGCGAATGGCGCCACTTCCGCCGCCCCGGTTTCCAGCGGCGCTTCATGGACGAATGCCGCGACGTTTGCGACGTCTATCCGATCCACCTGCACGGCCCCTTTCCGGCATACCGGCGCGACCTCGGCCAAGTGCTCGACTTCCGGCGCAAGGCCGGCCTCGCGCTGCCGTGGTACGCGAACGAGACGGCGCTGACGAGCGTGAACGGCGGCGAGGACGCCGCCGCGGAATGCGTCTGGCAGAAGATGCTCTACGCCTGGGCGCTCGGCTCCACGGACTTCATCTGGTACAACCTCCGCGCGACCGGATACCATCCCGCCGACGCGGAGCAGGGATACGGCCTCCTGACCGCAGACCTCCACCCGCGTGCCGGATTCGCGGCCTTTTCCGGCCTCGTCCACGCATTCGGGCTCCTGAAGGCCGACGGTCCCGTCGCGGACGACGGCGCGCGATTCATCGCCCGCTGGTCGGGCGAGCGCGAGGGAACGCGCCAGATCGTCTTCGGCGGATGGGACCTTGCGGCCGGAACCGACTGCACCGTGCGCGTCCGCGCGGACGCCCGCGCGGCCTTCGCCGTGGATCTCTTCGGCAACCGCTCGCCGCTTCCCGTCGCGGACGGCACCGTCGAATGGAGAATCGGCAAGACGCCGTGCGCCCTTCTTCTCGACGGCGCGGCATCGGCCGGGATCGACACGGCGGATTTCGGAACGGCCGCCGGCGCGGCGCGCGGACTGTCCGTCCCCGCCTTCGCGCCGGAGACGCCGCAGATCGCGCTGGACTCCTTCTCCGACGTGGCCGAGCGCTTCGTCGCCGACCCCGAAAACGTGGATCGGACCTGGAAGGCGGCGCCCGACCTCTCCGTGAAGGCGTTCCTCTCCGGCGAACCCGGCCGGCTTCGCATCCGCGCCGAAGTGCGCGACGACGCGGAGGCGGCGGGCGACGCGGTGCGCGTTTTCGTCGCGCCGCCGGACGGCGGCGCGTTCGCCGACGCGCCCGTCGCGAAAGCGGGCCGGGAAGGAGACGTCACGCGCTACGAAGGAGAATTCGCACCGGACCGCTTCGGCCTCGGGACCTTCGCCAGCGCACGCTTCGGCGTCGTTGCCGAGGACGACGACGGGCGCGGCCTCGACCTTTGGATGGAATCCATGCCAGGTCTCCGCGGCGGCGTGGCGAATCCCGCCTCCGCGCCGAGCCTGGCATTCCCGGACGCCGACATGACCGGAGAACGAAAATCCCATGACGACGAAACCGAGCGGAATCCTTGAGCTCAATCCACCTGAAACGGTTCTGCCAATCCTACAGAACATGCGGATGCGGGCGATTAGGCGTGTCAAGGGCGCGCCTCCGCCGCAGCAAGAGGAGCAGCTTGTGCTGCTGCACTTCTCCGACATTCACAACGACGTCGTGAATCTCCGCAGGGTCATGGAGTTCGCAAGCCACTACGCGCCGTATCTCGATGACGTGCTACTCACTGGCGACATCGCCGGTGGAGACTGGAGCGAGTGGTCGGAGGAAATGGACGCTGTCCCCGGATTCCACCGTGTCTTGAAGCTGCTCGGCAACCACGACGTCTGCCGCTGGAACGGGACACCGCGAAATGCCACGGCAGCGGAAAGCTACGACCGCTACTTCAAGGGGATCGAGACATGGGGCGTTGTGCAGCCAGACGGAGACAATCCCGAACGCCACTGTTACTGGTACAAGGACTACCCGAAGGCCCGCGTCCGCCTAATTGCCCTCGACTCCGAACACGACTGGTCGGCGCAACAGGCATGGCTCCGCGAAGCCCTGGACGATGCGCTGGCACGCGGGCTTGCCGTCCTGGGCGCGCACCATCTCCCCCCCGCCGTCCCGGCGGAGATCGAGAGACTCCCCGGCTGCGCGTTCGACAGCCACCAGCGGGAGAGTCTCAGCGACAGGCTTGCCTGGGCCACGGAAATCATGGACGAATTCATCAAGAAGGGCGGGGAATTCATCTGCTGGCTCGGCGGCCATACCCACTGCGACTTCTGCGGGACGGTCGCCGAAGGCCGGCAGCTCTTCATGACCGTGGGTATCGCGAAGAACGACGAACTCTGGGGCGACATGAGGCGCGTCGCCGGCGAGAAGAGCCAGGATCTCTTCAACATCATCGCCATCGACACGCATCTAAAGCACATCCGTGTATTCCGCATCGGCGCCGAATGGAGCCGTTTCCTCCAGCACCGCACCACGATGTGCCTCGACTACGCCGCACGCAGGCTGTTGAAATGAAATACCGAACGAACACAACGGGCGACAAAGCCCTCGCGACGGCCCTCAAGGTCCTTTCGCGCCGCTATCCGGCCCTTGCCGGCAAAAAGGGCGAAGATCCGGAAATCCGCTTCGTCGGGGGCGGAGCGCCGGACGTCTGCGCCGTCTCGCGCGAGGGCGGCGGCTACGTAGTCTCCTACGGACGGCGGAACATGGCGCTCCGCATGGCCGGAAACCTCCTCTCCGGCATCGTCCCGGAGCGGGCCGAGAAGTGCCCGTTCGCGACCCTAGGCGTCATGATCGACTGCTCGCGCAACGCGGTCAAGACGGTCGACTGGCTAAAGGGCTGTTTCGAGCGTCTTGCCATTCTCGGCTACAATATGGCCATGCTCTACACGGAGGACACCTACCAAATCGATGGCGAACCGTTTTTCGGCTTCATGCGCGGCGCATACACGCCGGCCGAAATAAGGGAGATAGACGACTATGCGGCCTCGCTGGGCATCGAACTGATCCCCTGCATCGAAACGCTGGCCCATCTGGACCAGATTTTCAAATGGGGCAAATACGCCGACATCCGGGACCGCGACGGCATCCTCCTCGAAGGGGAGGAAAAGACCTACGCGCTCATTGAAAAGATGGTTGCGACATGGGCGTCGTGCGTCCGCTCCCGTCGCATCCATCTCGGCATGGACGAAGCGTTCGGCCTTGGCACCGGCGAACACGAACGGCAGTTCGGAAAGCAGCCCCCGTTCGACATCATCAACCGCCATCTCGGGCGATGCTGCGCCATCTGTGAGAAACACGGCTTGAAGCCAATGATCTGGTCGGACATGTATTTCCGAATCGGAAGCAAGACCAATGCCTACTATGATTTGGACAGCCGTCCGCCGGCGAAAGTCGTGCGGGGGATCCCCAAGGGACTGGACCTGGTGTATTGGGACTACTACCACGACGACCGGGGATTCTATGAAACGTTCATCGACCGGCACCGCGCGATGGGCGGAGAGCCGCTGATGGGGTCCGGCGTCTGGACCTGGAATCTCTTCTGGTACAGCCACCACAACACGCGGTTGACGGTCGAACCCTGCCTACAGGCCTGCCGGGCGAGGAAAATCAGGGAAGTCTTTTTCACGATGTGGGGCGACAACGGCGGCTACTGCGATTACGGCAGCGCCCTTGCCGGGCTCGCCTACGCAGCGGAAATCGCCTTTGCTGGCGACGCGCGCGACGCCCGCCTTGAAAAGCGCGTGAAGTCTCTCCTTGGAGGATCCTCCTACAAGTCCGTCACCGCACTGGGCGAAGTCTCCCACCTTCGAGCGGACCACGTTTTGCTTGACGATCCGCTGATGATGCTCTACATCCATGGCGTGGCGTCCGCCCACGCCTTCAGCGGTTTCAACGGCGAAAAGGTCTCCTTTGCCGAAGCCAGGGCCGCATTTGCCAAGGCGCGCAAGGCCATTGCCCGTGCGCCGGACGGCGATGCCGGGTCCATGCCCTATGCGCAAGCGCTCGCCAACGCCCTCTGCCTCAAGATGGATTTGGCCGAAGCGTCCTTCGCAACGATGAAGAAGAAGGACCACCGCCGGGACGCCAGGGCGCTGCTCCGCATTGCCAAAGCCTACGAAAAGGCCATCGCTCGGTTTTCCTCCGAATTTCGCAAAATGTGGTTTTCGCAAAACAAGCCATTCGGATTCGAGTCGATCCAGATTCGTCTTGGCGCACAGGTCGTCCGGACCCATGAACTCGCATTGCGCCTCGAAGCCTTCCTCGGCGGAAAGGAAAGGACGATTCCCGAACTCGCCGAGCTTGCCCGTATTGGAGATGCGTTGACCGTCGGCGGTTCCTATCGCCAATACGCGACCGCATCCTGCATCTTCTAGGAAATGCCACATCCAATGCCCGATACCCGACTTACTGACGTTTTGCAGGGGCGGGAGGGAAACTATCTTCTCCCGTTCTACTGGCAGCACGGCGACCACGCCGCGAAGATTCCGGAGCAAATCGCGCGCATCCGCGAGACCGGCTGCCGCGCGCTGTGCGTGGAGTCGCGCCCGCACCCGGACTTCTGCGGGCCGGGTTGGTGGCGCGACATGGACCTTATCCTCGCCGAGTGCGAACGCCTCGGCATGAAGGTCTGGATTCTCGACGACCGGCACTTCCCCACTGGCTTCGCGGGCGGCGCGGTGGAGCGCCGTCCCGAACTGGCGCGGCTGTGCATCGTGGAGCGTCATGTCGATGTCATGGGGCCGGCGCCCGAGTCGTCGCTCCTCGTCTGCGAGCGCCCCGACGGCGAGGAGCCGCTCCTCGGCGTTTTCGCCCAGCGCCGCGCCCGGGCGCCGGGGCAGAAACTCGAAGGCTCGCCCGTCGATCTCACGGACAAGGTGCGCGACGGCGTCCTCACGTGGGACGTCCCGGACGGCTGCTGGCGCGTCTTCTTCGTGCGCAAGACGCGCAAGGGCGTGCCCCCCTTCTGCATCGACTTTCTCCTCCCCGAATCCTGCCGCCTCCAGATCGACGCCGTCTACGAGCCGCATTGGCGGCGCTACGCGCGGTATTTCGGGAATGTCGTCGCCGGGTTCTTCTCTGACGAGCCGCAGTTCGGAAACGAACTCGTCGGGCCGCACCTCCGCGACGACGGCAAATACACATACGGCGTCGGCCAGGAGGGCCTCGCGCTCCCGATGCGCCCCGCCGTGCTGGAGCGGATGACGGCCGCGCTCGGCGAAGACGCCGCGCCGCATCTCGGCGAGCTCTGGTATGAAAGCGACCTCTCCCACCTCGTGCGCCACGCCTACATGGACGCCCTGACCGCGCTCTACCGCGACAACTTCAGCCGTCCCGTCGGCGACTGGTGCCGCGCCCGCGGCGTGGAATGGATCGGCCACGTCATCGAGGACATGGACGCCCACGCGCGCCTCGGCTACGGCCCCGGCCACTACTTCCGCGCCCTCGACGGCCAGGACATGGGCGGGGTGGACATCGTCCTGCACCAGGTCCTGCCGGGCTTCGCCGGATACGTCCATGCCGCAAGCGGCTCCGGCGGCGCCTACGATCCCGCCTTCTTCCACTACGTGCTTGCCAAGCTCGCCGCGTCGATCGCGCACCAGAACCCCCGGATGCGCGGCCGCGCGATGTGCGAGGTCTTCGGCGCCTACGGCTGGGCCGAAGGCGCGCCATTCATGCGTTGGCTGCTGGACTTCCTGCTCGTGCGCGGCGTCAACCACTTCGTGCCGCACGCCTTCTCTCCCGAGTTTCCCGACCCGGACTGCCCGCCGCACTTCGGCGCGGAGGGTCACGACCCGCAGCTTGACGGCTTCACGGCCCTGATGGGCTACGCAAACAAGGCGGCGCACCTGCTGTGCGGGGCGCGCCACATCGCATCCGCCGCAATCCTCTACCATGCTGAAGGCGAGTGGATGAGCGGCATCGGGAACGCCATGTCGATGAAGGAGCCGGCCATGGCCCTCTACGACGCGCACCTCGACTTCGACATCGTCAGCGCCGACACGCTGCTTGGAGACGCGTCCGTCGAAAGGGGCCGCCTCCGCGTCGCGGACGAAACCTTCGCCGCCCTCGTCGTGCCCGCCGCGCGGCATCTGCCCGACGCGCTTCTCGCGCGGCTCGGCGATTTTGCCGCGCGGGGGCTCCCCGTCCTCTTCGCCGGCAAGGCGCCGGAGGGCATTGCCGCCGCGCCGACGCCGCTCGCAGGCCTCGCCGACGCCGTGCGGCGGGCCGGCGGCGCGGACGTCTCCGTCGAAGGCGACTTCCCGCTCCTGCGCATCTACCACGCCGTGCGGGACGGACACGACCTCCTGATGCTCTTCAACGAATCGCCCGCCCTGCGCGCCGCTACAACCGTCCGCCTCCCGGCGCGCGGACCGTTCGCGCGTCTGCGACTTCTGGAGGACTTCGCGGCCTCCGACGCCACCGCCGCCGACGGCGCCATTGCCATCGACCTCCTGCCCGGGCAGTCCGAAATCCTCGTCTTCGGCGACTCGGCCGGCCTGCCCCCCGCCCCGCGCCACGGCGAGCCGGTCGAAATCCGCCCGACATTCGAAATCTCCGTCGCCGACTCCGACGATCTTTCCTCGTTCCGCCCCTACGCCGTGACAGACACGCTATTCAACCTCGCCGCACCGGACCGGATTCCGGATTTCGCCGGCAAGGCGCGCTACGCCTTTACGCTAGACCTCGCCGAAGAGGACGCAAAGCCCGGCCTTGCGCTGGACCTCGGCAGGGTGGGGCATACCGCGCGGCTCTTCGTGAACGGGAAAGACGCCGGAATCCGAGTCGCGCCGCCATACCGCTTTGAAATCGGGCCACTCCTCCATCCCGGTACCAACGCCATCGTCGTCGAAACCGCCGACACCCTCGCCCGAAAAATCCGCGACCGCTTCTCGCACTTCCTGGCGCTCCCGCCGGCGGGCCTCCTTGGCCCGCTGCGGCGGCTTACGCCGGGGGGAAGTTGAAAGGTTGAAAGGCCGCGTTCAACCTTTCAACTTGGCTTTCGCTCCGCGCTTTGCTAGAATTGAAGCCGCAACCGACAAGGGCCGCGACATGGCAAAATGCAAAATCCATGAACCTGCCGCATTCCACGCCGGCATTCCCGAAGGCGGGCCGCGGCCGGCGCAGGCGAAGGTTCTGTACGTCGGAGCGGTCCACGGCGACCAGATCCACGAGCGGACGCTTGCCGGCATCCGCCGCTGCGCCGTGCTGCGCGGGTGGAACGTCCGGTGCGTGGAGAAAGGCGCGGCGACGTCCGGGAACGTCGGGGAAACGCTCCGCGCGAACCATCCGGTCGCCGGTTGCATTGTCGAGGCCTCGGATGACAATTCGACGCTGCCGCCGATGTGTTTCGGCCGCCTTCCGACCGTCTACCTCCACGCGAGTCCGGCGTTGCGCCGGACCGGCGTCGTCTGCATCGGCGCGGACAACGAGGCGATTGCCCGGGCCGCGTTCTCCGAACTCGCCTCCGGACGTCCGAACGCCTACGCCGCGGTCGGTGTGCGCGAGGGGTTTTTCTGGTCGCGCGCCAGAGTGCGGGCGTTCCGCCGTCTCGCGGCCGAAAACGGCGCCGCCTGCCACGTGTTCCCGACGAGGAACGAAACCAAGCCCGAGCGCTTGGCCAGGTTTGCCGCGGGCCATCCGCAAGACCGACCCCAACCACATGGTGCTTGGGTGCCGCTTTGCCGGCGGCCCCGCCGGGATCGACCCCGTCGTGTTCGAGGCGGCTGCCGAATACTGCGATGTCGTCTCCTTCAACCAGTATCCCTGGGTGAACCTCGACACCGGTGAAATCGCCTGCCTGGCCGCTTTCGACCGCGCGCACGAGACGGCCCGCAAGCCATTTCTCGTCACGGAGTGGAGCTTCGCGGCGCTGGATTCGGGTCTTCCGTGCACCCATGGCGCGGGCCAGCGCTTCCGCACCCAGAAGGAGCGCGCCGCCGCTGCGGAAATGTTCCTGAACGCCATCCTTTCGCGCCCGTATTTCGCCGGCCACTCCTTCTTCCGCTGGGTGGACGAACCGGCGCTTGGCGTCAACAGGTACTTCCCCGAAAACACGAACTACGGCCTCGTCAACGAACGCGGCGAGCCGTATGCCGAACTCGTCGCGACCTTCGCGCGCATCCAGGGAGGGGGCGTCGCCTCCTTCGACCCCGGCGTGAAACTGGACGTTCTGTGGTACCGCCCGGGCGACGCCACGCAGCACCCCGACGTCCGCTGCAAGGCCGGCCCGGCCTTCTCGCTCGCCCCCGGCGAAACCTGGTCTCCCCCAATCCCCATGGCGGCGCGAATACGTCTGCTGCCCGCCGGCGCGCCATGAAGTCGTCCGACGAACGGGGTGTCCTGAGATTCGATTCCTGCAGTGGAGAACCCCTGCGTGAATGTTGCAGACTTGGGCACGTTCATGTAGAATTCCCGGCCACCAACCCGAAAGACAATCGACCATGAAAACCGTGAATGTCTCCGTTGATCCCGGCGTCGCCATCGGCCCCGTGAAGCCCATGCATGCCGTGAACAACGGCCCCGCCGTCCAAAAGCCGGGCGGCGACCAGCTGCGCGGCAATTTCGAGGAATACCGCGCCGCCCGCATCCCGTTTGCGCGCACGCATGATTCCGTGAACTGCGTCGCCGGCGGCGCGCACACCTGCGACATTTCCTCCATCTTCCCCGACTTCGACGCCGACGAAAACGACCCCGCCAGCTACGACTTCGTCTTCACGGACCACTACCTCGACAACATACGCCGCGCCGGAACGCAGGTTTTCTTCCGTCTCGGGCAGACCATCGAGCACGGCCCGAAGAAATACGGCGCGATGCCGCCGAAGGACTACGCCAAGTGGGCGCGCGTCTGCGAGCACGTCATCCGCCACTACAACGAGGGCTGGGGCTGGGGCGCGGACGCCGCGCCGACGACGCGCAACGTCGAATGGTCGAACCAGTTTGGCATCGAATACTGGGAAATCTGGAACGAACCGGACCTCGACGCCCCGGACGGGCGCTGGCGCACGAACCCGCGCACCTGGGGCGGCTCCGAGGAGGAGTTCTTCAAACTCTACGAAACGGCCGCGAAGCACCTCAAGGCCGCCTTTCCACGCCTGAAAATCGGCGGACCCGCGCTCTGCGGGCGCCTCGACTGGGGCGAACGCTTCCTCGCCCGCTGCCGCGACCACCAGGCGCCGCTCGACTTCTTCTCGTGGCACGTCTACGCCACGGAGCCGAAGACGATCGCCGACAAGTGCGACGCCGTCCGGACGCTCATGGACAAATACGGCTTCGGCGCTGCCGAGTCCATCCTCGACGAGTGGAACTACGTGAAGGGCTGGACGGACGACTTCGTCTATTCGCTTGAAGCGGAGTCCGGCCGTTTCAATCAAAAAAGCGCGGCCTTCATCATGGCGACGATGATCGACTGCCAGTCGCGGCCGCTCGACATGCTGATGTTCTACGACGCTAGGGTCGGCTGCCCGATGAACAACCTCTTCGACGGCACGACGCTCTGGCCGATGAAGGGCTACTATCCCTTCTACGCCTGGTCGAAGCTCGCCGCGCTGGGGACGCAGGTCGTGTGCGAGGCCGCGGAGCCTGGCGCCGCCGCGCCCGGCGGCGACGAGCCGGCGACGGGCGTCGTCCTCGACCGGGCCGAGGTCCAGACGACCGCCGGCGTCCGCGCCGTCGCCGCGAAGGGCGCGGACGGCTCCGGCGCCGTCGCCATCGCGCGCTATGCGGAGGACAACAACGCCACGGCGACAATTCGCGTGGCGCTCGAAATTCCCGGCGCCGACCTCACCCGCGCGCGCTGCCACGTCACCGACGCCGTCCGCACCTACACCGAGGTCCCGTTGGAGTTCGACGACGACGGCGGCACCGCCTCTCTCCGCCTCCAGCCCAATTCCTTCGCGATCGTCGAGTGGTAGCCGCCTCCCGTCAGCCAGCATTCACCCGTGTCCACCATGAAACACACCTCCGACCTTCGCGCCGCCGCAGCCGCGCGCGGCGTCCTCCTCGTCGCCCACCGCGGCGTCTGGGGCGGCAACGTCCCGCCCA
>CAMNCG010000047.1 GCA_946534105.1 uncultured Verrucomicrobiota bacterium
CGCGACGTGCGCGCCGCGACCGCCGGCACGGACACGCTCTTCGTCGTGGACGACGACCCCGCGATCGCCGCCGAATGCGGCGCCGACGGCGTGCACGTCGGGCAGGACGACATGCCCGTGCCGGAAGTGCGCCGCCGCTACCCTTCGCTCCGCGTCGTCGGGCTCTCCACGCACAACCCGGCGCAGGTCCGCGCCGCCGCGGCGGTCCGCCCCGACTACATTGGCGTCGGACCCGTCTACGCAACGCCCACGAAGGCGATCCCCGATCCGACGCTCGGCCTCGCGACGATGCGCGAAATGATCGAACTCGCCCCCTGCCCCGCCGTCGCGATCGGCGGCATCGACGCGACGAACCTCCCGCTCGTCCTCGCCGCCGGCGCCCGCAACTGGGCCGTCGTCCGCGCCGTCTGCCGCTCCGCCGATCCGGAGGCCGCCATCCGCGCGCTCCTCGCCGTCGAAGCGTCCGCGAAAGGGACGGCCGCGCCGTGACGGCCGGGCCCGCGAACGTCCCCCCCGCCGAGACGGCGGCGTGGTTTCTCGCGCAGGAGCCGGCGTTCCACGAGAAGTGGATGGCCATGGCGCTCGCGGAGGCGCGCGCCGCAGCGGAAGAGGGCGAAGTGCCGATGGGATGCGTCGTGGTGCGCCGGACGCCGGACGGCGCCGCGCGCCCGGTCGGGCGCGCGCACAATTCCGTGGAGGCGCTGAAAGACCCCACGGCCCACGCCGAAATGCTCGCCATCACGCAGGCGGCGGCCGCGACGGGCGACTGGCGCCTCACGGACTGCGCGCTCTACGTGACGAAGGAGCCGTGCCCGATGTGCGGCGGGGCCGTGGTGCTGGGGCGGCTCGCCCTCGCCGCCTGGGCCGCCTCCGACCCCAAGCGCGGCGCCCACACCGTCTTCGGGATGTTTTCGCATCCCGGCCTCAACCACCGCCCGGCGGTCCTCCCCGGGTGCGGCCCCGCCGCCGCGCTCGAAGAGCTCCGCGGCTTCTTCCGGGCCCGGCGGCGCCGGGACGCCGCCGGACGGGAAGCGCGCCCCGGATCAGCGGGGACCGAGGACGAGGCCTTCGGTTTCGGGAAGGCCTAGCGCCAGATTCATGTTCTGGACGGCCGCACCCGAAGCGCCTTTTCCGAGGTTGTCGAAGCGGGAAACGAGGAGGAGGCGCTCGTCGTTGCCAAAGAGCGACACGGAGAGGTCGTCGCGGCCGGCGAAGGCAGACGCGGAAAGGAAGCCGTCCTCGGAGGCGTCGCCGTCGAAGTGCACGACGCCGCCGCGCGGATAGGCTTCGGCGAGCGCGTCGGCGACGTCGGCGCGCGTACCGCGAAGGTCGCGCGCGAAAAGAGGCACCGTCACTTCCATGCCGCACGGAAAATCGCCGACGACCGGGCAGAACGCAGGCGGGGAGGCGAGGCCCGTCGCGGCCGCCATTTCCGGCAGGTGCTTGTGCGTCTGCGGAAGACCGTACTGGCGGGGCGCGTCGAGGAGAGCGTCGCGGGCGGGGTCTTCATACTGCGCGATCATCTTCTTGCCCCCTCCGGTGTAACCGGTGAGCGAAAAGCACGACAGGAGCGCGTCCGCAGGGAGTATCCCGGCGCGGACGAGCGGCGCGACCGGCACGACGAATCCCGTCGCGTGGCATCCGGGATTCGCGATCCGGCGCGAGGACGCGACCGCAGCGCGCCGGCCGGGGAGCTCGGGCAGGCCGTAGACCCAATCGGGGGAAACCCGGTGCGCGGTCGAGGTGTCGATCAGCACGGCGGCGGAATCCCCGGCAAGGGCTGCGGCCTCGACCGCGGCGGCATCCGGCAGACAGAGAAACGCCACGTCGGCGCGGCAAAGCGCGTCGGCGCGCGCCGCGGGGTCCTTGCGGCGTTCCTCGGGCAGGACGAGGAGTTCGAGGTCGCGGCGCGCGGCGAGGCGCTCGCGGATGCGCAGGCCGGTCGTGCCGGCGCTGCCGTCGATGAAGACTTTTTTCATTTGCGGAGGTTCCCGGAAGACGGAAGGGCGCGGCCGGAAGCGCCGGGCGCGGGGGCGAGGAGCGGACGCACGGCGTCGGCCATCTCGGCCGGAAGACGGGCGATCGCCTTGCGGGCGTCTTCGCCGCCGGTGCGGAGCGCGAAGGCGAGGGCCTTCGTCGAGCGCTCGGTGTCGCCGGCGCCCGAAAGGGCGATCGCGTATTCGAGCCAGAGCGACCAGTTCGACTGGTCGCGGCGCAGCATGGCGGACAGGACGGAGACGGCGGAAGAAGCGTCGCCCGCGGCGACGTGGCAGTCCGCCGCGGTGCGGAGCTCGGACGTCGGCCGGTTTTCGAAAAACGAGGGCGAGAGCGCGGCGAACACGGGCGAAGCCTCGGCCTTGCGGCCGGCGGCGGCCACGCAGAGCGCGGCCTCCCAGACCGCCCCGGGTTCGCGCCCCGGATCGGCCACGACAGCGCCGAGCGCCTGCGCGGCGACGGAGGAATTCCCGGCGGCGAGCGCGTCGCGCAGGAGCGAGAGGAGCTCCGCGGCGGAGAGCTTTTCGCCCGTCCGCAGGCGGGGGGCGAGGGCGCGGACGTTCGCGTCGGCGTCGCGCATGGCGCGGAGTTCGGCGACCGGCAGCGCGCGGTTGTTCGGGTCGAGCGCGCGGAGCTGCTCGAAGACCGTCACCGCGTCGTCGAACCTGCGGCGCGGCAGCAGCACCTCGCGGCAGAGGCGCATCGCCGTCTCGGGCGAGTAGACGAACAGGGAGTGCGCCTGGCGGAACGCGCGCTCGGCGCCGTCGAGATCGCCGCGGTTGGCGTAGGCGCCGGCGATCGAGGAGCGGAGCTTGTTGAACGCCTTGCGCGCCGGGAAGTCGCGCCCGAAGCGGGGCGAAGCGAGGAGGCGGCGCGAGTACCAGTCCCAGAAGTCCATGTCGTCGTCGACCGTCTTCGCGCTCCAGCGGACCGGATCGCGGCAGATCTTCATGATCAGGCCGTTCGGGACGAGGTACGGGTACATCCACGGGATCGCGTACGACTCCTCGACGTAGAACGAATGCGCGTCGCGGTTGCGGTCGAAGATCTGCTTGCAGAGGATGCCGTTGATCTCCATGACGGAGTAGGCGCCGTTCACGGAGACGCGGCCCTGCGAATCGATCGAAAGCCCGCCGAGGTCGGGGCGGCGGCCGGAGCGCACGTCGTCGGTGTACTCGGAAAACGCCTCCCGGTTGTCGTCCGTCGAGGGCATCCAGATATCGTCGGCGTAGAGGCCGCGCATCGTGTCGAGGTACGTGTTGTCGGCGAGGGCGTTCTGGGTGATGAGGTAGACGTCGGGCCGGACGCGGGCCGAGTAGATCATGTACGTCGGCACGAAGCGCCCCGGGTCGGTGCCGCCGAAGAAGATCGCGTTGGGGTCCATTTCCGGCGGGAAGAACGGATTGGGAAGCGGCTCCTCGTCGCGCGACAGTTCCTCGGCGATTGCCTCGGCGCCGCGCAGCTGGTAGTTGCCGAACTGCCAGCCGAAGTCGTGGCCGTTCTGGTCGGCGCCGCTCGTGACGTCGGCAAGGTGGAAGTTGAAATAGTTTTCGTGGATCGGGATGAGCGGCGAAGCGAGCGCGAGCGCGCACGCCGCGGCGAACGCCCCGCGGCGCCGGCGGCCGACGGCCTCGAAGGCGAGCGCGGCGCCGTAGCCGATCCAGAGCGCGTAGAGCCCGTGCGACGCGATGAACTTCACCTTCTGGATGAAGGAATCCTGCACGTCGCCGTGCGGGTTCGCGAGCGCGATGAGGACGATGCTCATCATGAGGAAGCAGACGAACACGACGGCGTGCCAGCGCGCGCCGGTTTCGCCGACGCCGAGATCGACGGCCGGACGGCCGCGCAGCTCGCGCGCGAAGAGGACGCCGGCGCCGGCGAGATAGGCGGCGAACGCCGCCGCGGTGAGGAGGAAGTCCGCGGCGCCCCAGTATTTCCACGTTTCGACGGCGAAGCCGGGACCGAAGGCCCGCCCGAGCGCGCCTTCGAGCGCGAACTCGACGGCGGCGTTCAGGAAACCGCCGGCGAAGCCAACCGCGGCGAGCGCCAGCACGGCGGCGGAGACGCCGGAAACGAGTCGCGCCGAGCGGTCCGCCGAGCGGTCGAGCGCGGTGCGCGCGATCGACGCGAGGCACTTCGCCGCGACGGCATGCACGCCGACGGCCGCGGCGGCGAAGAGGGCGAGGAAGAGCAGCTTGTCCACGCGGTGCCCGGAAAGGTCGAGGCCGGCGCTGGCGCGGTCGAGCGCGACGAGGCAGGCGACCGCCGCCGCCGCGAGCGCCGCGAACGGCAGAAGATCGATTTCGCGCCCGCGGCGGCGCGCGCGCCACGCGGCGAACGGCAGCACGCCGAAGGGCGCGAGCACGAGCGTGAACTGCATGCGCACGTCCGAGAAGTAGTCGCCCAGCTGGTGGATGAAGAGCGGGCTGAACATCGACGTGGGCGAAATCTTCTCGTACTGCCCGCGCGACAGCGCGTGCTTGAAGCCCTCCCACGTGCGCGGATAGCCCCAGTTCATCGGAGGACAGGCGTCCGCCGCGATCGGCATGAACGCGTAAAACGCCGCGCCCGCCTGGCCGGCGAGGAACGAAAGCGCGACGACGCGCCCGCGTTCCAGCAGGAAGAACGCGAGCAGCATCACGGCGGCGTCGAGCGCCACGTAGACCGCGAAGTACCCGCTGAGCGGATGCGTGAGCCCGAGCAGCGCCCCTTTCTTGAGGAGCACCGCGAGCGGCAGTTCGAACCCGGTCACGGCGGCGGCGTACCACGGCCCGCCCGGCGTGAAGAGCGCGAACGCCCAGAGCGCGGCGAGCCCGGCGAGGAAGGCGGCGACCGGAAGGCCCCAATGGAAGACGGGATCCGGGCGGCCTTCCCGGATCGCGGCGCGCGAGATTTCCGGCAGCCGTTCGGCCCACGGATCGGTGGCGGACGGCACGCAGAAGCAGACGAGCAGCGCCGCGGCGCCGGCCACCGCCGCGACGAGCGCGAGCGGGAGCTTGGCGTCGTCCGCCCACGCCGGCGCGCCGGAACCGGACTTCTCGCGCACCGCGATCCAGCCGCGCACGCCGACCGCGGCGAGAAACGCCGCCACCGCGGCGATTTCGGCCCAGTACCACGACGGATCGACGAGCGCGCCGCCGACCGGGCAGCCGGGATCGAGCGGATCGTGCTTCGGGAAGCCCGGGGAGGAGTAGAGCGCGCCGAGCTTCAGGATGCCCGCCGTGAGACCGAACGGGATCGCGGCGAGGACGAGGTCGCGGAACAGGTGGATGTCCTGCAGGAGGATCGCCAGGACGAGCGGGACGAGCGCCAGCAGCAGGACCTGGTAGTTGGTGAGGCCGAGCCCGAAGAAAAACGCCGTCGCGACGAGAAGCCCGTCGCCCTGCCGGCGCATCCACCGGTACGCCAGGAGCAGGAGCAGCATCATGAAGAAGGCGTTGAAGCTGTAGACTTCGACGATCGTGCACTGCGACCACATGACGGGCGAAAACGCGAAGACGAGCGACGAGGCGGTGCCGGAGACGAAGCCCGCGACGTCCTCGAAGCACGCCGCGCCCGCGAAGCGCGCGAGCGGGCCGCCGGACGCGGCGCCGGACGCGGCGCTCTCCCGCCCGGAAGAAGCGCCGCGGGCGCGGATGCGCAGCATGTCCGCCGCCGTGCGCGAAACGAGCATCGCCATGATCCCCGTCGCGAGCGCGCCCCAGAACGCGGACATCGTGGCGATCGCCCAGGCGGGATTCGGCCGGCCGCGGAACGTCACCCACGAGAGCAGGCGCGCGAACACCCACGCGCACATCGTCCAGGAGGGATACCCCGGCGGATGGGGCACGCCGGCGTAGTCGCCGGCGACGGCGAGTTCGCCACAGTCTTCGAGCGTCACGCTCGGGGCGCACGTGGCGAAGTAGACGAGGAACGAAACCAGCGTTCCCGTCCAGAACGCGGCCCAGTCGGCGAAAGAGTAAAAACGGCGTTTTCCGGTGCAGTCCACGAGAGATCTCCGTAGCAATTGAAATCGCCGCCGATTATACGACCCCCTCGCCCGCCCCGCAACCCTCGCCGGATTTCCCTTTCCGCTCCCCCGGAAAGCCCCCGGGATTCCACCGAATTCTATGCGAAATATATATTTTCAATCAAGGAAATATCTAACGAGAGTTTGGCGCGTTTCCGGGCGGTCCGGGCCAAGGTCCGGACCGCGGTCTCGCGCGCATCGGGCGCGGCCTTGGGCTCGGCGCGGAGGGGGCGCGGTCAGTCGCGGAGAAGAGCGAGGAGAGCGGCGGCGGCGGCGGTTTCGGCGGCGCGCTTGGAGCGCCCTTCGCCGCGGGCGGAAGCGGAACCGAGACGGACTTCTGCGGTAAAAAGGGTGTCGGAATCCGGCCCGGCGCGGCCGACGATCTCGTAGACCGGCTGGTCGTCCCCCCGCTTCGCGGCGAAGACCTGGAGCGCGGACTTCGGGCTTTCGCCGCCGGTCGGGACCGGGGACATCGCCGCGACGTCCGGACCGAAAACCCGGTCGAAGACGTCCCGCGCGGCGTCGGGCCCGCCGTCGAGCCACACGGCGCCCATGAGCGCCTCCATGACGTCGGCGAGATTGTGCGGGCTCGCGGCGCCTCCGCCGAGCGCTTCGCCGCGGCCGAGCAGCATCGCGCGGCCGAGCCCGAGCGCCTCGGCGCGGGCCCCGAGCGACGCGCCGCTCGCGAGCGCGGAACGCATCCGCGTGAGCGGCCCTTCCGACTGGTCGGGAAACCGCTCGTAGAGGCGGCGGGCGAGGCAAAGGCCCACGACGGCGTCGCCGAGGAATTCGAGACGCTGGTTGTTCTCTTCGCCCGGATGCTCGCACGACCACGACGGATGCACGAGGGCGGTGCGCAGGAGCGATTTGTCGCGGAAGGCGTATCCGAGGACCTTTTCCGCGAACGCGCCCGCGGCCTCGGCGAGGAGGGCGTCGCGGTTCCGGGCGACGAACTCCGCGAGCGCCGCGCGCCAGTCATCCATGACCAGAAGCCCGGCCTCGCGCAGGCGGCGGTCGTCCAGGACGGAATTGGCCGGCCGCGCGGCGGGCGTCGGGTACTCGGCGGTCGTGCAGGGCACGATGCGGTGCGGCACGCCGACGAGCGAGAGGAATTCCTCCGCGAACTCCGCCCAGTTCGCGTGGCCGAGCGCCACGGCGTGGCAGACGCCGAGGGGGCGCCGCTCCGGGGGCGCGGCGAGGATCGCGGCGATTTGGCACGCGAGACGTAGCGACCAGGTCGGGCACCCCCACTGGTCGGCGACGACGCGGGCCGTGTTCCCTGGATTCGCGAGCGCGAGCCGGAGCATGGTTTTCGGGAAATTCGAACCGTGCGCGCCGTAGAGCCAGGCCGTGCGCAGGATCGTGGCCTTGCATCCGGAAGCGAGAATCGCCCGTTCGCCTTCAAGCTTCGTGCGGCCGTAGGCGGTGCGCGGCGCCGGTTCGGCGCTCTCGTCCGCCGCCTGCGGAGCGGGAAGCGTTCCCGGCAGGACGTAGTCGGTGGAGACGTGCACGAGGTGCGCGCCGCACTCCGCGCAAAGCCGCGCCAGCACCGCCGGCCCCGCCGCGTTGGCGCGCCTCGCGGCTTCTTCCTCGCTTTCGGCCCGGTCCACCGCGGTCCACGCCGCGCAGTTCACGACCGCTTCCGGCCGGAACGATTCGAACGCCGCGCCGGCGGACGCCGGATCGGCGATGTCCAGTTGCGGTAGATCAAGCGCCAGAATTTCGTGCCCGGAGAGCGCCGTCTGGCAGTCGGTCCCGAGCTGCCCCCGCCCGCCTGTGATGAGAATTCGCATGAGCCTTCGGAATTTTCGGGAAACGTCCGGAAAAAGAAATCCTCGGGGAAAATGCCGGAAAACGAGCCCGCCCCCGATCCGCGGACCGCCTTCCCACGATACCAGACCGCCCCTTCCCTGTCCATCCCCGCCCCCGCGTTTCCACCGAATTCTCGCAAGCATATATTGCTTATTTGCAACGCATTTCAATTTTATTTCAAACTCGGAAATCGCGCCGGTTTTCGCGAAAACCGGCGCGATTGACCGGAGGAGCGGTTTTTGGCACAATCTCCCACGCAACACGATGACACCGTTTCTCCAAGCGTCGGACGGAAGACGCACGCCGGCCCGGCGCGCGTGGTCGTTTTTTCTTTTCGCCGCCAGCGTCGCCGTTTTCGCCGTCCTGTCGGCGTTCCCGTTGGAAGGAGCGTTCCGGACGCCGGACGGCGCCTTGGTCCAGGGGTGGCTTTCGGCTCCGGCGTGCCGTTTTTTTCCGTTGATCGCCGCCGCGCTTGCCGGGTTCTCGGCGCTCGTCTGGCGCGGAACGGGCGTTCTCCTCCGTGGAATCGACCCGGGTGCGGCGACGGCCGCCGCCGCCCTGCAAGCCCTGCGACCGGCCGCGTTCCTTCCCGCGATCGCCGCCGTCCGCCACATGTCGGCGTGGATCGGCACGACGGCCGCCGCGTTGGCGCTGCCGTTCGGATCGGCCGTCGTGGCCGCGCTCTGCGCGGAGCGGCTTTCCCGGCCGTTTTTCGAATCGCCCGCCGCCGGCGGGTCCCGCAGTTTTCGCCGCTTGCCGGGCTGCGGTTCGGTTTTCGCCGTTTTCGCCGCGTTTTTCACGTTCTATCTGGCGATCCACCTGTGGCAGGACGGAGACAGGCGCTTCGCCGGCGGCGGCGACGCCGTACACTACGGAATCCAGCTGAAAAACCTCGTCGAACGCGGGAATCTCGATCTCACGGACCGGGTCGAGCGCGAAATGGACGCCGCCATGGTGCCCGCCGGGGCGCGGGATGCATGCGTCAGGCACTCCCACATGCGCCGGAACGGGGCGGGACGCATCTACAGCGTGCACGGTTTCGGATGGCCGCTTCTGGCGTGGCCCTTTGCAAAGGCGGCGGGAGACGCGGGGGTCGTGCTTTTCATGCTCCTTTCCGGGGCGGCATGCGTCGCCGGCGCGTTCGCGGCCAGTGTCCGGGCCGGGGCGTCCCGCGCCGCGTCGCTGCTCGCGTCCGGGTTCCTCGGCGCCTCCTGGTGGTGGTCCTACGTCGCGTTGAACCGACTTCCGGAAATGCTCGGCTGCGCGCTGTGCGCATGGGGGTTCTGGGCGGTTCTCGCCCAACGCGATCCCGCCCGCCGGAGTCTCGCCACGGCGGTCTCGTTCGTCTGCACGGCCTGGCTTCCGGTCGCACACATGAGGTTCTACCCGATCGCAGTCGTGCTTGCGTCGGCGTTTTGGGCGTCAGGCATCGCGTCCTGCGGGACGCCGGCCCGGAACGCGGCGCGCCTGGCCCTCCACGCGGCGGGCGCCGCCGGCGCGTGGATCGCCCTTTGGCTCTTCCACGAATCGATGTTCGCCGGCGCTCCGGCGTTCCGGATGTCGGACATCTTTTTCTCGCACCCGGTCGCCATGCTCGGCGTGTTCGCGGACCGGCGCGGCGTCGGCACGGTCCTGCCGCTCGCGTGGTTGCTCGCGACCGCTCCCCTGGCGTTCGTCTCCCGGAAAAACGCCGCTCCGACGCGGCAGGCCGCCGGCCTGGCGCTGGCGCTGGAGGCCACGACGCTCGTCGCGTGCAACGCCAACCAAGGCGCCCTTGTCGGATCGTGCGTCACCGCGCGGTATTTCCTGCAGGCGATCCCGCCGCTCGTTCCGGTCGGAGCGCTCTGGCTCGACCGCGCGGGCCGGCCGGGCCGCGCATGGTGGTTCGCACTCGCCTTTCCTCCGGTTTTCTACCTTTTCGCGGTATCCCCTTTCTGCAGCCGCAACGGCTTGGTCCACTCCCCGTACGGGATGTGGAATCTCGACGCGTTCCGCAATTTCTGGCATCCCTGGCTACACGTTTTCGATCCGGCCGGATCCGGCCGCGCGGCCGTCGGACTGGTCCTGCCGGCGGCGATGGCCGCCGCTCCGTGGTTCGTCCGGTCGCGGGGCGCGTCGAAATCGAGCCTTGCCGCTTTCGCGGTCACGCTCGCCGCCGGACTCGCGGCGGGGACGGTCGTGGACTCGTTTTCGGAAAAACCGGTCCGCGAAGGTGCGTGGTGGGCGCTCGGGAACGCCAACCACTGGCACTTTTTCCGCCGCGCATCGGGGCCGCCGGCGACGTCGTTCTTCGAAACGTTCGCGGACGATCCGTGGAACCGCGCCGCAAGGTCCGGTTCGCGGCGGACGGTGCTGTCTTCCGACGCGGAGACACCGCACCCCGGCGCCGGATTCGTCCTCAATTCCCGGCTCGCGCGCAACGACTGGGCCGGGCGCCCGCTGCGGTGGGCCGGACTCGCCCGCTTGAAAAACAGGTCGAACCGGCGCGGCGCCGTGGCGCTTCGCGTCTCGGGACGGGTCGCAGGATGCGGCGCGTGGATCGGGTCGACGGTGGACGGCGTGCCGGATTTTCCGCTCGGAATCCACGTGGACGAGGGCCGGTTCGACGTCGTTCTGCTCGTCCGCGCCAAACCGGCCGGAACGTTTCGGCGCGTTTTCGGGGCGCTCGATTCGAAACGGGGAACCCTTTTCGTCGACACCGTGGAATGCGCGCCGTGGGCGCCCGGTCTCGAACGGGCGGCGGGACCGTTTCCCGCGAGGGCGACGGTCGCCGACGGCGCTTCGAGGCGGAAACGGCAAGGAGAAACGGAAAAGTGAACAATCCGGAACTTTGGTTTCAAGGATTCGAGGAAGGACGGCGCGCGACGGCGCGGGCCGTAGCCGCGAAGCTCCGGGGAACGATGCCCGACGAGGAACTCGCGGCGCTCGTCGGATTCGGGCTCGACGAACTCGGCGACGAGGAGCCCGCCGCCCCCGCGCGTTCGCGCTACGACCACGCGGCGGTCCCGGGGCTGCGGCTCCTGGAGCCCGCGTTCGTGCGGGCGGTCCGCGCGGCACGGCGCCTCACGCAGCCGGAGTTCGCCTCAATGGTCGGCGTGAACGCCCGCACCGTGTGCGAGTGGGAGACGTCGCCCGTTCCGGTGCGGGTGAAGACCGCCTCCTTCGACCGAATCGCGGCCCTCGCGGCGGCGCGGAAGGACGCTCCCGCGGAATGATCGCGCGCACCCGGTTCCGCCGCGCGCTTCCCGGACCGTCGCGCGCGCTCGTGCTCGGATTCGCGGCGGCGGTCCTGGCCGGCGCGGCGCTCCTTTCGCTCCCGGCCGCGAACGCGGACGGCGCGTGGCACCGGGACGTCGACCGCCTGTTCGTCTCGACGAGCGCCGTGTGCGTGACGGGGCTCGACCCGATCGGCGTCGGAAGCGCGCTTTCCGGGTTCGGGCTCGCCGTGCTGGCGCTCCTCGTGCAGCTCGGCGGCATCGGCATCATGACCACCGGCACCTTCCTCTTCGCCGCGTTCGGGCGGCGCCTCACGGTCTCGGAAGAGCGCTCGGTTTCGTCGAGCCTCGGCGAAATCCGCCCGCGCGACGTGCGCCGCATCCTCCTCGGGACGTTCGCGTTCACTTTCGCGTGGGAGGCCGCCGGCGCGGCCGTCCTCGCCGCGCGGCTCGCGAAGCTGCATCCGGACTGGAGCGCCGCGAAGGCGTGGCTCGCCGGCGCGTTCTTCTCGGAGATGTCGTTCTGCAACGCCGGGTTTTCGCTGTTCCCGGACGGCTTCGGCCCCCTCGTCGGCGACGGCCCCTCGGTCGCAGCGTCGGTCGCGCTCTCGCTCGTCGGCGGCGTCGGCTTCGTCGTGCACGCGCACCTGTTTTCGCTCCGGCCGTGGCGGAAGAACCGCCTGGAGCGCGGCCACCTGCCGCTCCACGCGCGGCTCGTGCTGGAAGGGCTCGCGGCCGTCGTGGCGCTCGACCTCGCGGTCTACCTCGCGCTGGAGTGGCGCGGCGCGTACGCGGGCATGGGCGGGGCCGGGAAGTTCGCCGCGGCGCTCTTCCAGGCGTTTTCGTCGCGTTCGTCGGGGTTTTCGTCGGTGCCGGTGCAATCCTTCGGGGCGGCGACGCTGCTCTTCACGGCGCTCATGATGTTCGTCGGCGCGGCGCCCGGCTCCACGGGCGGCGGACTCAAGACGACGACGGTCTCGGTGCTTTTCGCCACGGTCCGCGCGATGTTCGCCGGACGCGAGACGCCGGAGCTGCACGGCCGCTCGCTGCCGCGGCGGGCGGTGAACGACGCCATCGCCGTGCTGGCGCTTTCGCTCGCGATCGTCCTCGCGTGCGCGTTCGCGCTTTTCGCCGCGGAGCGGCCCGGGCCGGCGCGGGTCCCGGCGCTCTTTTTCGAGGCGGTCTCCGCCTACGTGAACAACGGCCTCGAAATCGAGGGGACGACGGCGGGCCTTTCGGCCGCGTCGAAGGCCGCGCTCATGCTTGCGATGTTCACGGGCCGGCTCGGCCCGGTCACTCTCGTGCTGACGCTGTTCCGGGACGGCTCGGCCGACAAGTCCAAACGGTTCCCGGAAGAGAACGTCGTGGTCGGGTGACCGCCCGCGCCGCGACGGGGAGAAACAACGTGAAAAACACCAAAGTCGGCATCGTGGGAGGAGGCCGTTTCGGCTCGACCCTCGCCGAAAGCCTGGCCGCCAACGGCGTGGACGTGACGCTCGTGGATCGTGACTGGAACGTCGTGCAGTCCTTCGCGGAGTCTCCGGTCCGCTCCATTCAGGGCGACGCGACGAACCCCGGCGTCCTGCGCGACGCAGGATTCGCCGAATGCGACATTGCGGTTGTCGCGATCGGCTCCTCGCTCGAAGCGTCGACGCTCGCGACGATCCACTGCAAGGATCTCAAGATCCCGCGCGTCATCTCCAAGGCGTCCTCAACGGTCCACGGCCGCGTCCTCGCCCGCATCGGGGCGGACAATGTCGTATACCCCGACCGCGACCGCGCGTTCCGGCTCGCCGAATCGATCCTCAAGCGCAATCCGATCGACTTCTTCGAGATCGCCGACGGCTACTCGGTGGCCGAAATCGGCGTCCCGGCTTCGCTGCGCGGCAAGTCGATCATCGAGGCGAACGTCCGCCAGACCCTCGGGCTCACGGTGCTCGCCGTGCGGCGCCGGACGTCCGACGCCGCGCGTCCGCGCGAAACGGTCGTTGCCACCGGGCGCGAAGTCCTCCAGGCCGACGACCGGCTCGTCGTGTTCGGCCCGGACGCTTCGCTCGCCGAACTGTCCGGCGAATAGCCCGCTCCCGCCCTTCCGGCCCCGAACCCGCTTTTTTCCCCCACCCCGCCCCCCACGCACGACCATGAACGACGATCCCTCCGCCGCCTCTCCTTCCGCCGATCCCGTCCCGCCGCCCCCGCCGCCGGAATCCGCGCCGCCTCCGCCCGCGGCTCCGCCTCCGCCCGCCCCGCCCGCCCGCAAACGGATGCCCAAGACGCGGGCGCTGCTCGCGAAACTCTGGCACGGGTGCCTCGTCTCCTCGTTCTGCTTCGTGCTCTTCGCCGTCTTCTCGGTCGGCGCCTGCGCGTGGAGCTGCGCGAAGATCGCGTCCTCGGGGTCGTCCGCCCTGCGTTCGCTCTCGGACGACTCCGGAAACCCCGATTCCGGCTTCGAGCTCGAAGGCGTCCGGGAACTCAATCTCGCGGAAAAGGGGAAAGCCCCCGGCGATTCGGCGCCGTGCGTGCTGTTCGTGCCGCTCGTGGGCGAGATTTCGTCCGCACCGGCGCAGAACCGCCCGTGGGAGGACGATTCCGGCAGCGCCTCCGCCGCGGTCCGCGCCATCCGCCGCGCCACGCTCGACCCGCGCATCCGCGGCATCCTCCTGCGCGTCGACAGCCCCGGCGGCGAAGTCACGGCGAGCGACGTCGTGTGGAAGGCGCTCGCCGATTTCCGCGCTTCCTCGCCCGACGGCGCCAAGGAGCCGCGCTTCGTCGTCGCGCTCATGGGATCGCTGGCCGCGAGCGGCGGCTACTACGCCTGCGCCGGCGCCGACTGGATCGTCGCGCATCCGACGACGATCACCGGCTCCATCGGCGTCAAGATGACCTCGTTCAACGTCCGCCGGCTCGCCGAGCGCCTCGGCGTCGGCGAAGTGACGATCGCCTCCGGCGAGAACAAGAACATGCTTTCGCCCTTCCAGGACCTCACCGAAGGGCAGCGCGCGATGCTCCAGGCGCAGGTCGACGCCATGCAGGACCGCTTCGTCTCCGTCGTCGCCGCGGGCCGCCGCCTCGACGAGGACCGCGTGCGCGCGCTCGCCGACGGCCGGATCTTCCTCGCGCCCGAAGCGAAGGAAGCGGGGCTCGTGGACGAAATCGGCTACGTGTCCGACGCCAAGGCCCGCGTCGCCGGGCGTCTCGGCGGCCGCACGCCCCGTTTCGTCACGTACGCCGGCGACGGATCGTTCCTGCGCGCCGTCTTTTCCCCGGATTTCGTCGGCGCGTCGATCCGGAAGGCGTTTCCCGAAGCGGGGGCCGCCGGGACCTCCGCCCCGCGCGCGGGACTGTAGCCGCGAAGCCCGGCGCCCGACCTGGAGTCCCCATGAGAAGAGAGAACACCGTCTGTCTGGAAACGCCCGCTTCGCGGCTCGTGCTGGCGAAGCGCGGCGGCGTCTGGACGTTCGCCCACCTCGGCGCGAAAGGCGGCGACCCGGCGGAACTGGCCGCCCTCGCCGCCGCGCGTCCGTATGCCTGCAACCACCTCGCGGCGGGCACGGCGGAGACCTACCCCGCCTTCGGCTCGTCGCGCGGACAAAACGGCTTCTCGCTCGGCGACGCCCGCGGCGCGCTCCAGGCGCGCCACGCCGACGGCGACGTGTCGGTCGACTGGGAGACGCGCTCGTGCGACTTCTCCCCCGCGCGCGGCGGCGCCCCGGCGGAAGTAGCGATCGTCTACGCCGACCGCGCGCATCCGTCGTTCACCGCGACGCAGCATTTCGCCGCGCACGCGGACTGCGACGTCTTCGAGACCTGGGTCGAGCTGCGCCACGAAGAGGAGGGCCCGGTCGCCCTTTCGCGCATGGATTCCTTCTGCCTCGAAACGGCGGGGCTCGGCGACCGGTTCCACCTGCTCTCGCTCTCCGGGCAGTGGGCGAGCGAGGCGAACGTCGCGGAGGACGAACTCCTGCGCGGCCGCGAGGTCGTCCTCGGCGCCCGCAGCGGCGTCCACGATTCGTGGGAGAACGCCCCGTTTTTTATGCTCTCGGTCGGTCCGGCCCCGGCGCGGGAGGAGAGCGGCACGGTCCTCGCCGGCGCCCTCTGCTGGAGCGGTGTGTGGGAAATGCGCTTCCGCCACGAGTGGTCGCACGAACTGCGCGTCTCGGCCGGCGCAGCCAACCTTTCCGGCCCCTACGTCCTGGAACCGGGCCGGACGCTGGCGCTGCCGAAATTCGTCTTTTCGTGGTCCGAACGCGGCAAGGGCGCCGCCTCGCGCGCCCTCCACGCCTGGGCGCGCCGCCACCTGATGCCGCACGGCGGCGCCCCGCGCCCCGTGGTGCTGAATTCGTGGGAGGGCGTCAAGTTCGACCTCTCGGAAAAGCGCCTCGTCGCGATGATGGACGGCGCCCGCGCCCTCGGCGCGGAGTGTTTCGTCGTGGACGACGGCTGGTTCGGCCGCGGTGCCTTCGCGCGCAACGACGCCGGGCACGGGCTCGGCGACTGGACGCACGACCCGGAAAAATTTCCCGGCGGCCTCGCGCCGCTCGCGAAGGAAGCGGAGAAGCGCGGCCTCCGGCTCGGGCTCTGGTTCGAACCGGAGATGGCCGACGTCGAAAGCGAACTGCTGCAAAGCCACCCCGACTGGGCGATGCAGGAGCCGGGCCGTCCGCGCCGCCTGCAACGCGGCGGCGGCCAGGTCGTGCTCGACCTGCCGAACCCCGCCGTGCGCGACGCCGTGTTCCGCGCGATCGACGCCGCCGTCCGCGCCGTCCCGGGCCTTTCCTACGTGAAGCTCGACTCCAACGCCGAAATCGCCAACTTCGGTTCGCCCTGGCTCGGCCCGGAGCGCCAGGGCAACCTCTGGTTCGATTTCACGGCCGGACTCTGCGAAATCCTCGCCCGCCTCCGCGCCGCCCACCCGGACGTCGCGTTCCAGTCGTGCGCGAGCGGCGGCGGCCGCGCCGACTTCGGATCGCTCGCCTTCGCGGACGAATTCTGGGCGTCGGACAACACCGGCGCGCAGCAGCGCGTCCTCGTCCAGTGGGGCTGGAGCCAGTTCCTCCCCGCCTGCGCCATGGCGGCGCACGTCACCGCTTCCCCGAACCGCCACACGCGCCGCGCGTCTTCGCTCAAATACCGCTTCGACGTCGCCTTTTCCGGCCGGCTCGGCATCGAACTCCGGCCCGAAGAGCTCTCGGAAGGGGAAATTGCCTATGCGCGCCGCCGCGTGGCGGAGTACAAGCGGCTGCGGCCGGTAATGCAGGGCGGCGACCTCTACCGGCTCGCCTCCCCGTACGAAGGCGACCACGCGGCGCTGCTGTTCGTCGCGCCGGACCGCCGCCGCGCCGTCGTCACGGTCTGCGGCCTCTCGCGCAAGGCGAGCGACGGCCGCCTCGCGCCGCTCAAGCTGCCCGGCCTCGATCCCAACGCCCGCTACCGCATGCGGGAAATAGACCTCGCCCTTCCGGGCGAGGCACAGGACACCCACACCGTCTTTTCCGGAAAAACCTTCTCCGGCGCCGCGCTCGCCGCCGCCGGCATTCCCTTCGACCTCGGCCCCGGCGACGATTCGTTCGTGCTGGAACTCGCCGCCGTCCGGAGCTGACTCCCGCCGTGAGCCGCCCCAAAATCCTCTATCTTCACATGATTTCGGGCGACACCTGCCAGCTCGCGAGGCTGGCAGGCATGCGGCGATACGCCGCCGCGCGCGGCTGGGAGGTGGAGGCGATACGCCGCCAGGATTCGCGAGCCTCGATGATCGGGAGCATCATCTCGCGCCACGGGCCGGCCGGTTGCATCGTGGAGGGCGACGGCCGCATGGACGACCTGCCGCCGGCGCTGTTCGGGCGCGTCCCGGTCGCATACATCGACGTTCTCGACGCGGCGCTCTGCGGCGACGCCCCGCGAGTCGTCATCGACTTCGACGCGGTGGCGGACACCGCGCTGCGGGAGCTTTCCGCCCTCAAGCCGTCCTGCTACGCCGCCGTGGGCTTCGTTCGTCCGCACGAATGGAGCGCATACCGCATAGCGGCCTTCAAAAGGCGCGTCGAAGCGTGCGGGGAACGGTGCATCGTCCTGGAGGCGGAAATGGGCGAAAGCGTCGAATCCTACATTGCGCGCATCCGCGAATGGGTGGCGGGGCTGCCGCGCGGATGCGCGATCTTCGCCGTGCAGGGGCCGACCGCGAGGAACATCCTCGACGCCGCGCGCGCGGCGTCCCGCAACGTCCCGCGCGACCTGGCGATATTCTGCACCGCCGGAAGCGAGGAAACCGACACCCCGCCTCCGGAGAACGTCTCGCGGCTGCTCTTCGACTTCGAACGCGTCGGCTACATCGCGGCGCGGCTGCTGGACGAAAGGATGCGCGGCACTTGCGCGCCGCGCCACGTCGAGCGGGTCGGACCGCTGTTTGTCGAACGGCGCGAATCGACGCGCGGCCGCGGCCGGCGCGAACCGCACATCCTCAAGGCATCCGCCTCATTTTCGAGTTCTAGCGTTTCTTGTTATTTCTCCGCAGTTCTGCGATGATTCGGGCCTGCAGCCCCTTCGCCTTTCCGCGATGATTCGGGCCTGCGTCCCGTTTCCTCTCCTTCTGCCATGCCCTTCACCGAAATCGACATCTCCCCCGTTCCAGCAACCGGCATCCCGACCGCCGCCGTCGCCGACCGCGCGCCGTCGCTCCTGCCGCCCGGCAAGTCGTGGCGCCTCGCGTGGCACGACGAGTTCGACGGCCCGGAAATCGACAAGACCAAGTGGATGTGCCGCGAGTCGTTCTGGGGACAGGACTTCCCCGCCTTCGCGCACGACTTCGAGGGCGTCGAGATGACGGGCCGAGGCACGGTGCGGCTCCACCTGCTCCGGAAAGGCGACGACTTCTCGTCGCCCCACCTCCAGACCGGCTCGCTCACCTACGACATTCCGCGCGAGCCGGACGCACGCGGCTTCTGGCCCTTCGGGCCGAAGAAGAAGCCGCTCTTCATGCACAAGTTCGGCTACTACGAGATCCGCTGCCGCCTGCCGAAGTGCGCGGGCTGGCACGCGGCCTTCTGGCTCCAGGCGCCGGGCATCGGCTCTTCGCCAGACCCCGCCGCGTGCGGCGTAGAGACCGACATCATGGAGAGCTACCGCCAGCACTCCGAGGGCAAGATCGTCTGCGGCAACGGCTGGAACGGCTACGGCAAGGAGGGCCGCTGGTTCGGGCACTTCTCCTTCGACGCCGAGACGATGCCCGACGGCTGGTGCCACTACGGCGTCGATTGGTCGCCGCGCGGCTACTCCTTCTACGCCAACGGCAAGAAGGTCGGCGAGCAGAACGCGCCGGTCTCGCATACCGAGCAGTTCGTCCTCGTCTCGACCGAACCGGGCGGCTACCGCCGCGCCGGAAACGACGGCGGGCTCACCGCCGGCCGCCGCACGTGGGGCAAGCCCGACCCGCGTCTCTTCGACGCGGCGCTCCCGGATTTCTTCGAGGTTGATTTCGTCCGGGTTTTCGACGAGGGTGAAAAATGAAAACAAACCCTCCTTCTCTCTTCCAGATCCGCCTCCGCGCACCGCACACCGCGAGCGACGCGCAGTGGGCCGAAACCTTCCGCGCCCTTTCGGAGAACCGCGGTGCCTGCGACGAAGTCTGGTTCTCGACGGGCATCGCCTTCCCGCCGATGGAGTGGCACCGCGAGCATACCGCGCGCCTCGCGAAGTACGCCGACGAGTTGCGTCGCGCCGGCATCGAGCCGAGCCTCCAGTTCCAGGCGACGCTCGGCCACGGCGATTCCTTCGGCGGGACGCCTGAAGAGATGGCCGGGCGCACGTGGAGCGGCTTCACCGGGCCCACCGGGGTCGAATGCAAGGCATGCAATTGCCCCCGCCAGCCGGCGTTCCTCGCGTACGTGCGCGAAATGGCGCGTCTCTACGCCGAGGCGATCCAGCCCGCATGGCTCTGGATCGACGACGATCTTCGCGTGAACAACCACCTCCCCGCCGCCAAGTGGGAGGACATCGGCTGCTGGTGCGAGACCTGCCGCGCGGCATTTCTGGGAAGCCTAGGAAGCCTAGAATCCCTAGGATCCCTATCAAGCCTAGCCGCCGCGATTTCCGACTCCCCCGCTCTTGCTGCCGCATGGGAGCGCTTCTCCTTCGGCTCCATCGCCGCCGTGGCGGCCGCCATCGCCGAGGAGACGCACGCCGTCTCGCCGGAGACGCGCTTCGGCTACCAGCACGGC
>CAMNCG010000048.1 GCA_946534105.1 uncultured Verrucomicrobiota bacterium
GAACGCCCCGCGAGGCGTTTCGGCGCGCCCGCGAAAAAAAATGGGGAATGTCCAGGAAAAAACGGAGTTGCTTTCGCTCGCGAAGAGCATTATACTTCATACCATTGAAATTTCACACCAACCCAACCTCCATCCCCAACCCTCCATGAACACACGAAAGAACAACACCACGATTCTCGTTTGCCTCTCCGCCGCACTCCTTTCTGCCGGGTGCATGGTTCCGACCGCCTCGATGCTCGGACCTTCGGCGATGGGTCCCTCGCCGGAACAAAGGATCCAGGAAATCCAGGCGCGTCAAGCCAAAATGCAGCAAGAAATCGCGTCTGCCCATGCCGCCGCCCAAAAGGAAGTCAGGGATCGGGAAGTCCGCGCACAGGAGCAGAAGATGGTGGAACGCAAGGCGCGCGAGGAAAACGCCGAACGGTCGCGCGCATGGAAATCGGAATCCAAATCCGTTTCGCTGTCGGATTCCGTCTCCATCGAGCTCCAGTCCATTCCCGGTCCGCTTTGGGTCGGCAAGTTCGAGGTGACCCAGGCGCAGTGGGAAGCGGTCATGGGCGCGAATCCTTCCCTTTTCAAGGGGGCGGACAATCCCGTCGAGAGCATTACGTGGGATGACTGCCAGAAGTTCCTCAAGGCGCTCAACGCGCTTCCCGGCGTGAAGGCGTCGGGGCTCACGTTCCGGCTTCCGACGGAGGAGGAGTGGTGCCTGGCCCGATACGCCGGCGCAACGGGGAAATACGGCACCTTTGCGGACGGAACGGAAATCACGAAAAACGATCTCGACAAAGTCGCGTGGCTCAAGGAGACTTCGGAAGACGAGACGCATCCCGTCGGACAGAAGGAACCGAACGCCTTCGGTCTCTACGACATGATTGGAAACGTGGAGGAACTGACCGCGACAACCGACACCGGTTACCACCAAATGCGGCTTCGTGTCACTCGCGGCGGTTGTTTCGGAAACCTCACCGCCGGTCTCCTCGACTTTGATCGCAACACGCTTCCGGAAGACCTTGGCATCCAGCAGAATGCCATCGGCCTCCGCCTTGTTGCCACCGAATCGGGCAACTAGGGCGTTTCAAACCCCGCACCATCCCGAGCGCTGGGACGCCGCCCCGCGCGCCCTCTCCCTGGCAGACCTCCTGGAGGGAGGCAAGGCGCTTCCCCAGGGGCCGTCGCGCGCTTCGGCGAGGACCTCGCCGAGGCCGTCGCGGCAGCCCACGCCATGTCGCCCCCGGTCGTTCATCGCGACATCAAGCCCTCCAACGTCCTCTTCGACCACGACGGCCGCGCCATGCTCGCCGACTTCGGCATCGCCTCGCGCCTCCACGACGACCCCGCGGAAATAGGAGAGGTCTGTTCCCTCCCGGTCCGGTCCCCTCCCGGTCCGCGTCTACGCCACGCGGTAGAGGCATCCGGCGAGCCGCGTCGCCGTGTAGAGCCCCGCCCGGCATTGCGGCACCGCCACCGCATCCCCGATCCGGGGGACGGACCTCATCGCCCGCTCCGTCCCGATCGCCCGGCCGTTCCCGAACGCATGCACCCGGCATACGAGCATTTCCGCGAGGGACAGACCCTCCCCACGTGCCAGCGCCTCCTTCACCTTTTCCCTCTGGATGCCCTCCGCCTCGGCCATCCATTCCTCGAATTCCATCGCCACGAAATCCGCATTCCCTTCGGGGTTCGTCCCCGCTCCGGAGCCTTTCAGCCGAGCCAGTTCGCCCAATAGCGCCTGATGGCAACGCCTCCCGAACGACTTCCCGAGTTTCGCCTGTCCGAACGACGTCCACGAGGAGTCCGTCCCCCGTTTCGCGATCCCCGCGCGGACGGGATTCATGGCGATGTAGAGCGAAAGCGCCTTGAACGCCGTGAAGGATTCCGCGACCAGTATGCTTTTGTACCGTCCGCGCCAGACCGTGCCTTCCCAGGCGTGTGCTTCGCGGTAGTAGACGTGGAAGAATTCCTTCGCGGTCTTCACGAACTGCCCCAGGTCGAACATCCGGCGGAGAAGTCCGTCCCTCTCGAAAGCGATGACGCCGTCGCGGCCTTCGTCGCGCCACTTGTCCCACTTCGCGAAGAGTTTTCCGGAGCGGGCGGCGCCGTAGAGCGCTTCCACGCGGCGGCGGAACTCGGCTTCGGGGACGGATTTCCTCTCCGGCACCTTGAGAAGAAGGTGGACGTGGTTGTCGAGAAGCGCGTAGGAGAGCGGCTGGACGCCGGAAAAGCGCGAAACGCGCTCCAAAATGCCGAGCAAGGCGCGCTTGTCGGCATCGGATTCGAAAAGGAACCGGGCGCCGGAGGTTTTGAGGATGACGTGGTAGTAGCCGGTACCGGAAGCGAGGAGTCGAGGCGTTCTCATGGTGGTCTGTCCCTGGTGTTGGTGGTGGATGCGGAAGGGAGGTCTGTCCCTCCCGACGCCATGAACTCTGCCAAAAACAAAGACGGAAAATGTCGCCTGGCAGGCGACATTTTTCGAAAAAAAACGAGTAGAATCGACCGGTTCGGAATCTCTCGAAAACTCCACCATGGGCGAACTTTCCGGAGTCCTTGCCCCAAAAAGAGGGACAGACTTCTACTCCCCATCTGCGGAAGCGTCAACGCCTGGATCAAAAAGAACATCCTGGACAACACGGGGTTCGTCGGCCGGTTCTCCCGCGACTACGTGCTGCCGGAACTGGATCTTGCGGACTGCCTTCCGTTCTGGCGCGCGGCCGCGCCGCGAGTCGACGCCCGGACGGTGTTCGACGTGCTGTCCGTGACGGGCGGCGTTCCCCGGTATCTGGAGGAGATTGATCCGGGACTCTCCGCCGGCGAGAACATCCGCCGTCTGTGCTTCGAACCGGAGGGAACGCTCTTCAAGGACTTCAACGAGATCTTCTCCCAGGTGTTTGCCGGCGACGCCCCGCTCAAGCGGTCCGTCGTGGGACTTCTCGCCGAAGGCCCTCTTTCGGGCCGGGAGCTGGCGGAAAGGCTGCGACGCCCAGACAACGGCCATTTCTCCGAGTGCCTCCGGGAGCTGGAGCTGGCGGGATTCGTCGCGGCGGACCGGGGCCTCAATCCGGCGACGGGCCGCCGGAGTCGTCTTTCGAAATACAGGATCCGCGACAACTATACCCGCTTCTACCTGCGCTACATCGAGCCCCACGCGGACGAGATCGCGTCGGGCGCCTACCGTTTCACGGGCGTCGAGCGGCTTCCCGGGTGGGAGACCGTGATGGGGCTCCAGTTCGAGAACCTGATCGTCAACCACGCGATGGAGCTCGTTCCCCGCCTCCGTCTCGGCGGGGCGATCGTCGAATCCGCCGCCCCCTTCCGCCACGCGCGGGATTCGCGCGGCGGCGGCGTCCAGGTCGATTTGCTGCTGCAGACCGCCCGGGCGGCCTACCTCGTCGAGATCAAGCGCCGCGGCGCGATCGGTCCGGAAATCGTGCCCGAGGTCGCAAGGAAGGTCCGGCGGCTCCACGCGCGCGGAGGAATGTCGGTGCGGCCCGTCCTCGTGTATCTCGGGGAGCTTTCCGGAGAGGTCGAGGGCTCCGGCTTTTTCGACGCCGTCATTTCCGCCGCCGATCTTCTTTCCTGAAGGTTCCGTCTTTCCGGAAAAGCAGCCCTCCGGCGGTGGTCCGGCGGTGTGGTAGAATCGGGCGCAAACGAGGGAAACCAACATGGACGATTGCATTTTCTGCCGCATCGCGGGCGGGGAGATCCCGTCGGCGAAGGTGTACGAGGGAAAGCGCGCCGTGGCGTTTCTGGACGCCGCGCCGATGTCGAAGGGCCACCTGCTGGTGGTGCCGCGCGCGCACTGGAAGGATCTCGCCGCGGTGCCGGGCTCCGGCGCCACGGAGGAGGAGAGGGCGGCGTACGCCGAGGTCTGCGATGTCGTGCGCGCCGCGGCGCGCGCGGCCGTCGAGGTGTTCGGCGGCGGCGCGAACGTCCTGCAATGCACGGGCGAAGAGGCCGGTCAGACGGTCGGGCACCTGCATTTCCACGTGATTCCGCGCCCGAAGGGCGGCAAGGTGCCGCCGGAGTTCGTTTCCGGCGCGTACCGCTACGCGGACGACGCCGACCGCGCCGCCACGGCCGCCGCGCTTCGCGCCGCGATCGCGAAGGCGCTGTAGGCCGCGCGAAAAAAAACAAGCAACCGGAGCATTCCCAACCATGAACATCGTGTGTCTCGACGTCGAAGGCGTCCTCGTCCCCGAAATCTGGATCGCGTTCGCCGACGCCGCGGGCGTGCCGGAACTGCGGCGCACGACGCGCGACGAGCCGGATTACGACAAGCTCATGCGATTCCGCCTCGACCTCCTGCGCGAGCGCGGGCTCGGTCTTTCGAGCATTCAGGAGACGATCGCCGGCATCGACCCCCTGCCGGGGGCGAAGGACTTCCTCGACGCGCTTCGCGCCGAGACGCAGGTGATCCTCCTCAGTGACACGTTCGAGCAGTTCGCCGCGCCGCTCATGGAAAAGCTCGGCCGTCCGACGCTGTTCTGCAACACGCTCGTCGTCGGAGCCGGCGGCAGGATCGAGGACTACCGGATGCGCGTCGCGCAGTCGAAGCTTTCGACCGTGCGCGCGCTCCAGTCGATCGGATTCGACACGATCGCCGCCGGCGACAGCCACAACGACCTCGCGATGATCCGCGCCTCGAAGGCCGGGTTCCTCTTCCGCTCGACGGACGCCATCAAGGCCGAAAATCCCGACCTTCCCGCCTTCGAGGAATACGCCGGGCTCCTCGCCGCGATTCGGGCCGCGCTGTGAACGTCCGCCTGCCGGCGCCGCTCCTCCGGACGTCGTGGGCCCTGCGGCGCGCCGCGAAGCGCCTCCGTCCGCTTTTCTTCCTCTTCGCGGCCGCGGCGGGCGCCTTCGCCGACACGGCGTTTCCCGCGCCGGATTGGACCGAAACGCCGAGTCGGTGGGCGAACCCCGCCGCGCCGAAGGGCGGACGCGTCGTGCTCGCCGCCGGCGCCGCACCGAAGAGCCTCAACTACTATCTTGAGGGCTCGACCTTTTCGGCCCAGGTCTGCTCGATGCTCTACGAGTCGCTCCTCTCGACCGATCCCGACACGGGCGAAAAGGCGCCGGGCCTCGCGCGCCGCTGGACCGTTTCGGACGACGGGACGGTCTTCACCTTCGAGCTCGATCCCGAAGCGCGCTGGAGCGACGGCGAGCCCGTGACCGCGGAAGACGTGCGCTGGACGTTTGAGACGCTCGTCGATCCGAAAAACATGACCGGTCCCGTCAAGGTCGCGCTCGCTCCGTTCGATCCTCCGCAGGTCCTCGACGCGCGAACGATCCGCTTCACGGCCCGCGAGCGGCACTGGCGGAATCTCGGCGCCGTCGGCGGCCTGTTCGTGCTGCCGGCCCATGCGTTCCGCGGCCGCGACTTCAACCGGCTCGCGTTTGATCTCTCGGTCGTGTCCGGCCCGTACCGGCTCGGCGAGCACCGGGAGAACCGGTCGCTTTCGCTCGTGCGCCGGCCGGACTGGTGGGCCGCCGGCCGGCCCGCGAACGCGGGGCTCTGGAACTTCGACGAGATCGTTTGGCGTTTCTTCGCCTCCCGTGAAAACGCGTGGGAGGCGCTGCGCAAGGGGGAGCTCGACGCCATGGCCGTCTACACCGCCTCGACGTGGGTGCTCGACGCGCGCGGCGAACGCTTTGACAAGAACTGGCTCGTCAAGAAGGCGGTCCGCAACGCGAAGCCGGTGGGATTCCAGGGCTTCGCGTTCAACCTGCGCCGCGAGCCCTGGAACGACCGCCGCGTCCGGCTCGCCCTCGCGCACCTGCTGGACCGCGAGACGTTCAACCGCACGCTGATGTTCGGGCAGTACTTCCTGCACCGGTCGTACTGGGAGGATCTCTGGGACGACGCCCATCCGTGCCCGAATCCGCTGCTCGCGTTCGATCCGTCGCGCGCCGAGGCGCTTCTCGACGAGGCCGGCTGGCTGCGCGACGGCGCGACCGGCCGCCGGACGAAGGACGGACGGGAGCTCGTCATGCGGTTCCTTTCCAACAGCGGCACGTCCGACAAGTTCCTCGCCCGCTGGCGCGTCGCGCTCGAAAAGGCCGGCGTCGCCCTCAAGGTCGAGAGCAAGGACTGGGCCGCCTGGATGCGGGACATGGACGCGTACGATTTCGACCTCACCTGGTGCGCGTGGTCCTCCGGCCTCGAAAAGGACCCGGAAAGCATGTGGAGCGGCGCGGCGGCGGACGCGCCCGGCGGCAACAACGTGACCGGGTTTTCCGATCCGCGCGTCGATGCTCTGATCGAGAAGCAGAAGACGGAATTCTCCCTCGCCGCGCGCAATGAGATCGACCGCGAGATCGACCGGATCGTCGCGGACGCCGTGCCGTACATCCTGCTATGGAACAGCGACGCCACCCGACTCGTCTGGTGGAACCGCTTCGGCATGCCGTCCTCCATTCTCTCCCGCTTTGGCGGCGAGGACGACCTCCTCGCGCTCTGGTGGTGCGATCCGGAGTCCGAAGCCGCCCTGCGCGACGCCATCGCGACCGGCGCCCCCCTGCCCCCGCCGCCCGGAACCGAGAGGTAGCGTCCCGGCGCGACCTTCGGCGGTCTCCGGCTTCGCCCGTTGTCGCCCCGACCGCGGCTCTCCGCGCCGAGCCCAGGGCCGCGCCCGATGCGCGCGAGACCGCCGCCCGGACCTTGGCCCGGACCGCCCGATTTTGCCAATCGCAAAAACGAGAACGTCATTTTCGGTTTGACTGCGAGAAATTCTTCAAACTGCGAAGTTTTATGAAATATTTTGATAATTTTTGAAAAATTCGTCCGTTTGTTCCTTTCGTCTTCGAGATTTTTTATCTTTGCAAATTTTTTTCTTGCTTTTTTCTTCCGTTTCTCTAGAATGCCTCACGCATTTCCACCAATTACGGAGAAAAACCTCGATGAAGGTTCGCAGTTCGGTAAAAAGGCTGTGCGAACGATGCAAGATCGTCCGCCGCAAGGGGATCGTGCGCGTGGTGTGCACGAATCCGCGTCACAAACAACGGCAAGGGTAAGGAGCGAAGGCCATGCCACGACTGATGGGTATCGACATTCCCGACAACAAGCGCATCGACATTTCGCTGCGTTACATCCACGGCATCGGGCCGACTCGCGCCAAGTTCATCTTGGACGAGACGAAGATCGATCCGGCGAAGCGCGCGAACACGCTGACGGCGGACGAGATCCGCCAGATCATCGCGGTGATTGAAGGCAACTTCCACGTGGAGGGCGACCTCCGCCGGGAAGTGTCGCAGAACATCCGCCGCCTGATCTCCATCGGCAGCTATCGCGGCACGCGCCACCGCAAGGGCCTTCCGGTCCGCGGCCAGCGCACTCGCACGAACGCCCGCACCCGCAAAGGCGCCAAGCACACCGTCGGGGCGGTCCGCGACAAGGCGGAGCGCAACGCGATGAAGAACGCCGCGGCCAAGTAATTTCCGGAGAACACCCGCAATGGCAGAAGAAACGAAAGCTCCCGAGGTCGTCGAGGAAGCGCCCGCCGTCGAGGCCGCCGCTCCCGAGCCCGTCGAGGACGCCCGCTCCGAAGCGATGAAGATCGTGATGGGCGACGTCATGCAGGCCGCCGCCGCATCGGCGGAAGACGGCAAGAAGCGCCGCCGCTCCATCCCGGCCGGCATCGCGCACATCACCGCGTCCTTCAACAACACGCAGTGCTGCATCACGGACGCCCGCGGCAACGTGATCGCCTGGAGTTCCGCCGGAAAGGCCGGCTTCAAGGGTTCGCGCAAGTCCACGGCCTTCGCCGGCACGCTCGTCGCGCAGGAATGCGCCAAGAGCGCGATCGGTCAGGGCATGCACGAAGTCGAAGTCCGCGTCCAGGGCGCGGGCGCCGGCCGCGAAAGCGCGATTCGCGCGATCGCCAACGCCGGCATGGCGATCTCCCAGATCAAGGACATCACGCCCATGCCGCACAACGGCTGCCGCCAGCGCAAGCGCAGGAGGGTCTAACAAATGGCACGCTACACCGGTCCCCAGACCAAGATTTCCCGTCGTTTCGGCGAGCCCCTCTTCGGGCCCGACAAGTTTCTCGACCGCCGCAACTTCCCCCCGGGGCAGCACGGCCCGGCGAACAAGACCCGTCGCAAGAAGGCGAGCGACTACGCGCTGCAGCTGCGCGAGAAGCAGAAGGCGAAGTACATCTACGGCATGCTCGAAAAGCAGTTCCGCCGCTTCTTCGACGTCTGCCTCGCGAAGCGCGGCAACACGGGCGACCTGCTTCTCCAGATGTGCGAAAGCCGTCTCGACAACGTGGTGTACCGCCTCGGCCTCGCGCCGACGCGTCCCGCCGCGCGCCAGCTCGTGACGCATCGCCACGTCGAAATCGACGGGCGCGTCGCGAACATCCCCTCCGCCATCGTCCGCCCCGGCCAGAAGGTGGGCATCCGCGAGCGCGACCGCAACCTTGCCGCCGTCGTGGAGTCCGTCAAGCACCCCCGCGGCGCCGCCTGCGGCTGGCTCGAGTTCGACGAAGCCACGAAGACCGGCACGTTCCTGCGTGCTCCGGAGCCTTCGGAAGTGCCCGAGACGGTCGACATGCAGACGATCGTCGAACTGTACTCCCGCTAGCGCGCCGGTCCCGCGCCCCGCGCGGCTTTCCCGGCCGGCCGCATCCGGCCTGGAAGCGCCGGACCGCGGCCCATTCCAGAAACGGCCCGCGAAGGGCCACGACAAGGAGAAGGAACCATGCCAATCCGCCTCAACGCTTTCGAGATGCCCGCGTGCGTCGTCAAGGACGAGTCCTCGGCGACGACCACGTTCGGGCGCTACACGGCCGAACCGTTTGAAATCGGCTACGCAAGGACGATCGGGAACTCGCTTCGCCGCGTGCTTCTCTCGTCCATCGAAGGTTGCGCGATTTCCTCCGTCAAGATCACCGGCGCTCCGCACGAGTTCTGCGCGCTGCCGGGCGTCCGCGAGGACGTGACGGAGATCGTGCTCGCCCTCAAGAAGGTGCTCGTCAAGAGCGAATCCGAGGATCCGGTGAAGATCCTCGTGAAGCGCAAGGGACCGTGCGTCGTCAAGGCCGCGGATCTCGCCGCCGAAGGCAACGTCGAGGTGCTCAACCCCGAGCACCTGATCTGCACGGTGGACGAAAGCGGCTCGTTCGAGATGGAGGTCAAGATCACGCGCGGTCGCGGCTTCTGCCCCGCTTCGTGGGATCCGGATCCCGAGAATCCCGACGCCCCCGGCAAGCAGACCGAAATCGGCGTCATTCCGATCGACCGCATCTACTCGCCCGTCGCCCGCGTCAACTTCGACGTCGCGAACTGCCGCGTCGGCCAGCAGACCGACTACGAGCGGCTCGTGCTCGAAATCACGACCGACGGCCGCGTGGACCCCGACGACGCGCTCGTGAAGGCCGCCGACATCCTGCGCCGCCACCTCGACGTGTTTGTCGGCTACAACAAGGAGCTCGCCGAGACCGGCGCCGCGCCGGAACCCGCCCCCCCTCCGGTGGCGGTTCCCGCGACCGACGACCTCGTGTCGAAGCTCAAGCTCTCCGTCAACGAGATCGAACTCTCGGTCCGCGCCGCGAACTGCCTCAACAACGCCAACATCGCCACGGTCGGCGAGCTTTGCCAGAAGCTGGAGTCCGACATGCTCAAGTACCGCAACTTCGGCAAGAAGTCGCTCGGCGAAATCAAGGACAAGCTCGAACAGATGGGCCTCTCGCTCGGCATGAAGTTCGACGCCTCGGTCCTCTCACAGCTCCAATAAGACGCGAAAGGTCCAACCATGCGCCACCAGAAAAACAATGTCAAGTTCGGCCGCTCCAAGGCGCACCGCGAGGCTCTCGTCTCGATGCTCGTCTGCGGCCTCGTCAAGCAGAAGAGCATCCGCACCACGGTCCGCAAGGCCAAGGTCGCGGCGCCCGTCGCCGAGAAGCTCGTGACGCTCGCCCGCAAGGGCGGCGTCCCGGCCCGCCGCCGCGCCGCCGCGTTCCTTGGCGACGAGGCCGCCGCCAAGGAGCTCTTCGAAAAAGTGGTTCCGATGATGGAGGGCCGCAACGGCGGCTACACCCGCATCGTGAAGCTCGCCGCCCGTCCGGGCGACGGCGCGCCGATGGCGGTCCTCGCGTGGGTCGACGAACCCGCCGCGAAGAAGGAATCCGCCCCCGCCCCCGAAGCGAAGTAACGAGGAGAATCCGAAATGTCACTGCAGTCGCACGACCACGTCGAACGCATCAAGCACGTCCGCCGTCCCAAGAAGACCCCCGCCGAGCGCGCCCGCCGCCAGAAGGCCCAGAAGCGCCGTCTCGTCGCCCTCGGATTCCCCCAGGCCGAAGCCGACAAGCTCCAGCCCCTCGAAATCCGCACGATGCTCAAGCGCCCCAAGGAAGTGGTGCGCAGGCTCGAGGCGAAGAAGAACGCCTGAAGGCGCGGCCGGGGCCGCGTGTGCGCGGCTCCGGTCTCCGATGCGTTCCCGACAGGCCGGACGCGCGTCCGGCCCTTTTCGATGAAAAGGGAAGTCGCCGCCGTCGTTTCCAACGAAGAAGCCGGAGCAGGGTATCGCCTGCTTCGGCTTTCCGCACCCGACACGTGCGCATCGGCGCGTCCCGGGCAGTTCGTCCACCTCCGCGTTCCGGATTTCGATCCGGTCGCCCTCCGGCGCCCGCTCAGCATCTGCGGCGCCGACGCTTCGACCGGCGTTCTCGAAATCCTCTACAAGATCGTCGGCCGCGGCACCGAAGCGCTCTCCCGCGCGGGCGAGGGCGCGGAGGTCGACTTGCTCGGCCCCCTCGGCAACGGGTTCCCGGACCCCGATCCGGCCGCGTGCCCGGTTCTTGTGGGCGGCGGATACGGCGTGGCGCCGTTGCATTTTCTCGCAACGCGGATCGCAGGGACGAAAGGGGCGGAAGGGACAAAAGGGACTGGCGCGAAAGGGACGGAAGGGACCGGGACGAAAGGGACTGGGACGAAAGGGACTGGCGCGGTCGGTTCGGCGCCGGTCCGGGCTTGTCGGCCGGTGCTTTTCGCGGGGGCGCGGACGGCGGCGGATCTCCTGCTCCTCGACCGCTTCGAGGCGCTTGGCGTCGAAGTGCGCGTCGCGACGGACGACGGTTCGGCCGGCGCGAAGGGCCGTGTCACGGCCGCGCTCGACGCCTGGCTCGCTTCGCGCGAGCCGGACGCTCCGCCGCCGGAATGCTTCGCCTGCGGTCCGGCGCCGATGCTGCGCGCCGTGGACGAACGGGCGCTCTCCGGCCGGTTTCCGGCCTGGCTTTCGCTCGACCGCCGCATGGCCTGCGGCGTCGGCACGTGTTTCGGCTGCACCCAGACCGTGCGCGACGGCGCGTCCGCGTCGATCGCCCGCGTCTGCGTTGACGGTCCGGTCTTCCCCTCCGGCCGCATCGTCTGGGACGCCTGATTTTTTTTCGCTTGCAAGGATGCAAGGTTTGTGGTAACGTCTCCCTTCGACGGGGGGAATTGCACCCTCTCGGGTTCTACCGTCCCGTCCGAAAACAAACCCCAAAAACACACGAAAATGAAGAAAATCACAACCCTGTTCGCCGTCGGCGTCGTCGCCCTCGGCGCATCCGCGCAGGCGGCTCGGCAGGTCGAGTCGTCCGAATACGCGGTCATCACGATACCGGTCGTCGCCGGCGACAACCTCATCGGCGTCAGTGTCTTCGCGGACGATGCCAAGGCGTCGGATCTGTTCAGCGGCATTAGCACGACCGACGACGTGAAGAAGTACGTCGGCGGAAACACTCCGTATCAAACAGGCAAGGCGGGTGGAACCGAAGGTGCGCTCGGACTCGACACGGGCGATGCGTTCTGGTACCATGCCGCGGCGGCCGGCGCCCTCTACGAGCTTGGCGTCGCGCCCATCGAGTCCGGCACGTTTTCGTACACGGTTGCCGGCATCGCCCCGATCGCCGCGAAGTTTTCGGCCCCGTGGTCCATCGAAAACGCAGCGGTAGGCGATTCCACGTTCAAGGCCACCAGCGGTTCCAAGAAGTCCACCGCCAACAAGATCCACTTCTGGAACGGCACGGGCTATACCACCTACTGGTACAAGAACACCGGCGATGCATCGACGTCCGAATGGAAGCCCTCCACCCCCCCGCAGGTCAAGGCCGGCGAGGGCGTCATGGTCGAGCTCAAGACCAGCGGAGCGTTCGTGATTACGCCTGCGGCGGCGCAGTAATGCGACCCAAGACGAATGGAAAATCCGAAAACAACAGGTAGAAGAAGATGAAAAAGAAAATCTCTCTCGCCGTTTCTCTTGCTTCGGTCACCATGCTTTCCGCCTCCGTGATCGAATGGGAACTCCCCAATCTCACGGATGGCAATGGAAAGAACGATCTTCTCGTGAATGCCAACAACATCGTCTTCATCGCCGATGCGGCCGCTCCGGTCAATGGCATCATCAGCGGTACGCCCGCGGACGGCGGCTCCAATGTAATCGAGGATCAGGACAGCACGTACACGGCAGGTACGTGGAGCGATAACCTTACGGGCGCCCACACCTACTACATGGCCTACAAGTCCGGTGACACGTATTACGCGATTTCCGACGGAAAAGGCGGCGTGATCACGGCGACCGTCACGGGGAACGAAGATCCGCTTCTGCCGTCTTCGCAGTATGGCGGCAACGTCTCGTACGACCAGTTCACGACAAAGAACGGCAAGGTCGGCACCGTTGCGGCGTCCGTCCCGGAACCCGCCACCGCGGCTCTCGCCTTCGCCGGTCTGGCGATGCTGTTGCGCCGCCGTCGCGCGGTCTGATCGGACATCCGATCGTCAGTTGGCCGCACCGCCTTTCCGGCGATGCGGTCTTTTTTTCGGCACAGGGCGGGAGTTTTTCAGATGAAAAGGATTTTTACCGGTTATTCCACCGCGTTGCTTTGCGGAATCGCAATGGCCTTTCTTTCGGCAAGCGTTTCGGCCGATGGCGTCATGGCCCAAGTGTTCTGGGGAATTCAGCCTTTTGACAACAATTCGCGCGACGCGGCGATCCTTTCCGACGCATCGGGCGAACCCATCGCGGTCTCCGACTTCAACGCCGAGTATTCGCTTGTGCTCGCCTTCGTCGGTGAAGGAGAGGATGCCGAGGGTTACGATCCGGCGGTCGGATTCGAAACTCTCGAATGGATCGGCGAGGCGCAGGCGACGAGCGCGAAGGCCAGGTTTCCCGACGTCGACATGGATGGAGACTTGTACGTCGAGAGAACGGCATCGCTCCCCGTCGATTGGCTCGACGACACGGATTTCGAGTGGGAAGACGTGTATTTCGTTTCGCTCGTGCGGTCAAAAACCACGCAGCGCGTCTGGCGTCTTTCCGAAGTTTCCGGCGGGACCGACTATGCGACGATGGGCCAGTTCGACGCCGTCGGGTCGGATCCCGGGAAGATGGTCCTGTATCCCGACATGAACAAACTCGACCTGTATCCGGAAACGGATTCGGGTGTGCTCTACATCGGCGCGGAGATTCCGCAGAGGTGCGTGTGGATGGCGGACAAGGGGCTGACGGCGGCGGATCTGGCCGGGTACGACGAAACGACGGTCGCGCTCGCGATGGCGCTCGACAAGGTGCCGGCGGACGTGTCGGGCGGGGTGGAGCTCGCGGTCGATTCGTTTGCGCTCGATTCGCAGGCCGGCACGGCCACCTTGGTTTGGCATTTCACGGTCTCGGACGGAAACGGGGAAAGCGCGGCCGTTTCCTCGCTCCGCGGCGGTGCGCGGCTCCTGCTCGAAACCGCCTCGTCCGCAGGCGATCTCGGCACGGAGAACGCCTCGAAGCAGGAGGTCTCCCTCTCCTCCGCCTCCGTTACGATCCCAACCTCCGGCGAAGCCTTCTTTGCCCGCCTGGTGCTGGACACGCCGTAGCGCCCCGCCTCGCCTCCACCGCGGGCGATCCTCGCCAAAGGGGCGGCGGTCTGGAGACCGCCGCCCCTTTGGCGAGGAGGGGACGGACGCGGCCGGGGCGGCGGGGGCGGGGGCGATTCGGGCCCTTGGAGCGCGCATCCGGCTCCCATCCTACCATCCGCTGCCCTGCGGTCGGCACCTAGGAGCCGCCCGCAGGCGCGAAGCGCCAAGGGTGGCGGTCGGCGCGGCGAGGGCGGTCTTGTGCGCAGCCCTCAATCGCCCGAGATTGCGCCTTCCTCCGCCAGATTTCCCTGCTGGATTTGACCGAATTCTCGCTGAAGATTCGGTTGAAGATTAGTGGATTTTCAATATTGCCGTTTGGCGGTTTCCGGCTTGCGCCTTTCCCGCCCGGCCGCCACCCTTGGGGCCTGCGGCCCCTGCGGGCGGCTCCTACGTACCGACCGCCGCGCGCGCTCCACGGCGCCGGGGAGGAGGGGTGCGGCAAGGGCGCGGCGGATTCGCGGCAAGGGCGGACCGGCGGTCTGGAGACCGCCGCCCCTTTGGCGCCGGGGAGGAGGGGCGCGGCACGGGCGCGGCGGATTCGCGGCAAGGGCGGACCGGCGGTCTGGAGACCGCCGCCCCTTTGGCGAGGAGAGGATGGGTGCGGCAAGGGCGCGGCGGATTCGCGGCACGGGCGGACCGGCGGTCTGGAGACCGCCGCCCCTTTGGAGTGGCGGGGGCGCGGCACGGGCGCGGGCAGGGCGGATCAGAGCTCCGACAGGGCGGTTTCGACCTTGGAAAGCCAGGGGTGGGCGAACCAGATGTTGGCGGAGGAGCGGAAGGTTTTCGCGGCGAGGTCGAGATCGAGGTCGAGGAAGGTCGTCGTGCGGGGCATGGCGACCTTGGCGTGGAGGACGAGCGGCGAAATCCAGGAGGCCTTGGCGAACGCCTCGAAGGCGTGTCCGGCGGCGATGCGGCGGAGCACGGAAGAACGAGGGGCGGCGTAGCCGGCGCGGAGAACGTCCGTCGCGCCGTCGCCGAATTCGAATTCGAACGTCGCGCCGGCGCCGTTCTGGGCGAAGGAGACGGCGGCGAGACCGAGCGCGTTGGGGGCGCACGCGAAGCGCCGCACGCGGTCGAAGGCGCCGGCTGCGGCGCTCGGCGCGCCGTCGGGGCCGAGATCGAACCGCTGCGAGCGTTCGACCTCGCGGAGGCGGGCGACGCCGGCGGGGTTTTCGGGCAGGGGCGCGCCGGAAAAGGCGGGCAGGAGCGTTTCCCAGACGGCGTCGAGCTCCCGCTGCATGTTCGCGAGGCCGGCGGTGGCGGCCACGACGGCGTCCTGCTCCGGAAGCATCACGCAGATCTGGCCCGAGGCGCCGTCGCCGCGGAAGGCGCCGTGCCGGCAGCGCCAGAACTGGTAGCCGTAGCCATGGCACCAGTCCGGGGAGCGGCCGGGGCCCGCGTTGTCGATCTGCTTCGCCGTCGCCTCGGCGAGATAGGAGGCGGGAACGAGGCGGCGTCCGTCCGGCAGGACGCCGCCCCGGAGCCAGAGCTGGCCGGCGGCGGCGATTTCGCGGACCGCGAGGTTGAGCCCGACGCCGGCGAAATCGAAACCGTCCGGGGTGCGGTCCCACGTCGCCTCGTCCGGGATGCCGAGCGGGCGGAAGAGGCGGGGGCGGAGGTACTCGGAGAGGCGTTCTCCGGAAACCTTGGCGACGACCGCGCCGGCGAGGAACGTGGCGGCGGTGTTGTACGTGAAACGCGAGCCGGGCTCGTCGGCGAGTTCGTCTTCGAGGAGGTTCTGCACGAACGGGCGGTCGTCCGCGAAATATTCGCGGCCGGAAGCGAAACGCGCGGCGACGGCGCGCATGTCGGAGCCGTTCTCCTTCGCGAACGCCTCGTGCAGCGCGGCGTAGCGGTCGCCCCAGAAGCCGCAGGAAGCGCGGCCCATGCCCATCGTGAGCAGATGACGGAGCGTGACGCGGCGCATTTTTTCCGTCACTTTCGGAGAGAGGAACTCCGGGAAGAACGAAACGAGCGGCGCGTCGAGCGAGGGGATCAGGCCCTCCCCCAGGGCGATGCCGACCGCGGTGCTGGCGAAGCTCTTGCTGAGCGAAAAGAGCTGGTGCCGGTCGGCCGGCGAGCAGAGGTCGCGGTAGCACTCGGCCACGACGCGGCCGTGGCGAAGGACGACGAGACCGTGCGTCCATTCAAGCGAAAAGAACCGGTCGACGAAATCGGCGAGGCGGGACGAATCGACGCCTTCGCGTTCGGGGGAAAGGGCGAGGGGAAGCATGGAGGGTTTCAGGTCTCAGGTCTCAGGTTTCAGGTTTCAGGTCTCAGGTCTCAGGTTTCAGGTCTCAGGTTTCAGGAGGCAGGTTTCAGGTTTCAGGAGGCAGGTTTCAGGTTTCAGGTCTCAGGTTTCAGGTTTCAGGAGGCAGGTTTCAGGAGGCAGGGGGGTCAGTAGGAAAAGAGGTCGGACATCGGGCGGTTTTCGCCGGTGGCGCGGTTCCACGCGCGCAGCACGAGGTTCTTCGAGTGCGCGGTGAGGCGGCGGCCGGTCTCGGCGCGCTTCACGAGCTTGTGGGTGACTTCGCCGGGCGCGGCGAGGACGAGATCGTGGCGCGAGACGCCCTTTTCGCGCAGGAGCTTCGCGAGCGGCTGCTCGCCCATCTGGCGTCCGTCCGCCCGTTCCGCCGGTTCGTTTTCGTTTTCCATGGGGGCGATTCTACCATGCGGGCTTGATTTCGGACGGGGATGCTGATAGACTCCCGCGCGTTTTCACACATCACGCGAAAACCAACCAACCCCACAACTGGAGCAAATCAAAATGGCAGTCAAAGTCGCCATCAACGGTTTCGGCCGCATCGGCCGTCTGGCCTTCCGCCAGATGTTCGGCGCCGAAGGATACGAAGTCGTCGCCATCAACGACCTCACCTCCCCCAAGATGCTCGCGCATCTTCTCAAGTACGATTCCACGCAGGGCAGCTACTGCGGCCACACGGTCGAGTACAAGGACTCCGTCCTCGCCGAAGACGGCAAGACGGTCGTGACGCCCGGCTCGATCACGGTCGACGGCAAGGAGATCACGATCTACGCGTGCCCGAAGGCCCAGGATCTGCCCTGGGGCAAGCTCGGCGTCGACGTCGTGCTCGAATGCACCGGCTTCTACACCTCCAAGGCCAAGGCCCAGGCCCACATCGACGCGGGCGCCCGCAAGGTCGTCATCTCCGCGCCGGCCGGCAAGGACCTCCCCACGATCGTCTACAACGTCAACCACAAGACGCTCAAGCCCGAGGACACGATCATCTCCGCCGCTTCCTGCACGACGAACTGCCTCGCCCCCATGGCCAAGGCGCTCAACGACGGCTGGAAGATCAAGTCCGGCATCATGTGCACGATCCACGCCTACACGGGCGACCAGATGACGCTCGACGGCCCGCAGCGCAAGGGCGACCTGCGCCGCTCCCGCGCCGCCGCGTGCAACATCGTCCCGAACAGCACCGGCGCCGCGAAGGCCATCGGCCTCGTCATCCCCGAGCTCAACGGCAAGCTCATCGGCGCCGCGCAGCGCGTCCCGACCCCCACGGGCTCGACGACGATCCTCAACGCGGTCGTCGAAGGCGCCCCGACGGTCGAGGAGATCAACGCCCAGATGAAGTCGCAGGCCAACGAGTCCTTCGGCTACAACACGGACGAGATCGTCTCCTCCGACATCATCGGCATGCGCTTCGGCTCGCTCTTCGACGCCACGCAGACGATGGTCATCGACCTCAAGGACGGCACCTCGCAGGTGCAGGTGGTCTCGTGGTACGACAACGAGAACTCCTACACGAGCCAGATGGTCCGCACGATCAAGTACTTCTCGGAGCTCGCGTAAGCGCGCCCGCGGATCGAACGACCGCCGTAGCGGCGCCCCAACGGGCGCCGCTCTTTTTTTGAAAAAATTTTGCTTGACCTTTTCTCCGAATTATGGGAGACTTCGCCCCGTTTCGCTTGCTTCACGGCTGGCGGAACATCCCGGCGCCCGCATAGCTCAGTCGGTAGAGCGCGTCCTTGGTAAGGACGAGGTCATCGGTCCGATTCCGATTACGGGCTCCACGTTTCGAGGCGATCTCACCCAACCCAAAAACCCAAACAGAAGAAACAAGAGGCAGCACCATGGCCAAGGAAAACTTCGTCCGCGACAAGCCCCACGTCAACGTCGGCACCATCGGCCACGTCGACCACGGCAAGACCACGCTCACCGCGGCTCTCACCCACGTCCAGTCCCTCAAGGGTCTGGCCGACAACATTTCGTACGACGAAGTCGCCAAGGCTTCCGAGTCCGCCGGCCGCCGCGACTCGACGAAGATCCTCACGATCGCGACCTCGCACGTCGAATACAGCTCCGACAAGCGCCACTACGCGCACGTCGACTGCCCCGGCCACGCCGACTTCGTGAAGAACATGATCGTCGGCGCCGCGCAGATGGACGGCGCGATTCTCGTCGTGTCCGCCGCCGACGGTCCGATGCCCCAGACCAAGGAGCACGTCCTTCTCGCCCGCCAGGTCGGCGTGCCGAAGATCGTCGTCTTCCTCAACAAGGTCGATCTCGTCGACGATCCCGAGCTGCTCGAGCTCGTCGAGATGGAAATCCGCGAACTCCTCTCCAAGTACGAGTTCGACGGCGACAACACGCCGATCATCCGCGGCTCCGCCCTCGCGGCCACGCAGGCCACGAGCGCCGACGACCCGGCCTGCAAGTGCATCGACGAGCTCCTCAAGACGCTCGACGAGTACATCCCCGACCCGGTCCACCAGCTCGACCTTCCGTTCATGATGCCGATCGAGGACATCTTCTCGATCGAAGGCCGTGGCACGGTCGTCACCGGCCGTATCGGCCGTGGCATCGTCAAGGTCGGCGACGACGTCGAAATCGTCGGCATCAAGCCCACGCAGAAGACGACGATCACCGGCGTCGAGATGTTCCGCAAGACGCTTGATCAGGGCCAGGCCGGCGACAACGTCGGATGCCTTCTCCGCGGCACCAAGAAGGAAGAGGTCCAGCGCGGCCAGATCCTCGCGAAGCCGGGCAGCATCACGCCGCACGACGAGTTCGAGGCGCAGGTCTACGTCCTCACCAAGGAGGAAGGCGGCCGTCACTCGGCGTTCTTCCCGGGCTACCGTCCTCAGTTCTACATCTCCACGGCCGACGTGACGGGCGACATCCGCCTTCCGGAAGGCGTCGAGATGGTGATGCCCGGCGACAACGTCAACATGACGGTGAAGCTGATCTACCCGGCGGCGCTCGAAGAGAAGATGCGCTTCGCCATCCGCGAAGGCGGCCGCACGGTCGGCGCCGGCACGG
>CAMNCG010000049.1 GCA_946534105.1 uncultured Verrucomicrobiota bacterium
CGCGCTGCCGAGCCGCCAGCGTCCCCGGAACCCTCGACGCCCAAGCCCTGCGCCCCACCGCCTTGCGCCCAGTGCGCGGAAACTCCGTCCTGCGCCCGGCGCGGAAGCGCCGGGTTCGTCCTCGCCACCGACTACGCGCCGGCCGACGGCGTCACCGACGCCGCCGACGCCCTCCAGCGCTGCATCGACGAAAACCCGCACCGCACGATCTACTTTCCCGATGGCGAATACCTGCTCTCCCACCCAATCTCGACGCCCGCCGACCCGGCGAAGGCCGTGACGCTGCGCCTCGCCGACTTCGCGTTCCTCAAGGCCACTCCGGACTGGCAGCATACCAACGCCATGGTGCGCCTCGGCGCGCGAGTCCGGGCCAACAACAACCGCGCGCCGGGCAGCGTCTATGGATTCTTCGGCGGCAACCTCGACGGCGCCGGCGTCGCCACGGGGCTCTCGATCGAGTCCGGCCGCGAAACGCGCGTCCAGAACGTCGCGATCAAGCGCTGCCACGTCGGCATCCACGTCATGAAAGGCGCCAACGGAGGATCCGCCGACTGCGACATCCGCGACATCGACATGACGGGAAACAACGAGCCCGGTTCGATCGGCCTTCTCATCGAGGCCCATGACAACACCTTCACGAACTTCCGCATGGTCGATTTCCAGACCGGGGTCATGCTGAAAGGCTCCGGGAATCTCCTCACGAACCTCCATCCGCTCCTCTCCCGCGTTTCGAACAACAAGTTCTTCGCGGACACCGTGGGCTTCCACGATCGGTCCGACAACAATTCCTACAACCGCTGCTACTCCGACCAGTTTTCGACGGGCTGGCTCTTCGGGCGGAAGAGCGACAACGCCGATCTCGACGGCTGCATCTGCTACTGGTATGACTCCGATCCGGGAAAGCGGCACACCGCGATGCGATGCGAAGGCCAGTTCCGCGCGCTCGTGGAGGACTTCTGGGCGGGCTTCCGCAACGACCAGGCCGTGAACGCCGTCCTGCTCGTCGGCGAAGCGGGAGGCCACGGCGTCATCCGCGACCTGCGCACCCGCGAGAACCTCCACAACGCTCCGGACGACGTCTTCCGCGAGTATTTTCGCGGCGAAATCCACCCGTAACCCGTCCCCCTGCCGTTGACCGCTTCGCGCGAATGCGCGCAGGGTCAACGGCTACCCAAGCCGAAGGCAGCGGACGCGCCCGGCGCCGCGGCGGGGGCGAAGGGGCGGCGCGGAGCGGAAGCACGCGGGCGAAGCGGCGGGGCAGCGGGGGGCGAAGGCGCAGGGCATGGAATCCCACTCGCGGGGCGGAGGGACGCGGCCCGGGATCGTGGCGAGGTCCCCGACGGCCGTGCCTTCGAGGCGCGGCACCGCGGCGAGAAGGGCCCGCGTGTAGGGATGTTCCGGAGCGGAAAGGACCTCGCCGACCGGGCCGTCCTCCACGACCTGTCCGGCGTAGAGCACGGACACCGTGGACGCATGGCGCGCGACGAGCGCGAGGTTGTGGGTGATGAGCAGCACCGCCGCGCCGCGAGCGGAAGCGGCGGAACGCAGGAGCCCGAGCACGGCGCGCTGGGCCAGGACGTCGAGCGCGGTCGTCGGCTCGTCGGCCACGACGAGCGCCGGCTCCTGGGCGAGCGCCATGGCGAGGCAGACGCGCTGCGCCATGCCGCCGGAAAGTTCGCAGGGATACGCGCGGAGCAGACGCCCGGCGTCCGCAAGACCGACTTCGGCAAGGCGTTCGCGGACCGACTTCTCCCGCGCGGCGCGGGAGGTCCCGGGCGGAACGGCCTCGCGCAGCTGCGTTCCGACCGACAGCACCGGATCGAGCGCGGACATGGGGTCCTGGAAGACGTACGCCACGCCGCCGCGGCCGCGCGCCCGGCGGAGCCGGCGCGGCGGAAGGGAGAGCAGGTCGAGCCCCCGGAAAACCGCACGGCCCCCGATCTCCACGCCGCGCCCGGCCGCCGGCGGCAGCCGCGTGAGCGCGGCCGCGGCGAGGCTCTTGCCGCAGCCGCTTTCGCCGACGAGCGCGTGGAACCCGCCCTCGGGGACGCGGAACGACACGCCGCGCACGATCCGGGCGGCGCCGCCCGGAACGGGCAGCGACACGGCGAGGTCTTCGACCGAAAGGACCGGCGGAGGTTCCACGGCGGGAAAAAACGGACCGCCGCGCCCGGACTTTCGCGGCGCGCGGCGGATCCGTCTTCGAGAAAAGTCCGCCCGCGCTACTCGGGACGGACGCGGGTCGTTCCGTTGCTGCCGACGAGGACCTTCACGTTCTGCCCGACCGTGAACGTGTCGTTGCCGAGCGTCTGCGTGACGGACATCACGCGGCCGTCGGGCATCGTCACTTCGAGCGCGTAGGCCTGCTGCTTCGTCACGTTGCGTTCGGCGAAGGCGCCGGCGGCGGCGCCGGCGAGGGCGCCGGCCACCGTGGCGATGGTGTTGCCGGAGCCGCCGCCCACGGCCGAGCCGAGGGCGCCGCCCATCACGCCGCCCGCGACGGCGCCGACCGTTCCTTCGTTGCCCTCGATGACGACGGGCTCGATCGCCGTCAGCGTGCCGCGGTAGACGGTCTGCTGCGCGCGGGCTTCGGCCTGCGTGTAGGTGGCGCCGGAGTAGTCCGAAACGCAACCCGTGGTGGAAAAAAGAAGCGCGGCCGTCGCAACCGCCGCCGCAAGCGGTTTGGTCATGGATTTCATGCCCCCCATGATAGCAGAAGCCCCCCGTCCGGGCAAGTGTGGTAGAATCCGGGCCCATGGACACACGGAAGGAAACATCCGGAGCCGGGGCTCCGGCGAAACCGGTTCTCTACGACGCGACGCTGCGCGACGGCGCGCAGGCGCTCGGCATCACGTTTTCGCAGGCCGGCAAGATCCGGTTCGCGCATCTCGCCGACGAGTTCGGCATTCCGTGGATCGAGGGCGGGTTCGCCGGTTCCAACGAACGCGACATGCAGTTTTTCCGCGACGCCGCGAAGGAAACGTTCGAGCAGGCGAAGATCGTCGCCTTCGGCGCGACGCGGCGGGCGGGCTCGACGTGCGACGCGGACGAACTCGTCCAGGCGCTCCTGCGGGCCGGCACGCCGGCCGCGGCGATCTACGGCAAGAGCTGGAAGCTCCACGTGCGCGAAGTCCTCCGCACGAGCGAGGAGGAAAACCTCGACATGGTTTCCGACACGGTCCGCTACCTGCGCGGGCACGGGCTCGAAGTGGTGTTCGACGCGGAGCATTTCTTCGACGGGTACAAGGACGATCCGGCGTACGCGCTCGCCGTCCTCCGGCGCGCGCGCGAAGCCGGCGCGTCGGCGATCGCCCTCTGCGACACCAACGGCGGCTCCCTGCCGCACGAAATTTCCGCGATCGTGGCGGACGTCGCCGCCGCCCTCGCCCCCTCGCCGGACGCCCCCGCCCCCGTTCTCGGCATCCACGCGCACAACGACTGCGGGCTCGCGGTCGCGAATTCCCTCGCCGCGTTCCGCGCCGGCGCCGCGATGGTCCAGGGCTGCATGAACGGCTACGGCGAACGGGCCGGCAACGCCAACCTCACGACGCTCGCCGCGGCGCTCCAGCTCAAGCTCGGCGCCCCCGTGACGACGCCGGAAAAGATGGCGGGGCTCCGCGCGTTTTCGCTCGCCGTCGACGATCTCGTGAACCAGCGCCCGGACCCGCGCGCGCCGTTCGTCGGCGAATCCGCGTTCAGCCACAAGGCCGGCGCCCACGTTTCCGGCGTGCGCCGCAATCCGGCGACGTTCGAGCACGTCGCGCCGGAAGCCGTCGGCAACGAGCGCCACGTGGTGCTTTCCGAGCTTTCCGGCGCCTCGAACGTCCTCTACCGCCTCAAGCAGGCCGGCGCCGCCGGCGCGTCGCTTTCCCGCGAGGAGGTCCGCCGCGTCGTGGAGACGCTGAAGGCCCGCGAAGGCGAAGGGTACTCGTTCGAGTCCGCCGACGCCTCGTTCCGCATCCTCGTGCGCAAGGCGCTCGACGCGCACAAGCCCTTTTTCGAGCTCGACGGCTTCCGCGTGATCGTCGAAAAGCGCGGTTCGGACGAGCCCTGCCTCTCGGAGGCGACGGTGAAGATCCGCGTCGGCGACCATTCCGAAATCACGGCCGCCGAGAGCGTGTCCGGCCCGGTGGACGCCCTCGACCGGGCGCTCCGCAAGGCGCTCTCCAGCTTCTACCCCGAAATCGCGAAGGTCGTCCTCACCGACTTCCGCGTCCGCATCCTCGATCCCAAGGAGGCCACCGGCGCCACGACCCGCGTGCTCGTGGAATCGTCCGACGGCGCCGCGCGCTGGGGCACCGTCGGCGTCTCGCCAAACATCATCGAAGCCGCCTGGCAGGCGCTCATCGATTCGGTCGAGTACAAGCTCCTGCAGGAGGCGGAATGAACGGCCGCGCGCCGTTGCGCGCGGCCGCCCTCGCGCTCGCCGCGCTGCTTTCCTCCCTCCCCGCCGCCGCGCGCGCCGCGGACTCCTTCACCGCGGCCGTCTCGGCGCGCCGCGTCGTCACGGGCGACCCCTTCCGCGTCGAACTGCGCTGGAGCGGCGAACGGGAGCCGCAGGGCGCGCCCCGCCTCGGCCGGCCGGACGCCGCCCCGGCGTTCGGGCCGCAGGTGCAGTCGCAGTTTTCGAGTTTCAACGGCCGCGCCACGCGCTCTGTTTCCTGGACATGGGTCGTGGTGCCGGAGGTCGACGGTCCGATCGATTTCGGAACCGCGACGCTCTCCGTCGGCGGCCGAACGCTCTCGGCCGCCGTGCCGACCGTCGTCGCCGGGCCGCCGCCGCCCCAGCCGTTCGCGCGCGTCGCGCTTTCTTCGGACAAGCCGGAAGTCCTCGTGGGCGAATCCTTCCGCGTGCGCGCGGAGATCGAACTCGCGCTCCCCGACGCGCCGGACGGCGCCGGCCCCGTTTCCCCGCTCGCGCCGGGCCACCCGCCCCTACTGAAGCTCCCCTTCCTCGACGCGGACGCCGATCCCGGCGCGTGCACGCGCGACGCCGCGCCCGCGGACGCGCTCTCCCCGCTCTCCGTGCGCGCCGACGCCCCGGGCTTCCGCGTGAATTCCTTCTCCGTCACCACGCGCCGCGATCCCTTCGCGGGCATGGGGTTCGGCGGCTTCGGGGGCGGCTTCCCCTCCCTTTTCGGGGAAGAAACGCCCGCCGTCTTCGCCCCGCCGCACGAACGTTTCGCCGAAAACGGGACGAACTTCGTCCGCTACGCCGTCGAAGCCTCCTTCCCCGCGTCCGCCGAGGGCCGCTGCCGTTTCGCCCCCGCCCGTTTCGAGGGGCAGATCGTGCGCTCGGTCGCGGGCGACGGCCGTCCGACGGGCGTCTCGCGCCCGATCGTCGCGATCTCGCGCCCGCTCGAAGTCGCCGTGGTCCCGCCGCCCCGCGAAGGCCGCCCGGACTCGTTTTTCGGCGCGCTCGGCACGGAACTGCGCCCGCTCGCGTCGCTCGACGCCCAGACGTGCCGCCAGGGCGATCCGCTCACCCTCACGCTGCGGCTCGAAGGCGATCTCGTCCCGCAGACCGTCCGCGCGCCGGACGTCTTCGCCGCGCCGGGCATGTCCGACGCCTTCCGCGCGTGGGGCGACGTCGAGCGCAAGGACGACGGCGGCACGCCCGTTTTCGAATACCGCGTCCGCGCGCTCGCCGCCGGGACGATCGAAGTGCCGCCGATCCCGCTTTCGTATTTCGACACCGCCGCCCGCTCCTACGTCACGGTGGAGACCGCGCCGGTTCCGCTCCGCGTCGATCCCGTCGCCGACTTCGACCCGGCGGCGCTCTTCGCCGCGGCGGCGACGAACTCGGCCGCGCTGTCTCTCCAGGCCGCGGCGTCCGGCCCGGTCGCGCCGTCGCTTTCGCTCGACCCGGCCGGCGCCCTGCCCCGCCCCGCGCCCGGCGCCCTCGCCGTCCTCCTCGCGTCCGCCCTCCCGCCCGCGCTCTGGCTCCTCGCCGTCCTCCTTCCGGCGCTCCCCGGCGCGCTGGGCCGCGCCCGCGGGGCCGTGCGGCGCGGCGGCGCGCGCGGCCGCGCCGCTTCGCGCATCCGCTCGGCCGAAACCCCGCAACAGACGCTCGACGCCGTCCGCCGCCTCCTGCGCGACCGCTGGGGAGAAGACCTTCCCGGACTCACGCCGTCCGATCTCGACGCCGCGCTCGCGCGGCACGGCGCGCCGGAAGAAGAGCGCCGCCGCGCCGTTTCGCTCCTCCAGGAAACGTTCGACGAGGCGTTCCGCCCGGGCGCCGACGCCCGCGCCGCCGTGCGTTCCCGCCGCGACGCCCTCGCTTCGGCCCTCCTCGCCGCGCTCCGCGCCCTGCCGCTCCTCGCCGCGCTCGCCGCAACCGCCCTGCCCGCTTCGGCCGCGGTGTCGGATCCGGTCTTCCTCTGGCGGCGCGCCGCGGCGGCGGCCGCGAAAGCCTCCTCGCCGGAAGACTTCCTCGCCGCCGCGCGCGACTACCGCGAACTGGCGGAGAAAAACGGCGCGCCGGCGGCCGCGCTGTACGCGAATCTGGGCGCGACGCTCCTCCAGGCGGGCTGCAAGGCCGAAGCGCTCGACGCCTTCGCGCGCGCCGAGGCGGTCGGCGGAGCGGACGCCTGGACCGAGGCCGGGACGGCGCTCGCCTCCGGCGGGGAGCCGTCCTGGCGCCGCACGCTGCTCGCGTGGCACTACCGCGCCCCCCTCGCCCTCCGGCGCACGGCCCTCGCCGCCGCGTGGTGCGCGCTCTGGCTCCTGCTCGCGGCCGCGCGCTTCCTGCGCCGCGGTTCCCGCGCCGCGCTCGCGGGGGCGGCCCTCTCGGCCGCGGTCGCCGCGATGTTGGCCGCGAGTCTCGCCGCGAGCGCCCGGATCCTCTCTTCTCCGCTCCCCCCCGTGCCGGACGCCCCGCCGCAGGAGAACGCCCGATGAAACCGCTTTCGCCCCGTTTCTTCCTCCCCGCCGCGTTCGCCGCCGCGTTCGCCGCTTCCGGCGCCGCCGCACAGACGCTTTCCGTTTCGGTCGATCCCGCGCAGGACCGCTACTACGCCGGGCAGCGCGTCTCCTGCATCCTCCAACTCGATCTCGGCGGCGCGGAACTCGCCGGCGGCGGGAACCTTTCCCTGTCCGGCATCCCGGATTCCGGCCCGGCCTTCTCCTTCGGGAGCTTCGCCCCCGCCGCCCCCGGTCCCGCCGGGGAACAGCGCTGGATCGCCCCGCTCCGGTTCGTTTCGCCCACGAACTTCGTCCTCGCCCCCGCCGTCTCCGGCACGCTTCGGCGGGAAACGTCGCGCCGCGGCTCCTTCTTCCGGACGTATTCCCTCGCGCCGTTCGACGCTTCGGCGCGCCCGCTCGCGCTCTCCGTGGCCGCGACCCCGTCCGCCGGCCGCCCCGCCGACGACTGCGGCGCGGTCGGCCCGATCGGCGCCGAAGCGGCGCTCGCCCCGCTCGACTGCGCGGTCGGCGACCTCCTCACGCTCCGGTGGACCCTGCGCGGCCCCGGCGCCGACGCCGCGGAGCCGGCGGCGTGGTCCCCGGGCCCCGGGTTCAAGGCCTACCCCCCCCGCGTCGAAGAACGCGCCGACGGAAGGCTCTCCGTCTCGCAGGTCGTCGTCCCGCTCGACGCCTCCGCCACGAACGCCGCCGCGTTCTCGGTTTCCTGGTTCGACCCCCGCTCCGGCTGGACGCGCGGCGGCGCCGGCCCCTTTGCCATCACCTTCCACGAACGCAAGCCCGAGGAGCTTGCGGAGGACGTCGGCCCGGAGCCCGCCGCCGAGCTTCCCGCCCCCGCTGGCGAGCCACGAACCTTCGCGCCAGGCGACGCCGCCTCGCTCCTCGAAGGCGCCCCGGCGCGCTTCGCGCCCGGACCTCGCGCGAAACGGCTCTTCGACATCCCTCCGGGAACGCCCGTTCGCGTCGTGGAAACCCTGGAGGACTGGGTCCGCGTCTCCGTCCCCGGCGGCTCCGCCGGATGGGTTCCCTCCTCGCTCCTTCGCTAGCGGACCAGCCCGCTCCGGCACGACGTGGGAACACCGCGCGCACCCGGCGCCGATCAGGCGGGAGCGGAGGAGGTGGCGGCGGGCGGCGCCATGACGGCGATCGGGGGCAGCACGGGGTTGCGGAGTCGGTCCGCGAGGGCCGTGCGGCGGGCCGCGGTGTCGTTGTCGGCGATCGCCATGCGGATGGCGGCGGGCGAACCGACGACGCAGACGAGCTTCTTTCCGCGCGTGAGGGCGGTGTAGAGCAGGTTGCGCTTGAGCATCACGTAGTGCTGGCGGCCCACGACGACCACGACGGCGGGGTATTCGCTGCCCTGCGACTTGTGGATCGTCGCGGCGTAGGCGAGCGAAAGTTCGTCGAGTTCCGATTCGAGGTAGTCGGCTTCGCGGCCGTCGAAATCGACGGTGAGCGTGCGCGCCGAGGGCGACACCGCCTTGACGAAACCGATGTCGCCGTTCGAGACGTCCTTGTCGTAGTTGTTGCGCAGCTGCATCACGCGGTCGCCGACGCGGTATTCGCGCCCGAACCGCCGGAGCGCGGCGCCGGCGGGGTTGAGCGCGGCCTGCAGCGCGGCGTTGAGCGAATCCGTGCCCAGCAGGTTCTTGTGCATCGGGCAAAGGACCTGGACGTCCGAAAGCGGCGCGAGGTTCCACTTGCGCGGAATCCGCTTCTGCACGAGTTCCATGACGATCGCGAGCGTGCGGTCCGGGTCTTCGCACGGGATCAGGAAAAAATCGGATTCTTCGCCGCGCGGAGGCACGTCGAGATCGAGGCCCTGGTTCACGCGGTGCGCGTTGCGGACGATCCAGCCGCCCGTCTTCTGGCGGAAAATGGCGTCGAGCCTCGTGAACGGGACGACGCCGGATTCGATCGCGTCGCGCAGGACGTTTCCGGGCCCGACGGACGGAAGCTGGTCGACGTCGCCGACCATGACGAGCGTCGCGGAGGGCTGCACCGCGGAGAAGAGCGACGAGGCGAGCTCGACGTCGATCATCGAACTTTCGTCCACGATGACGACGTCGGCGTCGAGCGGGTTTTCCGAATCGTGGACGAAGCGCCCGCGCTGCGGGTTCCACTTGAGCAGCTTGTGGATCGTCGCCGCTTCGCGTCCGGTCGATTCGGCCATGCGGCGGGCGGCGCGCCCGGTCGGGGCAACGAGCCGGACGTCGAGCCGGCGGGCGCCCCAGATGTCGCAGAGGGCGCGGATGATCGTCGTCTTGCCGACGCCCGGGCCGCCGGTGACGACGGAAAACTTGTTCTCCAGCGCCATGCGCACGGCGCCGGCCTGCGCGTCCGAAAGCGCGAAGGGAAGGCGCTTCTTCTCCCACTCCAGAGCGGCGTCCGCCTTGACGGGCGCGAAGCGCGACCGGGTGTCGAGGAGCGAAACCATGCGGGCGGCGACGCGCCTCTCGGCGCGGTAGAGGCGCGGCAGGTAGATGCGGCCTCCGTCGTCCACGAGGCGCTTCGCCCCGATTTCCTCCGAAAGCGCGGTTTCGAGGACGTCGATCGGGATCCGGAGCTGGTCGCCGGAAGCGAGCAGGAGGTCGGGGCGCTCGCAGAAACAGTGCCCGCCGACGTCCGCGAGCTGTTGCAGGACGTGGTAGATGCCGGCGCGGGCGCGTTCGGGCGAATCGTGCGGAACGCCGGTCTTGCGCGCGATTTCGTCGGCCTTCACGAAGCCGATGCCGTCGATGTCGGCGCAAAGGCGGTACGGGTTGCGCTTCACGACCGCCACGGTGTGCTCGCCGTAGGCGCGGTAGATCTTCGCGGCGGTGCCGGAGGTGATGCCGTGCCCCTGGAGGAAGACCATCGCGTCGCGCGTGCCGCTGTTGGCGTCCCACGCCGCCTTGAGGGCGCGGCGCTTGGCGAGCCCGAGGCCCTCGATCTCGGCGAGGCGGCCGGAATCGCGCTCCAGGACGTCCAGGGTCTTGTCGCCGAAGCGCTTCACGATGCGCGCCGCGAGCTTGGGGCCGATGCCCTTCACGATGCCGCTCGCGAGGTACCGTTCCAGCCCCGCCGCGGAGGTCGGGGCGACGCATTCGAGCGTGCGGGCGGCGAATCGCAGGCCGCGTTCCGGGTGGCGCTCCCAGCGGCCGACGGCGCGGATCTCCTCGCCCGTCCAGACCGTGGGGGCCTTGCCGACGAGGGAAGCGGTGCGGGCGCCGTCGGGCGCGCGGTCGGTGCCGGAAATCTCGACCTTGAGAACCGTCCATCCCGACTGCTCGTTGCGGTACACGACCGAGGCGACGGAACCCGAGAGCGTCTCTTCCCCGCCCTGCCCCGCCCCGTCGGCGCGTTTCGCGTTTCCGCCCTGCATCGCAGACTCCGCCGACGCGGTCCTACCGGAACCCCGGAAGCGTCGGCGCGCCCCGGCGCGCCCCGGGGACGAGACCGAGCGTCTCGAACGCGAGCGGCGTCGCCTCCCGACCGCGCGGCGTGCGGGCGAGAAAGCCCTCCTGGATGAGGTACGGTTCGTAGACGTCCTCGATCGTGTCCGGCTCCTCGCCGACCGAGACGGCGATCGTGCCGAGGCCGACGGGCCCGCCGCCGAAGGACTCGCAGATGCAGGAAAGGATCTTCTTGTCCATTTCGTCGAGCCCCGTGCCGTCGATGCCGAGGAGGCCGAGGGCGTCGTCGGCGACACGCGCCGTGATCACGTTGCCGGCCTTCACCTGCGCGTAGTCGCGGACGCGGCGCAGAAGGTTGTTGGCGATGCGGGCGGTGCCGCGGGAGCGGCGGGCGATCTCCGCGGCGCCGCCCTCGTCGATGCCGACCTCGAGAAGCCCGGCGGAGCGCGTGACGATCCGCGCGAGCTCGGCCGGCGTGTAGTAGTCGAGCCGGGCGTTGATGGAAAAGCGGGAGCGCAGCGGCGAAGAAAGGAGGCCGGAGCGCGTCGTGGCGCCGACGAGCGTGAACCGCGGCAGGTCGAGCCGGATCGAGCGGGCGTTGGGCCCCTGGTCGATCATGATGTCGATGACGAAATCCTCCATCGCCGAGTAGAGGTATTCCTCGACGGCGCGCTGCATGCGGTGGATTTCGTCGATGAAGAGGATGTCGCCGCGGTTCAGGCTCGTCAGCATTCCGGCGAGGTCGGAGGCCTTTTCGATGACCGGGCCGCTCGTCGCGTGGACCTGGACGCCCATCGACTGCGCCAGGATGTAGCAGAGCGTCGTCTTGCCGAGCCCCGGCGGGCCGGACAGCAGCACGTGGTCGAGCGGGTCGCCGCGCTGCACGGCGGCTTCGACGGCGAGCGAAAGCCGGGCGCGGACCTTCTCCTGCCCCGTGAAATCGTCGAACGTGAGCGGCCGGAGCCGATTGTCGAACGACGCATTGGGGCGGTTGAAAGCTTCGCGGGGCGATGCGAGGGCCGCGACGGAGGACACTTTGGTTGGCATTCCCGCAGAGGTTCCTACTGGATGTTGTCACGGATTTCGCTCGGAAGGGCGACACGGGCCGCCGGAGACGACCTTTCCGGGATTGAGGATGCCCAGGGGGTCGAAGGCGGCCTTGACGGCGCGCATGAGCGCGATCTGCTCCGGCGGGAGCGAGCGGCCGAGGTACGACTTCTTGGCGAAGCCGATGCCGTGTTCGCCGCTCACCTGCCCGCCGAGCTCGCGGGCGCGGCCGTAGAGATCGTCAAACGCGCCGGAAAGCGCCGCGCGCCAGGCCTCGTCGCCAAGCGCGTCGCGCAGCACGTAGATGTGGAGGTTGCCGTCGCCGGCATGGCCGAACGAGAGGATGCGGATGCCGTGCTTCTTCTGGATCGAGCGCGCAAAAAGAATGAATTCCGCGACCCGGGACCGAGGCACCACGACGTCGCACTCGTCCATTTCGGTCGTGGACGCCTTGATCGCCTCCAGAAACGCGCCTCGCGCCGACCAGATGGCCTCGTTTCGCTCCTGCGTGTCGGAAAGGAACACGTCGGACGCGCCGGCGGCGAGGCAGGTTTCCGCGGCGGCTTCCGTCGCGAGGTCGATTTCCCCCTGGCTCGCGCCGTCGAAGGTGAGCAGCAGGTAGGCGTCCGCGGAGCGGTCGGGGAACTTGCGCCCCTGGTATTTCTCGGCGGCGAGGATGACGTCGCGCTCCATGAACTCCACGGCCGTCGGGATCGACGAAGCGCGGATGACGGACGGAACGGTCTCGATCGCGGAGGCGAGGTCCTTGAACGGCACGAGGAGCGAAATCTTGAACTTCGGCAGCGGCAGGAGGCGGAGCGTCGCCTTCGAGACGACCGCGAGCGTGCCCTCGGAACCGACGATCAGGTCCTTGAGGGAGTATCCGGAGGAATTCTTCGCGACTTTGCCGCCGAGTTCCAGCACTTCGCCGGAAGGAAGCACGACTTCCAGGGCGCGGACGTAGTCGCGCGTCACGCCGTACTTGACGGCGCGCATGCCACCGGCGTTGGTCGAGATGTTGCCGCCGATCGTGGCCGTTTTTTCGCCGGGGTCCGGCGGATAGAAGAAGTCTCGCTCCTCGACGTACTTCGCCACGTCCATGAGCAGGACGCCCGGCTCGACGGTCAAGGTCATGTTTTTCTCGTCGAGTTCGAGAATGCGCGTCATGCCGCTCGTGTCAAGCAGGATGCCGCCGAAAACGGGCACGGCGCCGCCGACGAGTCCGGTGCCGCTGCCGCGGACGGTGACCGGCAGACGCCGTGCGGAGGCGTGGCGAAGAACGGCGGAAATCTCCGCCGTCGAGAGAACGCGGACGCGCGCGTCGGGCCGGCCGCGGACATCGCCGAGTTCGTCGTGGAGGAAATCCTCGCCGATGTCGTCGCGCGCGGTCACGCGTTCGGCGCCGCAGATCGCGCGGAGCGCCGCAAGGTCGGTGTCTTCGAAAGTGGCGAAGCCGTTCATCGCGCAGCCTCCTTTTTCGCCAAAACGCGGGCGGTGAGTTCGGGCACGATTTCATAGAGGTCGCCGACGAGCCCGACGTGGGCGATCTGGAAGATCGGGGCTTCGGGATCGGAATTGATCGCGACGATCATTCCGGCTCCCGACATCCCGGACACGAACTGGATCGCGCCGGAGACGCCGCAGGTGACGATCAGCTTGGGCTTCACGGTGCGGCCTGAAAGCCCGATCTGGCGAGCTGGCTCGATCCACCCGGCGTCGACCACGGCGCGCGTGGACGCGAGCTGCGCGCCGAGGGCGTCGGCAAGCGACCGGAGGATTTCGACGTCCTCCTGACGGCGAACGCCGCGGCCGCAGACGACGATCGCCTCGGCGTCCTCGATGCCCCGGCTCGGAGGCTTCGGGCGGCATTCGAGAATCTCGATCGCGGAGACGAGGCGCTGGGACGGAAGTTCGTGGCGGACGATCCGGCCGCGCGTTTCGACGCGTTCCGGAATCGCGAACACCTTGTACCGGACGGTCGCGAACTGGGGACGCGTGCGCGGCGTGTTGATGTGCGCCATGATGTTGCCGCCGTAGGCGGGACGGATCTGGTCGAGGTCGGTGTTTTCCTGGATGCCGAGCGACGTGCAGTCGGCCGTGAGGCCGGTGTGGAAGCGGGCCGCGAGACGGGGAGCGAGCGAGCGGCCGCAGGGCGTCCCGCCGACGAACACGGAAGACGGCTTCGCGCGCTCGATGAAGTCCTCGAGCGCGGCGGCGTGCGGCTCGATGCGGAAATACCGCAGCTCCGGATGCTCGTAGACGTGCACCTCGTCGGCCCCGTACGCGAGCAGCGTCTCCGCGGCGGCGGAACAGTCCGCGCCGCAGACGACGGCGAGGACGGGGTGGGACACTTCCGCGGCGAGTTCCCGGGCCTTGCCGAGAAGCTCCAGCGCCACGGGATGCATCGCGCCGTCGGGCGAAAGCTCGGCGACGACGGCGATGCCGCGCCACTTCGACTTGTCGACGGACGGCGCGGCGGCGTCTTCGACGAACTCGAAGACGGCCGGATCCCGCCTCGTGCAGACGCGGCACATCTTGCAGCCGGCGCCGGCGAACAGACGGCCGGCCGCGTCTTCTTCGATGGCGCCGAAGGGACAGACCGCGCGGACCGCGGCCTTGTCGGCGCACTTCTCCAAGTGGATTTCGATGCGGCTCATCTCAGGAACTTCCCTTCTTCGAGGATGTCGGCGAGTGCGGCGGCCTGCTCCGCGGCGGTGCCTTCCAGCATCGTTCGGCCGGAGCCGGAGGGCGGCGGGAAGATGCGCTTCACCTGCGTGGGCGAGGCGCTCAGGCCGTAATGCTTCGGATCCGCGTCACGCAGGCCGGAAAGCCCGATGCGGCGGATTTCGCGCCCGGCGGTCGCCTTGCGCAGCCGGTACGACGGCAGGCGGGGCTCGCAGACGTCCTTCTCGACCGCGAGGAGGCACGGCGTCGGGACGCGCTGGCGGACTTCGCCGTACGGAAGGTCGGCCGTGACTTCGAGGGCGCCGGCTTCGACCTTGTCGACGGACTTGACGTTCGCGACGTGCGGCAGGCCGAGCCATTCGGCGAGTTCGGGGCCGACCTGGGCGGTGTCGCCGTCGGTCGTCTGCTTGCCGCAGACGACGAGGTCGAACGCCCCGAGGACGGCGATCCCCTGCGCAAGCGTGTAGGAGGTCATGAGGACGTCGGCGCCGCCGAAGGCGCGGTCGGAGAGGAGGACCGCGTCGTCGGCGCCCATCGCGAAGGCTTCGCGGAGGGCCTTTTCGCTCTGGGGCGGTCCCATGGAAACGGCGGTCACCGTGCCGCCGCCGGGGGCGGCGTCGCGGATGCGGAGCGCGGTTTCGATCGCGTAGAGGTCGAACGGGTTGGTCTTCGCGGCGACGCCGTCGCGCTTGAGCGTTCCGGTCTTTTCGTCGATTTCGACCTGTGCCGTTCCCGGCACCTGCTTGATGCAGACGAGAATCTTCATGTCGCGTCGGTCATGGGGAGTTTTGCGTGAAAGGGGAAACGGGAGAGGGGTCAGTCGTCGTCGATCGAGCGCCAGCGGTACTGCTGCTTGACGTATTCGACGAACGAGGGATCGTCGCACATCGACTTGCCGGGCGAATCGGAGAGTTTCACGACCGGGTGGCCGTTGGAGCGCGTGAGCTTCATCACGATCGAAAGCGGCTCGGCGCCGGTGTCGTTGGTGAGGTGGGTGCCGATGCCGAACGTGACCTTGATGCGGCCGTGGAAGCGCTCCGCGATCGCGAGGGCGCGCGCGGTGTCGAGGCTGTCGCTCCAGCACGCGGTCTTCGTGGCCGGATCGATGCGCATGCGCTTATAGTGCCCGATCAGCATTTCGCCCCACTTGAACGGATCGCCGGAATCGTGGCGGCAGCCGTCGAAGAGCTTCGAGAAGTAGAGGTCGAAGTCGCGCAGGAAGGCCCGGAAGCCGAAGACGTCGGAGAGCGCGATGCCGAGCTCGCCGCGGTACTCGTGGGCCCAGAGGTCGAGCGTGCGGCGCTGGACTTCCGACACGCGCACGTCCGTGCCCATGACGCCCATGAAGAGCTCGTGCGCGAACGTGCCGATCGGGGAAACGCCGAATTCCCTGGCGAGAAGCACGTCGGACGTGCCGGAGAAGAACGAGGCGCCCTTCTCCGCGAAGCGCTCCACGACCGCGTGGTGCCACGCGCCGGAATAGCGGCGCCGGAGCCCGAAGTCGGCGACCTTGTAGCCCCAGTCCGCGTGCGCGTCGAATCGCGCGATTTTTTCGTCGAGCCGGCGCAGCCCCTCCGCCTCGCTGCCGGGATGGTCGCGCATCCAGAGTTCCTGGACGATCGCGAGCACGGGGATCTCGAACCAGATCACGTCGCGCCACGGCCCTTCGGCCCAGATCGCAACGCCGCCGTTTTTCGACGGGTCGAGCTCCACGTGCACCTGGTCGCGGTAGAGCCAGAGGCGCTTGAGATAGTCGCAGAAATCGGACGAAAGGAAGCGGATGCCCCGCAGGTAGGCGATTTCGCCGTCCGTGAAACGCAGCGTGCAGAGGTGGTCGAGCTCTTCGGAAATGCGGCCGACGTACGGGGTCAGGTCCACGCCGCGGGTGCGCAGGCGGAACTCGACCCGCACGTTCACCGAAGGCAGCTTGTGCAGCACGAGCTGCCCCATCGTGAACTTGTAGAAATCCTGCTCCAGGAGGGAACGGATGACCGGATCGCTGCGGGTTGACATGCGGATGGGAGAGGTAAAGACGGAGCCGGAAACGGGGACGGGTCAGTTCGCGTGGTCGACGTCGAGGTCCCGGGCGTCGACCCGGCGCACGCCGCCGCGGAACCGCAGGAGGACGGAGACGCCGTTGGTGGAGGAAAAATCGATCGTGGAAAGGTCGGCTTCGCGCGGCCATGCGAGAGGCGGTGCGCCGCGAGCGGCGAGGGATTCCCCGATCGCGGCGAGGGACGGCTCCCCCTCCGGCCGGGCGCCTCCGGCCCGGGCCGCGCGGGCGAGCCGCGCGAGCTCGCCGTCGCAGGCCGAGGCCGCGCGGGCCGCGAGCTCCACCGCGTAGCCCTCGCGCGCGCGAAGGAAATCCGGCACGACGAGAAACGCCACGGCCGCGACGAACGCGGAAAAGAGGAACGTTTCGATCGCGGTCGGAAGACGCATGGCTAGAGCCCGATGCAGAGGGTCCGGACCGTGCCGCCGGCCGCGGCCGGGGCGACGATGCAGGGACCGAGGGCCGCCGGGACGAGAACGCTCCGGCCGGCGGGCACGGCGGTCGCCTCCCCGCCCGCCGGCCCGACGACGAGACCGCCGTCGAGCGCGAAAAAGACCTTGAACGACCGCCCGTCCTGCCCGAACGGCTCCGGTCCGGAGAGCGTCCAGCGCTCCATCGAGAAGAAGTCGCTGCGCAGGACCCGCTCGCGGAGGTTCCCGGGCGCGCCGGCCGGCATCGCGTAGGGCGTCGAAAGCTGCATCGGCGGCGCGTGCCACTCAATCGCCTCGACGGCGCGCGCCACGTGGAGTTCGCGCGGGCGCCCGTCCGGGCCCGTGCGGTCCCAGTCGTAGACCCGGTACGTCGTGTTGGAGCGCTGCTGCACCTCCACGACGAGACAGCCTTCGCAGATGGCGTGGACCATCCCGCCGGGAATGAAGAGCGCCTTGCCCTCTTCGGCCGGAACGGTCCGCAGGAGCGACGCGACCGCCTTTTCTTTCACGGCGTCCGCGAACACGCGGGGCGTCACGCCCTTCTTGAGGCCGGCGCATACCGCCGCCCCTTCGGGCGCCTCGGCGAAGTACCACATTTCCGTCTTCGGGTCGCCGCCGAAACGCGCCGCCGATTCTTCGCTCGGATGGACCTGCACGGAAAGGCGCTTCTCGGCGTCGATCAACTTCACGATGACCGGGAAAACGGCCGGATCTTCGGCCCAGGAGCCGACAAGGGCCGCGCCGAATTCGGAACAGAGCGAAGCGAGCGTGCGGCCTTCGAACGGACCGCTCTCGACGACGGACATGCCGTCCTCGTGCGAACTCACCTCCCACGACTCCGCGCACGGCACGGGAGTGCCGGCGCGGCCGAAGCGCGAAGCGATGCGCGTGCCGCCCCACAGGTAGTCCTTGTAGACCGGGCGGAAGAGGAGCGGCGCGAGGGCCGGACGGGAATCGGTGGTGTCCATGCACGAAAGCGCCCGGCGACGGCCGGGCGCGCGGGAATCGGAAGGGCCGTCAGAGCGAGAGGTAGGGATCGGCCGGAACGGGCTCCGGAACCGGCTCCGGAACGGGAGGAACCGCGGCGGCGGACGGAACGGGGGCGGGCGCGGCGGCGGACGGAACGGGGGCGGGCGCGGCGCCGGAGGGGACGTAGATCGCCTTGCCGGCGCGGACCTTGCGGTCGTCGGAAATGCCGTTGGCGTCCATGATCGCCTTCACCGTGGTGCCGTGCTTGCGCGCGACGCGGCCGAGGATGTCGCCATCCTGCACGACGTAGACAACGTAGCCCGGCTTTTCGGGAAGCGTCGCGGCCGTCTTCTTCGCGGCGGGAGCGGGCTTCGCGGCCGGAGCCTTCGGGGCGGACTTGGCGGCGCCGGGCGCGGGAATCGCGAGCTTCTGGCCGACGCGGATCTTGTTCGGGTCCGTCAGCGACGGATTGGCGGCGCGGAGCGCGGCCTGCGTGACGCCGTGCTTCTGCGCGATGCGGCCGAAGATGTCGCCTTCCTGCACCACGTAGTAGCCGGAGCCGGCGGGCGCCGGGGCGGGCTTAACGACGGGATCGGGGGCCGGAGCGGGCTTCGGGACGTGGCGGCCGGTCTGGCCCTGCAGGCCGTTGCTTTCGAACATGTACGAGCGGTCGGAACCGTCGTCCGTGATCACGAACTCGCGGTAGGTGCCGGGCGTGCCGACGGTCGCGGCGTCCTGCACCGGAGCGCCTGGGGCGGCGGCCGCGGCGGCGCCGGCCGGGACCGGGGCGGGCTTGGCGGCGGGCTTTTCCGGCGCGACGGAAACCGTGGCGGGCGGCACGGCGACCGGCTCGACCGCCGTTTCGGCGGGAAGCGCTTCGGCCGGCTGGTTCTTCGGCGTCGGGTAGTAGGAATCGGAGGAACGGATCGTGCGGCAACCGGAGGTTGCGACAACGGCTGCGGCGAGAGCGCCGGTGACGGCGAGTTGCTTGGTGGTTTTCATGGGGGCGTGCCCTGCGTTGATGGGAGTCCGGCCGGCGTCCATGCGCGGCGAACGGTGCGGATCATACCGGAAACCGGTGTGTTTTGTCCACAGGAAAAAAATCGGGCGTTCAGGAAGCGTCGCGCGCGACGAATCCGTTGTCGGAGGCGTCGGACACGCGTTTGTCGAGATCCTTGAAGAGCTGGATGCCGTCGCGGATGCCGCCCCAGAGGAACCAGACCGTGGAGACGCACCCGA
>CAMNCG010000050.1 GCA_946534105.1 uncultured Verrucomicrobiota bacterium
GTCTCGGCGGCGCAGGCCGCGCGGCGGGCGGCGGCGCAGGCCGTCACGGAGGCGAAGAAGGCCCTGGACGCGGGACGGGCTTTCATCGAGGCGGAGGAGAGGGCCGTCGGCGAGTGCCAGTCCCGGCTCGACGCCCCCTCGCCGGCGCTCGACGCGGCCCGGCGCGTCTGGGAGGCCGCGAAGGCCCGGCGCGACCATGCGCTGGCGGTCAGGAAGGTCGTTGACACGGAATGGGAAAATCGTCACGGGGATCTCGAAAGAGCCGTCGATCTGGCCAAGGACGCCCTCCTCGCCGCCGAAACGGTCAAGACCTACGAGGAAAAGCGAAAGGAACTGGCGGACGGAAAGCCCTGTCCGCTTTGCGGAGCGACGGAGCACCCCTACTGCGCGGGAGCCCTTCCGCAGCCCGATCCGTTTCGCCTGCGTCTGCGGGAGATGCAGGCCGCGCTCTCCGACCTCGTTTCCCGACGCGACGCCGCCCGGCGGGACTTCGAGATGGCGGACGAGGCGTTCCGCAATTGCGAAGGGGAGTGCCGGGAACTCGAGGAAAATCTCCGTGCGGAAAAGGAACGGTTGCAGGCGGACGTGGCGGCGCACCGCGCCGGCGCCGAGGCGAGGCGCCGGCTCGTGGCCGAAACCGAAGCCGCCCTGCCCGGGTTCGAAGACGAACTGGAAACGAAGGCCGTCGAGGCCGAACGGCAGGAGGCGCGTTTGCGGGAAGTCCGCGAAAGGCGCCGGGCCCTGGGTCTCGCGGACGATCTCAACGCCCTCCGCCAATCGCTTCAGACCGCCGTCGACGAAGCCTCCGCGAAGGCGGCGGCATCGGCGGTCGCCCTCGCCGCCGCCACCGTCGCCGGAGAGCGGGCGTCCGAGGAAAAAATCCGGGCGGATCGGACGGCGGAGGTCGAGGCCCGGAAGTCCGCCGAGGCGCGCGTCGCCTTCGACGCCGCGCTTCGCGCGGGCGGCTGGGCGGACGAAGCGGCGTGGAAAGCCGCCCGCTGGGACGAGGTGCCGCTCGCGGACGCCGAACGCCGGAGGGCGGAACTCAAAACCCGGCGGGACGGACTCGAGGCCCTGCGGAAAACGCACGGGGAAAAGAGGGCCGCGTTCGCCGTCCGGACGCCTTCGGCGCGCCCGGCGTCCGACGTCGCCGCAGACTTGAACGGAAAGACCGTCGCGCGGGAAGCGGCGCACAACGCGGTCGTGGCGCTCGAAACGATCCTGCGCGACGACGCGATGAAGCGCGGACAGGTCGCGGATCGGGCGAAGCGAATCCAACGCGCTTCCGCGACGGCGGACGAATGGGATGTCCTTGACAAGGAGCTCGGCGGGGAAGGCGGAAAAAGATTCAAGCGCTTCGCGCAGGGCATCACGCTGGCCCGGCTGGTCGAGCGCGGCAACCGGTACCTCGTTCCGATGACGGGCGGCCGCTATGAAATGGACTGGGACCCGGACGGCGGCGAAGCGGACAAACTTCTTCCCACGCTGGTCGACCGATGGGCCGGCGGCGAGCGGCGTCCGGTCTTCAATCTCTCGGGCGGCGAACGCTTCCAGGTGTCGCTCTCGCTGGCGCTGGGGCTCTCGGACCTCAACGCGGGAACCCTCCGCGTGGAAACCCTGTTCCTCGACGAAGGTTTCGGGACGCTGGACGAAAAAGCCCTCGACGTCGCGATCGCCACGCTGGAAACCGTCCGGCGCGACGGCGACAAGAGTATCGGCCTCATTTCGCACGTCAAAGCTCTGGATGACCGCCTGACCGCGAAAATCGTCGCGAAAAAGCGCGGTGCCGGCCAGAGCGAACTCTTTGGCCCCTGCGTTCGCCGCCTCCCCCCGACCCCCTCTCGCGAAAAGAGGAAAACGGCCGCCGGCTGACGCCGCCGCCCCGCCTTCGGCGTGTCCGCGCCCCGTGTGCTTGCCCCTCCGGACGAAGAGGCGGCGTTCCGGATCGGGGCGGTTGTGATAGAGTGTGCGGCATGGCGAACGGAAGGAACGGTGGCGGGGCTCCTGCGGCCCGGAAATTCGCGGACCGCAAGTCCATGGCGGGACGTGTGCTGGACGCCGTGTCCGGCGGCATGGCCGTGCTGGTGCTGGTCGCGGGCGCGGCGGCGACGGCATGGCCGGAACCGGTCCGCGCAGTCGTGCCGACTTCGTGCGTTCCGTGGCTTCTCGGCGTTGTCATGTTCGGCATGGGCCTCTCGCTGAGGGGGCGCGATTTCGCGCTCGTGCTGCGCCGCCCGCGCGACGTTGCGGTCGGCGTCGCCGCGCAGTTTCTCTGCATGCCTTTTCTGGCGTGGGTCCTCGCGAAGGCGCTTCGCCTTCCCGACGAAATCGCGCTCGGGGTGGTCCTCGTCGGCGCCTGTCCCGGAGGCACGGCGTCGAACGTGATCGCCTATCTCGCGAAGGGGGACGTCGCACTCTCCGTGACGATGACCGCCTGCTCGACGCTGCTCGCCCCGCTGGCGACGCCCGCGATCGTCCTGCTGCTCGCCGGCGCCTCGATCGACGTCGACGCCGCGGCGATGTTCCTCTCGATCGTGAAGATCGTCATCGCGCCCGTCGTGGCCGGCGTCGCCGCGAACGAGCTGCTGCCCGGTCCCGCTTCGCGTCTCCGCCGCGCGATGCCGGCGTTTTCTTCGGTCGTGGTCGCGGTGATCGTGGCCGGTGTCGTGGCGGCGTCGGCCGCGCGCCTCCGGGACGCGGCCGGGCTCGTCGCGCTTGCGGTCATGCTGCACAACGCCGGAGGAATGGCGCTCGGATGGGGCGTCGGGCGGCTCTGCCGCATGGACGAGGCCCGCCGCCGCACGCTCGCCATCGAGGTCGGAATGCAGAATTCCGGCCTCGCCGTGTCGCTTGCGGCCGCCCATTTCGCGTCGATGCCCCTCGCCGCGCTCCCGGGCGCCCTCTTCAGCGTCTGGCACAATCTCAGCGGCGCCCTCTACGCAAATCTGTGCGCGCGTCGGTCTCGGGGGAGCTCGGGCGGAGCGAGCGTCGCCCCCCGGCCGGAACCGTATTTCGCGAAATAGCGGCCGAAGCGCGTCACGAGCGACGGAAAATCCATCGCCAGGGGTGAATTGCAAGAGTAATGGCGCACCCGTCCCGGGGTGCGCCATTACATTCTGCAACTTTCCGACTTCGCGCGGGCGTGAAATTCGTTTGTCTTTCCGCCGCCGTTCAGGTAGAATGCCCGCGTTTCCTTCAACCGGGACGGACGCATGAAGAGCGCGAACAGGATTCTCGTCGTCGTGGCCGAGATGGGCCACAATTCCCAGCGCGAAATCGACGGCATTTCGTCCTGGGCGAAGGAAAACGGGTGGTCGGTCGATGTCGTCGAGGGCAGCCATTTCGGCGACGTGCCGGACTTCTCGAAATGGATCGCCTTCTGGAAGCCCGACGGCATGATCGTCGATCCGATGTACGCGAACGCGGCGCGTGCGGACCGGGCCGCGGCCGCGCTGCCGCTCGTGATCTGGGACGCGGCGGCCGCGACGGAGCGACCGGAGCGGTGCGGCTGCGCCATGAGCGATCCGGACGCGGTCGCCGACGCCGCCGCGCGCGAACTCCTTTCCGCCGACATCCGGCGCTTCGCGTTCGTCCCGGCTCTCGGCGCGCCGGTCTGGAGTTGCGAGCGCGGAAAATCGTTCGCGCGCGCGGTGGAGGCATTCGGACGCCCCTGCGCCGCGTTCGCCCCCTCCGAATCCGCCGTCTTCGACGCGACTCTCTTCAGCAGGGAGCTTTCGCAGTTCCTCGCCAAGCGCGAAACCCCACTTGGCGTCTTCGCGGCGAACGACGTCGCGGCCGTGATGGTCCGCAGCGCGTGCCGGGCTGCCGGGCTGCGCATTCCCCAGGACGTCGCCGTCGTCGGCGTGGACGACAATCGCGAATACTGCGAGCGTGACGAGCCGACGCTGACGAGCATTCGCGTGGACGTCGAGGCGGGCGGCCGGGCGGCGGCGCAGCTGCTCTCCCGCCTCGCGCTCCGCCGCGGACGAAGGAGCCGCTCGTCCGAAGGCGAGCCGCCCGTCGCCCGCTACGGCGTGGAGCGCGTCGTGCGGCGCGCCTCGACGCAGGTGCTCAAGGTGATCGACGGGCGCGTGTCCCGCGCGCTGGAATGGATTCGCCAGAACGCATGCCGCCCGATCCGCGTCGGCGACGTCGTGGCCGTCATGGGCTGCTCCCGCCGCCTCGCCGACCTCCGGTTCCGGCAGGCCGTCGGACACTCGGTCCTCGACGAAATCCACGGCCGCCGCCTCGACGAGGCGATGGAGCTGCTGCGCCGCCCCGACGTTCCCATCGACGACATTCCCGCCCGCTGCGGCTACGTCCCCGGCCCCTATCTTGGCATCCTCTTCAAGCGCGCAACCGGCCTCACCATGCGTGCGTGGCGCAAGAGCGTGCTGTGCCCGTGACCGTGACCGCGCCCGCCCGCAGGCGGGAATGGCGCCCCGCTCGTGTGCGGCAGATTCCCAGCCAACGGCACAAAATGGACCGATCTCCCGTTTGGTAATGACCAAAATGGAGAGTAATCCCTTTTGGTATTGACACGGAGCCGGATTCCTCATAGACTTTGCGGCCATGGAAACAAAACACGCAAAGCGAGTTTACGAGGCAATTCTCGCAGACCATTTTTCGGAAAATCGGCAAATGGCTTTCCTGTCCGGACCGAGGCAGTCAGGAAAGACGACGCTCGCAAGGGCGATCGCGACAAAATATCTCAGTTGGGACGACGCTGGGGCACGGGCCGCCATCGTGGCCGGCCAGGCCGCCGCTGCACGGCATCTCGACCTTGAAACCATTTCGGATCAGCGTCCCATCGTGGTTTTCGACGAAATCCACAAGAATCCGAAATGGAAATCGTTTCTCAAAGGCTTTTTCGACGTGTACGCCGACAACGGGAGAATTGGCGTGATTGCGACGGGCTCGGCGAAAATGGACATCTACCGCAGAGGCGGCGACAGCATGATGGGACGTTATTTTCCGTATCGCATCCATCCCTTTTCCGTTGCCGAGATCGCCGCCCCCTCGCTTCCACCACCAGAAATGGTGCGCAAATCGCGCCCCATTCCGGACGCCGAATGGGAGGCGCTGTGCGCGTTCGGGGGATTTCCGGAACCCTTCCTCCGCCGCGACCGGCGGTTTCTCGGACGCTGGACCGCGCTCCGCAGGGAGCAGATGCTCGTCGAGGACGTGCGCAGCCTCACGCAAATCCACGAACTGGAGCAAATCCGGATTCTCGCCGACCTGCTTTCGGAACGGTCGGGCGACCAAATCGTCTGGCAGTCCCTTGCCACCGACCTTTCATCCGATCCCAAATCCGCAAAACTGTGGACGGAAATCCTCGTGTATCTCTACTTCGGGTTCCTTGTGAAGCCTTGGACGCGCGGCGTCGCAAACTCCCTGCGCAAGACTCCGAAGTGGTTCCTGCGCGATTGGTCCGGCATCCGCGACGCCGGGAAACGCTTCGAGACGATGATTGCGTGCCATCTCCTGAAGGCCACCGAGGGATGGACCGATCTCGGCTTCGGCACGTTTTCGCTCCACTATCTGCGAGACAAACAGAAAAGGGAGGTCGATTTTCTCGTCTCGCGGGACAACGTTCCGTGGTTTCTCGTCGAGGCGAAAGCGTCCGACACGAAAATCACGCCGGCGCTACGGCATTTCCACGCGGGACTCCGCACCGCGCATGCCTTTCAGGTCGTGCGCGACATGCCGTTCGTCGAAGCCGACTGCTTCACCGTCGCCGATCCGGTCGCGGTTCCGGCACGGACATTTCTATCGCAACTGCTGTAGCCCCGGGGCGAATCAGGTCAGGAACCCGAACAACCAGAGCGGAATGCGGTTGCCGCGTCGCCGTAAAACAAGAATTGCCGCCCATGTGTCGGCCGTATCATCAAGTTTCTCAATTGATAGTTTTTATTTTGCCGAATCGATAGTTTCATCTGTTGCGCGGGGGTATGGATTCGGATATGATACCGCTTGTCCGCGCGGATGGTCCGCGGGGGACCGCGCAAGGTGCAATCCATGAAAATTCGCTTTCCAACCCGTCTCCGCAAGATGGCCTTTGTGACCGCGTTCGCCGTCGCAGTCGGCGGCGTCGCCGACGAAATCCCGACCAATACTCCCCAGTCCGGCGCTATCCGTTTCCTCGCGGACACGTATCTCCAGAGCGACGGAACGCAGGCAATCAATCTCGAATACCATGCGAACCCGCAATCGCGAATCGTCGCGGTCTTCGAGCCTGTTTCAACGAACGGCTCGCAGTATGTCTTCGGCTCGGCGTTTTCCTCCGCTTCGGACTTTCAGGAGGGGGTTTACATGCAGAACGGCGAGGTCAATTTCGTCTGCGGCGACCTGTGGAGCGGCTCCGGCAACGCCTGGGGTCTCGGCTCAGGCATCAAGGCGACGCGCTCGCGCTTCACCGCCGACCTCGACATCGCCAACTCGCTCGCCACGCTGAAGAGCGGCGACTCCATCGTCTGGAGCAAGGCCATCACCTCGACGCGCACGAAGACCGACAACGTCCCGCTGCACGTCTTCGCCAACCCGCATCCCTACGAACAGGGCGGCCAGATTGTCGTCAATCCCCGCGACTTTGCCAGCGTGAAGCTCTACTCCCTTGCCCTTTACGACGGCGGAACGCTTGTGCGCGACCTCGTCCCATACGGGCGCGGCGCGGTGACGGGTCTCCTCGACCGCTGCTCCGGCAAGGTTTACGTCAATTCCCGCGCCGAAGCCCATCCATTCGTCCTCGGCACCGACGATGGCTACGTCCGCAGCGACCGCACGAAGAACGGCGGCCAGTGGCTCGACACCGGCTACAAATGCGGCCCGGACACGAAAATCGAAGTAGATTTCGCCATGCTGGCGACAAACGTCCAGCAGCGCGTGTTCAGTGCGGGATCCAGCAACATGGACGGTCTCATTACCGACTTCTACGTGAACGGAGGCGGCGTGCTGGCCTACGGCTGGGCGAACGACACCGGGGAAGGCCATTGGACGGCAACAGGTATCAAGGCCGACTCCGAGCGCCATGTCTTCACCATCGATTCTCCAAACGGCGTCATCACGCTTACAGACGCCAACGGTTCCGTCCTGTACTCTGGGACACTCGCCACCACACGCTCCAAAACCGGCGCCACGACGCTCCGCCTTTTCGGCGGCGTGAATACCAACGGCACTGGTGGCGTCACCTACAACAACGCGGCATCCGTCCGCATCTACGGCCTCAAAATCTGGGACGGCGATTCCCTCGTCCGCAACTACACGCCGCGCATCGTCTATGGTGAAAACGGCCTCTACGACGAGGTCAACTCCAACTTCTATGGCGCGGAACTTGCCAAGCCGTCCTCCGCCCTTCAGGCCGGTGGCGCCATCGCCTGCTCCTCCGCCGCAGATGGCGACGCCTACATCGAGGCGACTGGCGCACAATACATCAACACGGATTTCAGCCCCAACCGCGACACACGCATTGACATCGATTTCAGCACGGACACCCTCACCGGCACCCGCTTTGCCTTTGGTGCAATCGCCGCCTCGGCATGGAACGGCGCGGCGAATCTCGGCATCTACCGCCAGAACAGGGCCGTTGCGCTTCGGTATTGGAACGGTTCGGCCACGAAAACATGCGGGTTCAAGGGCAACGGAACGGCGACACATACGCGCTACAGGGCCCAAGTTGATCAGAAAAGCACCAAGGCATACTGGCATGAAGGCGAGACCTCGACGGAGTTTTCCCCCGCATTGCCGTCGTCGATGTCCATTACCGCCCCCATCTGGCTCATGGCAGGCCAATACGGCGGCACCAGCGGATACGGCTACTGGTATGGCCGGCTCTACTCTTGCGACATCTACGACAATGGCATTAAGGTTCACTCCTACGCCCCTGTTCTTCAGAACGGCATCGCGGGCCTCTGGGATTCTGTCGGCAAGACCTTCCTCGGCAACACGCTAACCTCCGACGGTTCCGGTTTCGCGCTCCATGGCGCCGGTGCGAACGGCTCCGGCATGGCATTCACCGAACATCCGCAGGGCGGCAATGTTTCCCGCGACGGGTCGCTGACGCTCTCCGCATTCGCCCCCGGCGCCGTGGGCTACCTATGGCTCAAGAACGGCGAGATCATCGAGGGCGCCACCGGCCGGACGCTCAACGTCTCCTACGGTCGCGGCGGACAGACGGACACCTACCAGTGCCTTGCGCATTACAACCTCTTCGGCTATGGACTTTCCGACATAGCCGAAGTCACCAGCAATCCATCGGCTTTTATAATGGTGATGCGCTAGCGAAAGAAAACCTTGGAACCTAGATGAAGACAGCGCCGCTTGTTGTTCCAGTCCTGCTGTTCGCCCTTGCCGGAGCGCGGGCGGCCTCTCCCGCAGTGGATCCCCGTTCTGCCGATGACTCGCTTGTCACTCGTCACTCGTCACTCGTCACTGGGGGAAGCGGTCCCGCCTCTTCCCCCTACGGCGTCTGCGCCCACCTTCACCGCATGAAGGACGAGGCGTTCCGCGAGCGCGAATGCTTCTGGGCGGCGGCGGCCGGGATCGGGCGCGTCCGGTTTGACCTCGAATGGTGGCGCATCCAGCCGGAACCCGGCGCGCCGTTCGACTTCTCGCACTACGACGCCGTCCTCGCCGACGCCGAGCGCCACGGCCTCGCAGTCCTGCCGATCATCTACGACCTCCCGAAGTGGGCCGAGCCGATCTGGGAGCATTTGCCCGACTGGGAGGCATTTGTCTTCGCGGTAGTCGAACACTATGGCGACCGGCTTCCCGAAATCGAAATCTGGAACGAGGAGAACATCCGGGTCTTCTGGCGGCACGATCCGGATCCCGCGCGCTACGTTGAGGCGCTGCGCGTCGCCTATGAGGCGGCCAAGCGCGCCAACCCGCGCGTCCGCGTCCTCTACGGCGGAACGGCCGCAGGTGTCCCCGGCGAGGCGGACTTCGTGCGCAGGACCTACGAGCAGGGCGCGGCGCGCTGGTTCGACGCGATGAACTTCCACCCCTACGGCCAGCCACGCGCCCCGGAAGGGCTGCTCGACACGGCCATCGAGGCGCGTCGCGCCCTGATGTCGGAGTTCGGCGACGCCGCTAAGCCGATCGCGATCACGGAACACGGCTGGCCGACTCACGACACGCGCGCCGAAGGCGTAGCCATCCTCAAGGCCGGACTCAAAATCGCCCGCCCGGAAAAGCGCTCGTGGCGCGTCGTTTACGCCGCCACGTCGGCGGGAGGCTCTTCGGGGGGCGGCGCGGCGCTCCCGAGGGCCGTCGCCGAAGCGCTCGAAGACGCCCTCCCCGCCGGTTCCACCGTGGAGGCGTGCTTTGGCGCGCGCCTGCGCGAACGCATCGCCGCCCGCGACGTCGATTGCATCGTCTATCCCTTCGACGAAACCTATCCCGCCGACACGTTCGAGAACGTGCGCGCCTTCGTCGAGTCGGGCGGAGTCTTCGCCGATCTCGGCGGAATGCCCATGTGGTATCCCGTGCGCGAAACGGCGCCCGGCATCTTCGCGCTCGGAACCCAGGAGGAAAAAAGCCCCGCCCGCGATGCGTTGCGAATAGACGTCTCGTCGTGGTGGATTGATCCGTCCCTGCCAAGGGAAACCAAGGCGTTCCCGACGGCCGAGGCGACAGCCGCGGGCTATCGCGGGGATCCCGCCGGCGAGCGCGCGACCCGCTTCCAGACGCCGCGCCTCCTGCGCGAGGGCGACGAGTTCATCCCGCTGCTCGTCGCGAAGGACTCGGACGGGCGCGACGTCGCGGCGGCGAGCGTGACGCGCCTTGCAGGCGGTGGGTGCGTCATCGTCTCCGGCCTTTACGGGCGCGGCCAGAGCGAAACTGTTGACGAGGCGACGCAGGCGCGCTACCTCGTCCGCTCGCTCGCCATCGCCCTTGCCGAGGGCGTGGAAAGCTACTACTGGTACGAACTGCGGGCCAACGAAAACGACCCGTTCTACAGCGAGAACCACTTCGGGCTGATGCACTCCAACCTCACGCCGAAACCGGCATGGGGCGCATACCTCAACTTCACGCTCATGCGTCCCGCCGGATCCGTGCAGCTCCCCAGCCCGTGGCGCGACGAAACGCGCGGCCTCTACTACCCGCAGTGGATGCGCCCTGACGGCACTCCCGCCGGAGCCATCTGGAAAACCGGCGCCACCGAGCGCATGGAACTTCATTTTGAGGATGCGGCGCGGCCAGAGGCCGCACCCCCCAAGGAGTCATCGCTCCCAGGGGAGTCCGCAGCCTCCACCCCGGTCTTCCGATCCTTCACCGGACGCCTCCTGCGCCCGGCACGAGGCGCCGACGGCACGTGGAGCGTCCCCGTCGGCGAAGAACCGCTGTTTTTCGAAGGAGCCAGACTTGTGACGGAACGTCTCTGAAGGCCGTTCCGTCGCCGAAAGCAGGTCCTTCCCAAGCCCCGTTGATGCGGCGGACTCCTGGTTTCGCGACGAATGGGAAATGCGTCGGGTTGAGCGGGAGCTGCATCTGCTTTGGAACTTCGTGCAAAAACAATACCATACTTTCATTTTTGCAAAATGCAATGTGCCTCGTCCGCGGGCAGGATGCCCGCGCTCCTAGACGTACCCGCAGCCTCCGCCCTGTCTTGCGGTTCGATTTTTCACAAAATAAAAGCCATATATTGCAATAAAGTTGATTTTTAGTTGCTTATTCCCATATTTTGCCGTATGATTCCCGTCGCCATGAATACGGACATTTCCATTTCCCTCGTCGGACCGCGTGACGTCACGGCGGAACTTGGTCGGCTCGTCCGGGCGTTGCGGCAAAAGCGGCGCTGGACGCAACCCGAACTTTCGTCGCGTGCCGGAGTGCCCGCCTCGACGCTTTCGCGTCTGGAGCGGATGGGAGTCGTTTCGACGGACCGTCTGGCACGGGTCCTGTTCGCGCTCGACGCCCTAGACTCGCTGCATGCGTTTTTGGAGGAACAATGCCGCCTTGCCGAACTACCGGACGACCTTCGCTCGTTCCGGCCGTCGGCTCCGCGTCCCCGGCGCATTCGCCACGGGCGGACAAAGGAGGCGCGCACATGAGCCTCGACCGATTGGCGGCGGTTCGACCGCGCCCCCGGAGGACGCCGAATCCACATGCATTCCGCGGCCGGTCTTTTACACGCCGATTTCCGCACGCCTGGCGATGAATACGAGGTTCTCTTTCGGCTTTCGGCCGCGCTTCTGCGCGACGCGGCCGCGCAACGGGAACTCTTTTTGCGGGTCTGCCTGAACGTCCTTCTTCACAACCGCGACGACCACTTGAAGAACACGTCGTTCCTCATGGACGAGACGGGCTCGTGGTCTCTCGCTCCGTTCTACGATTTCACGTTCGCCAACGGACCTGGCGGCTGGCAGACGCTCTCCGTTGCCGGGGAAGGTGAAAACCCGGGCGTGGAAGACCTGATGCGGCTGGCCGCCCAAGTCGACATTCCGCCTGCCATCGCCCGCGATGCCATCGAGCGGGCGCAAGCCGCAAAGGCGCGTCTTCCGGTTCTTTGCAGGGAATACCACGTCAAAGCGCCACGTTTTCCCAGACCATGAAAATCCTCTCCGCACCATTTGCCTTTCACCGGACGTCTCCTGCGCCCGGCACGAGGCGCGGACGGCACGTGGAGCGTCCCCGTCGGCGAAGAACCGCTGTTTTTCGAAGGAGCCAGATTTCTCCGGCGCATTCGCCACGCGCGCTAGAACAGGTAGCTGGCGGAGAACGCGAAGGCGTGCGAGAAGCCGTCGCAGTAGCGGCCGTCGAAGACGCCCTCGGCGGGACGGCCGGAGACGGTCATGTCGTTGATCTTCTCGAAGAAGTAGGTCGCGTCGAGCGCCCAGGCGCCGGATTCCCACGAGAGGCCGACGGCGTAGATTTCGCGGGTGTCGGCCGGGACGATGTAGTCAGCGTGCCTGCGGTTGATCGGGGAATCGTCCCAGGTGAACGAGCCGCGGACGGTCCAGTTTTCGTCGATGCGGTACGCGCCGCCGAAGGCGAAGCGCCAGACGTCGTTCCAGTCCTTTTCGGCTCCGATGGTGCCGTGGCCGGGCAGGAAGGGCTTGTCCTCGTGGATTTCAAGCTTGTCCCAGGAACTCCAGCCCGAGCGCGTGACGTTGAAGCCGAGCGTGAGGGCATCGGTGAAGTCGTATGCCACGGCGCCCATCCAGTAGTCGGGCTCCTCAATCTGCCCGTGCGCCTTCGTGTACTGGAAGAAGGCGGGGTAGGCGGCGCGGACGGGGAGCGGAGCGTCGTAGCTCACGTGTCCCTTCGCCTTGGCGGTGACGGAGCTGTGGTAGGCGAGACCGGCGTGGAGGCGCTCGACCGGATCGACGCGGACGCCGAGGTCCCAGCCGACGGCGCAGTCGTCCTCGCCGTGGATGCGCTGGTGCACGTCGAGGCGCGGGCCGGCGGCCGGATCGTTGTACGGGCGCATGCCGGCGATGCCGGCGGCGTCGATCTCCTGCTCGAGCGTGATGTCGAAGTACTGGAACGTCACGCCGGCGGCGACTTCAAGCCAGTCGGTCGCGCGCCACGAGACGGACGGCGAGAGGTCGATCGTCTGGAAATCGACCTTGGTGCTGTTGTAGCGGCCCGGCCAGGAGCGAGGGAATTCGTCGCCGAGGCCGATGCGGGAGAAGAGGCCGAAGCCGAAGCGAACGTCCTCGCAGAGCGACGTCGCGAAGTAGGCGTGCGGGATGGCGAACCATTTCTTGTCGCCTGCGGTTTTGCGCGTTTCGCCGGTGTACGGGCTCTTCGTGACGATCTTGAGGTGCGGGCGCGTGAAGAAGGAGCCGGCCTGCACGACGGTGCCGGTCGTGGCGCCGAGCGTCGCGGGGTTGTAGTACATGTCGCCGACGCGGCCGCCCTTGGCGATGGAGCCGGCGGCGTCGGCGATGCCGGTGGCATCGCCCTGAAAAAGGGAAAAGCCGGAGCCGGACGCCGAAACGGCGGCCGCGACGGCGGCGAGGGAAAGGGCGGAAATCGTTTTCATCGGATGTGTTTTTTTGCTGCGCGCTTCGGGCGCTTGCCGGGGCCGGGAGGTTTCCCGACTCCGCCGTTCGTGGACGGCGGGCGCAAACAATGCCAAAATTGTTTCAAAAAATCAAGTGAAAAATTTGAATTGCCGCATGTGAAGGAAACAACCTCCCGGCTTCGGCCGGGCGGCGGTCCCATTGCCATGCGATTCCCGAAAAAAAACGCTTGACTTTTAAGAGGGGCTTTGCTAACGTTGGCCCCGCTTTCCGCACGACGGCAAAGCGTCCCGTTCCGGTGTAGCGTAGTGGTAGCGCAGGGGACTGTTAATCCCTTGGTCGCTGGTTCGAATCCAGCCACCGGAGCCATCTTCGCCCCCGGAGACCCTGAAGCGGTTTCCGGGGGCTTTCGTTTCCGCCGAAATCCGTCCGTCCCCGTCCATGGCGTTTCTCCGCAACGTTTTCCGCGCTTCGCTGGTCGCATCCGCGGCCGCGCTGGCCGGTTGCGCCACGACGCAGGGGCCGGAGGAAGGGGAGGGCGGCTCCGGCGCGGTTCCGGCGGCCGAGTCGGCCGACGCGCCGGCCGCGGCGGTTCCGGCCCCGGCCGCGGCGGCGGCGGTTTCGCAGCCGGCGAACGCCCCGGCCCCGGCTTCGCAACCGACGAACGCGCCGGCCGCGCTTCCGGCGCCGAAACCGAAGCCGTGGAAGTGCGACTACTCCGCGGGGCGCACGCTCGCGAAGCTGGACGGCGTGTCGGTGTATCTGGCGAAGCCCGCGGTGTCGGACTGGAAGCGCAAGTCCGTTTCGCCGGCGCCGCTCGACGCGAAGCTCACCGTGGCGCCGCTCGTTTCGGCCCGCTCGACGCCGCTCGTTTCCGGCCGTCCGATGCGCGTGTGTCTCGATCCCGGGCACGGCGGGACGGATTCCGGCGCGGTGTCGAAGGACGGAAAGACCGCGGAAAAGACGGTCGCTCTCGACATCGCGAAGCGCGTGGCGAAGAAACTCCGCGCGGACGGATTCGAGGTGCTTCTCACGCGGACGGACGACGAGACGGCGCTGGAACTTTCCGAACGCGTCGAAAAGTCGTACCGGTGGCGGGCGGACGCGTTCGTGAGCATCCACCTGAATTCCGAATCGCGCACCGGGGCCCGCGGCATCGAAACGTACGCGTTTCCGGCCATGGGGATGGAATCGACCGCCCACGCCGGAAAGGCCACCGTGGAATCGAAGACGAAGTTCCACGGCAACGGCCACGACGTCGGCAACGTGCAACTCGCGTACTGCATCCAGCGGCGTCTCGTGCGGGCGGCGGGGACGAAAACGGAGGACCGCGGATTCCGGCGCGCCCGGTGGATCGTGCTCCGCGACGCGCGCGCGCCGGCGACCCTCGTGGAATGCGGGTTCGTTTCGTCGCCGTCGGACCTGGCGTGGCTCCGCACCGAAAGCGGCCGGGAGACGGTCGCCCGCGGCATCTACGAAGGAATCTGCGATTTCGCGTTCGGGACGATGGCACCGGGGCTTCCGGCGCGCACGCCGCCGCCGGCCCGTCCCGCGGCGCCGGCGCGCACGGCGCAGCCTGCGGCGGCGGCGCAGCCCGCGGCACCTTCGGCGGCCGGGGCGTCGTCCATGGAACGGGTCAGCGCGCCGCCGCCGGAGCGGCCGCTCGACAAGGATCCGTCCGTGCGCGCCGCGCGCGAAGCCGCGCTCCGCGCCGCCGGCCTTCTTCCGGCGGAATCCGGCAAACCGGCATCGGGAAACGGAAAGTGAAATGAGCGACGAAACGAACGACACCGCCGCGCGCGCGGCGAAGACGCGCGCCGGCAAGGCGGCCCACGCCGCGCCGGCGAGCTTCGAAGACGCGATGAAGCGGCTCGAAGCGCTCGTGCAGCGCATGGAAAGCGGAAACGAAGACCTCGGCGCGATGGTCGCCTCCTTCGAAGAGGGACAGACCCTTCTGGCCTACTGCAACAAGACCCTTTCCGAAATCGAGCGCAAGGTCGAAATCCTCTCGAAAAAGGCGGACGGCTCGGTCGTCGCCGAGCCGTTCGACGAAAACCTCCCCTGAGCGGCGGCCGCCGGGCGGTCACCACGATTTCAGGAAGGCGGAAAGCTCGTCGAAGCAGAGATCGACGTAGTCCGGCGAAAACGCGGACGAGTGCGGGAACAGCCAGGCGTTCGGGGCGTCGCGCAGCGGGGAGGAGAGGGGCAGCGGCTCTTCCCGGTAGACGTCGAGGACCGCGCCCGCGAGGCGCCCGGACGCGAGCGCCGCGGCGAGGGCGTTTTCGTCCACGCAGTTGCCGCGGCCGAAATTGAGGAAAAACGCGCCCGGGGGCAGAAGCGAAAGCAGGGCGGCGTCCACGAGGCCGTCGGTTTCCGGGCCGGAGGGGAGGAACGAAACGAGGAACGAAGCGTCGCGGAGCGCCGCGGCGGCGTCGGAAACGGCGAACGTGGCGTCCTCCGGGCCGAACCACGCCGGCCGGGGCTTGGCGGTGCGGGCGATGCCGGCGATGCGCGCTCCGAACGGCTTGAGAAAGCGGGCCGCGGCGCTTCCGATCGCCCCGAAGCCGAGGATCGCGCAGGTGGCGCCGGCGAGGCGTCGCGCCCGCGCCGCCAGGAACGGGCGCGGCCAGGCCTCGCGGCCGCCGCGCGCCGTCATGAGCGAGGCGCCCTGGAACAGTCCGTGGGAGAGCGACAGTACGCACGCGGCGGCGGTTTCGCCCATGATTGCGCCGTGGAACGAGCCGTAGCGCAGTTCGACCCCGGGCGGCGGGGTCACGCGGAAGTAGTCCTTTCCGGCGGCCGGCGTGCAAAGCGCGCGCAGGCGCGGGGCCGAGGCGAACCATTCCTGGCGGAAGGTCCACACGACGGCGGCGTCGGCTTCGGGAAGGACCGTGAGGAACGACGCCTCGTCGCGCGCCGCGCGGACGCGCCATCCGTCTCCGAGAAGCGCCGCGAGGCGCGCGACGGAGGCGTCGGACGGCCGGAAGACGGGAACTTCGCTTTCGAGAAAGACGGCAAGGGTTTTCATGATCGGTCGAGAAGCTCCGAGAGGAATCCTTCCGGGGCGGAAAGCAGCTTTTCGAACGGCGGGACGCCGTCGACGACCCCGTTTTCGGCGAGAAATCGCACGAGCCGGCCGTAAAGCGCGCGGGCGTCGGCTTCGCGCCCCTGGAGCATGCGGATCGCGATCGCGTCGCGGAGCCAGCCGGCGTAGGCGTGGCGGACGCCGGAAAAGGGCGTCGCGCGCATCGTTTCCTCGATGAACGTGCCCGTGGCATCCACGACCGCCGGATTCGGCGCGGCGGCGTACGACCAGTCTTCCGAGGCGGGATCGCCGGAGAGCGCGCCGCCGCCGCGCATCATGGAAAGGAGCGAAGAGTAGACCAGGCGGCGGCACGGAAGCTCGTCGGGGCCGCCCGCGGCGTCGCGCAGCGCGAGCCAGCTCCAGTAAAGCGCGGACGCGTCCGGCACGCGCCAGTCGATGCGGCCGAAGCGGTCCGCGAGCGCGGCCATTTCCGCGGAATCCATCTTCAGCGCGTCGGCGAGTTCTTCCGCCGAAATGGAGCCCGCGGGCGGCGGCCCGCCGTCCGGGCCGAGCCAGCCGGAGATTTCGCGCGCCCAGACGGTGCGGTAGTACCAGGCGGCGGAGTCGGAATCGGTGCCGATCTTGTGGAGGAAGAGCCACGCCAGCTCGCGTTTCACGGCGGAGGACGACGGGTTCATCTCCATGCCCCGGTCGCGCAGGAGCGACACCGCGCTTTCGATCCAGCGCCAGCGGTCGTCGGGGCGCCCGAGCAGGACCGTCACGTTGTAGGCGAGGTTCCACGCGTGGAAGCTCCAGACCTCGTCGGACTCCGGTTCCAGCGCGGTGATCCACTCGGAAAGCTGCACGAGTTCCACGAACTTGCGCTCCTCCTGCAGGCGTCCGGCGCGGAGCCAGAGCAGGTCCGCCGCGACGCCGCGGAAGCCCCCGAGCGCGACGGTGACGAGCGAAACGGCGGCCGGGGCGCCGGCCGGGGCCGCGCCGTTTCGGCGGGTGGCGGCGCGGCCGCGCCGAAGGGCCTCCCCGCAGCACGCGGCCGCGGCCAGCGCGGCGGCCGCTGCGCAGAGCCACGCGACCGCACGGCGCGAAGGGGAATTCCCGCGAAACATGGTCCGATTCCGTTGCGCTCCGTCGCCGCTCAGCGCGCCGCGCCGGCGCCGGAAGGCGCGGACGCCGCGGCGTCGAACCGCGCAAGACCCTTTTCGGGATCCACGGCCGCGAGATCGGCGTTCACGAGCAGTTTCACCGCCCAGGCGAGGACGGCGTCCGCCGAAAACGGGTTTCCGCCCGCGAGCTCGGAGGCGGCGTCCCAGCGCAGGCGGGCGAGCGCCCGGTGCCGGGAAAGCGGGTCGGGTTCCTGGTACGCGGCCGCGACGCCGGTCTCGATCGACGCGCGCCAGCCGCCGTGCGGACGCTCGAAGCGCGCCGCGGCGTCGGCACCGCCGCCGGGGCGGCGGGTGGCCCGGCGGCGCGCGACCGCGTTGCGCAGCTGCGTCTCGCAATCGCGCCAGGCGACGGCGAACGGGTGCTCCGACTCCGCCCCGGAGAGCAGGGCGTCGAGGGCGGCGAAGTCCGGGCCGGAGAGCACGCCACCGGCGGCGGCGAGAAGCTCCGCGGGGCCGAACGGCGGCGGATCGCCGAACTTCAGGGCCGGCAGGGACGAAGCGAAATACTCGTAGGACATGGCCTTGCGTTTCAGTCGCGCTTGCCGAAGACCACGGCGGCGAGCGCCGGACGGACGGCCGCGGCGAGGGCGGCGGACACCGCTTCGGCGGTGAAATCGTGTTCCACGCGGCCGTTTTCCACGAACACGCGGAAGCCGGAGGAGACGCCGTCGGCGGCTTCGACCCGGAAGCCGTCCTTTCCGGCGGCGCCCGCCGCGGCGGAGGCCAGGACGGTGTCGGCGACGGCCTTTGCGGCCTCCGGCGGCACCTGGACGACGCCGCCCGCCGCGATGCCCGCGGAAACGGCCCCCTCAATGCAGCGCGCGAGGGCGGCGGGATCGGAAAGGGCGGTCGAAACCTCCGCGAGGAGGATGCGCTCGAGCGCGGCCTGCACATCCCGCCCGACCTTGAGCATCACGTCGCGGGCGGCTTGGCGCAGCGATTCCTCCGAACGCGCGCGGAGCTGCGCGGCGTCGGCCTCGGCCTGGTCGCGGATGGCCGCGGCGTCGGCCTCCGCCTTGTCCAGCACGGCCTTCGCGCCGGCCTTCGCCCTGGCGGCGATCGCGTCGGCTTCGGCGTTCGCCTTCGCCAGGCCTTCGGTGCGGATTTTGTCGAGAAGGGGTTGCAGTTCTTCAGCCATGGGAATCTCCGTGTGGGGGCGCACGCTCTCCGGGCGCGCTCGGGAATGCGGCGCGCCTTGCCGCGCCTTGCGTTCTGGATGGCGCCGATTATAAACGCCCGTTTCCGCGAAAGCAAGCGCCTCTCCCCGCCGGGGTGTGACCAAACTTTGTCAGCGACATGGCGCGCCCGTACGCGGGCTTGCGC